>JANLYD010000280.1:0-24639 GCA_031365465.1 Hyphomicrobiaceae bacterium
GCTGGAACCGCCGATCCGGGGCAGCGGTTGACGTGCCGATGCAGCATTGCGGGACACGCGGACGAGCAAAGACAAGATGTCGTACACCGACCCGATTTCGAAGGAGGCGCTCGATGACGCGATAGCAGACGCCACGACTGCGTTGCTAAACGCGCAGAAGCCTGACGGCCACTGGGTGTTCGAACTCGAGGCCGATACCACTATCCCCGCCGAGTATGTTCTCATGCGGCATTATCTCGGCGAACCCGTCGACGCGGCGCTCGAAGCGCGGATCGCGACGTATCTGCGTGCGCGGCAAGCGGAGCATGGCGGCTGGCCGCTGTTTCAGGACGGCGACTTCGACATGAGCGCCAGCGTCAAAGCCTACTTCGCCCTGAAGATGATCGGCGACAACTGCGACCAGCCGCACATGCAGCGCGCACGCGACGCCATTCGAGTCCGGGGCGGCGCGGAAAATGCAAATGTGTTTACGAAAATATTGCTGGCGTTGTTCGGAAATGTCAGTTGGCGATGTGTTCCTGTGATGCCCGTCGAAATCATCTTATTGCCACGATGGTTTCCGTTTCACATGAGCAAAATCTCATATTGGGCGCGCACGGTGATTGCACCGCTGCTGGTGCTTGGTTCTCTGAAACCGCGTGCGCGGAACCCCCTGGGAACAACGATCGGCGAGTTGTTCCTCGCCGATCCGCAGAGTGTGGGCATGGCCCCCCGGGCACCGCATCAGAAGTGGCTCTGGTTCTGGCTTTTTCGGTGCATCGACGTTGTCTTGCGTACGGTGGAGCCGCGTTTTCCGGCGGCCACTCGGCAGCGCGCCATCGATCGTACGCACGACTTCGTTACAGAGCGTTTGAATGGCGAGCATGGGCTCGGCGCCATATTCCCCGCCATGGTCAATGCCGTGCTGATGTACGATGCGCTCGGCACGGCCGCGCAGCATCCGAACATGGTGGCAGCACGCAGCTCGATCGATCGACTGCTTGTCGAGCGTGTCAACGAAACCTATTGCCAGCCCTGCGTCTCGCCCGTTTGGGACACCGTGCTCACCGCGCACGCTTTGATGGAAGTTCAAGATGAAGCCGCCACGGCGGGCGCGATCAACGGGTTGGATTGGCTGAAGCCACGACAGATCCTGGATGTGAAGGGTGACTGGTCGATCGCCAACCCGGCGCTGCGTCCGGGGGGCTGGGCGTTCCAATACGTCAATCCCTACTACCCCGACCTCGACGATACCGCTGTCATCGTGATGGCTATGGATCGCGCCGAAAAGCTGCGTGGCAATTCAGTTTACGAAACAGCCATCGAGCGTGGCGCCGAATGGATCTGCGGACTGCAGAGTGCCAACGGCGGTTGGGGTGCCTTCGACGCCGATAATAATTATCATTATCTCGACAACATTCCGTTTTCGGACCACGGCGCACTGCTCGACCCACCGACCGAAGACCTGACCGCGCGCTGTGTTTCCATGCTCGGCCAACTCGAAGCCACCTCCGAGCCCGATGCGGCCCTTGCACGAGGGCTCGAATTTCTGCGGGGTACGCAACGTGCTGACGGCAGCTGGTTCGGCCGCTGGGGCATGAATTACATCTACGGGACGTGGTCGGTCTTGTGCGCGTTGAACAGCGCCGGCCTCGACGGGGACAGTCCTGAAGTGAAGCGAGCGGTCGAATGGTTGTTATCGATCCAGAATGCCGATGGCGGCTGGGGCGAAGACGGCACGAGTTACAAGCTCGCCTATGCTGGCCATGAACCCGCGCCTAGCACAGCATCGCAAACCGCTTGGGCGGTGCTAGGCCTGATGGCGGCGGGTCAGGCGGGGCACGCGAGCGTCGGGCGCGGCATTCAGTATCTGATCGATGCTCAGGGGCGTGACGGCTTTTGGGCGGAGAACAGGTTCACGGCAGTGGGGTTTCCGCGCGTTTTCTATCTGCGGTACCACGGATACCCCAAGTTTTTCCCATTGTGGGCGCTGGCGCGATATCGCAACCTGCTGGCCGGCCGCAGCGTCCGCTTCGGCATGTGATGGCGGCTAAGCCGCGCCCTTCACGTCGAGTGCTCTTTCGCCCACGCCGCCACGTCTGCATGTGTGGCAAACCAAACGCTTCCCTTGGCCTTGGCGTGTTTGATCAATTCGTCGATGATCCAAATGCGCGAGCGGGCGGTTATGACGTGCGGATGGCAAGTCAGCTGGAACAGTCCGCCATCCTCCCAGGCTGCATCGAGTTCGCGGCGAAAGATGTCGAATACATCGGCCGGCGGCGTATAGGGCCGCAGGCCAGTGAAGCGATGCATCATGAAGTAGACGGCATCGTCGCGGATCCATTCGACGGGCAGCTCCACGATGCCGGTGGGCTGGCCGTCCAACAGCAGTTCGTAACAGTCCTCGTCGGCCATCAGCGAAGAATCATAGGCAAGGCCCATCTCCTTCTCGATGCGCAACGTATTGGGGCTGAAGTCCCATGACGGCGTGCGGAGGCCGACGCTGCGCTTGCCGGTGACTTTTTCGAGCGTATCGGCGGAGCGCATCATCAGATCGCGCTCAGCTTCATAGGGCAACACGGAATTCAATTCGTGGATCCAGCCGTGGATGCCGATCTCGTGCCCTTCGGCGACGACGCGGCGCTGTTCGTCCGGATGGATCAGAGCGGCCACAGCGGGAACGTAGAACGTCGCCTTCACGTCATGCTTGTCGAGCAATTTCAGGATGCGCGGCACGCCGACGCGATTGCCGTACTGTCCCCACGACATGCGGCCGATCGACGTGCCGCCGTCGCGCAGTTCGTTGGTTTCGTGGTCGCTGTCGAACGACAATGCGATGGCGCAGCGGGCGCCGTTCTTCCACGTTTTGGGCCGATAGCTTCTACCGGCCCGGACTTGATCGACGAGCTTGCGCCAGTGCGGCTCGGGCCATTGCCAGGGTTCCATGGTCTTGGTGGCGTCGGTCATCGGAAAGCTCCGTGGTGGTATCAACAAGGGGGCGCCGTCAGAGAAGCGGCGAGCCTGTCACGGGCAACGTCTGGCCGGTGATCCAGGATGCGTAGCTCGAAGACAAGAAAAGCACGGCATGCGCGATGTCATCGGGCTCACCCATGCGGCGCATAGCGATGTTGGCCGCAAAGTTATTGCGAAACTCGTCGGAGTAGCTGTTCCACTGGCGCTCGTAGTCGGGGCTGGTGGCCATAAAGCCGGGCGCGACCGAATTGACTGTGATCCCGAAAGTGCCCAGTTCTTGCGAGAGCTGCTTCACGAGGCCGATCTGGGCGTGCTTGGCTGCTGCGTAACTCTGGATGCCGGTGAGGCTGGTGGCGAGGCCAGCTCGGCTGGAGATCGTGACGATGCGTCCGCCGCCGCTCGCTTTCATGCCCGTCGAAACCGCTTGGGCGAGCAGGAAGCAGCCGGTGAGGTTGACGTCGACCACGTCGCGGAATTGCTCGACCGTGACGTTTTCGAGTGGCTGGGGGCGCTGACCCCGCACGCCGCCCGCGACGTAGACCAACACGTCGAAGGGGCCGTAGGTGTCTACCAGAGCCTTTACGGAGACGGGATCGGTGACGTCGATCTTGCAGGTCGTGACCGTGCCGCCGCTCGGGTCTGAGCCTTGCAGATCGGCCAGTGCGTGGTCCAGCAGGTCGGCCGCGACAACGGCACCGCCACGAATGGCAAACGCCTTGGTTATCGCATGTCCGATGCCACGAGCGGCGCCGACCACGAGGATGCTCTTGCCTTTAAATCCGATATGCACGGTGACGCCTCAGGCGAGATCTTCGTGGGCGGTTTCCTTGAGGGTGAGGATGAGCAGCAGTGACACGACTGCAGCAGCCATCAGATAGAATGTGTGGGCCAACGGCGACTGGAACCGATCGATCAGCCAGACGGAGATGAAGGGCGCAAAACCGCCGAAGATGGCGACGGAGAGTGCGTAACCTGCGGTCATCCAGGTGGAGCGGCTGCGCGTCGGAAATATCTCGGCGATCGCTGCGGGGCCCGGTCCTGAGAACATCGAGATCAGCAAAGCGAACAGCATCTGCACGGCAATGAGTTCGCCGACGCCGACACCCGACAAGAGATACGCGAAGATCGGATAGGGCAGCACGATGAAAGCGGCGCAGCAGGCGAGCAAAAGCGGCTTGCGGCCAATGCGATCCGACAGGGCGCCCATCAACGGGATGCAAAGCATCAGCACGATCAGGCCGGCTGTGTTGGCCCACAGCGCGGCGGCGGTGGAGAGCTTGAGATATTTCTGCGTATAGGTCGGCATATAGCTGAGCAGAATGTAGAAGCAGACAGTCCAGGCGACGGTGAAAGCGAAGGCGCGCAAGCCGAGCGTGAAGCCGCTCGCGTCACCAACTGCTGCGACTGTCTTATGCGCGGCGCTTTCGTACGCGGGCGTTTCCTTGATGGTGCGGCGCATGTACATGCCGACCGGGCCGAGTATGCCACCTAGCAAGAACATTACGCGCCAGCCCCAGTCTTCCATCTGGCTGGTTGTGAAAAGCGTGTTGAAGAGTGCTGCCACGCCGGAGCCGAGCAGCAGGCCGGCGACGACGCTCATCTGCTGGAAGCTGCCGTACCAGCCGCGCTGACCTTTCGGCGCCCACTCGACAATATAGGCGGTGGAGCCGCCCCATTCGCCGCCGGCGGAAAAGCCCTGCATGAGGCGTGCGAGCACGAGTAGCAGCGGCGCGACGAAACCGATGGAAGCGTAGGTCGGAAGAATGCCGACCAAAACGGTGCCGGCGGCCATCAGGAAGATGGTGAGTAGCAAGGCTGCTTTGCGGCCGTGCGTGTCGCCATAGCGGCCGATGATGACGCCACCTAGTGGGCGAGCCACGAACCCGAGGCCGTAGGCGAGAAAGGTTGCAAGCAGTGCGGAGACGTCGTCAGTGGATGGAAAAAATTTCTTGGCGATGATGGCCGCGACGAAAGCGTAGACGGAGAAGTCATACCATTCGAGCACGTTCCCGATCACGGCGGCCCTCACGGCCTTCTTACTTTCCAACTCGCTCGGTCCCATAGTGTCCCCCGTCAGTAGCCTGCCGCGCTTAAGTCATTGGCGCAGTCTGCGGCGGCCCGTCGCAGGGGACAAGAGCGGACCGTGCCTGGTCAGCCGCAAGATCATGCATGACTGCCATGCAAGGCTCGTCCCTCGGACTGCTTTGGGAGAAGTGAACCTCAATGCCGTTGGCAGGACATGGTGGGCCCGGAGGGACTCGAACCCCCAACCAGACGGTTATGAGCCGTCAGCTCTAACCATTGAGCTACAGGCCCCAGCCATGCGGGCAGCGTGCGCGGCCGCGCCGTCTATAGCATCAGCCGTGCCGGGTGTAAGCCCGCTTTTTGCCGGGAACGCTTTGCTTTGCCGCCGATGGGGTCTATACGCCCATTCAGCTTGACAGGCGCGATAGCGAGTTTGAGTGTGGATGTCATTCTCGCATGGGCTGTGCGCGTGGCGGATTATTAGATTTTGGAGTGATGTCATTGCTGCGCCGCCTCGTAAACGGTACCGCGCGTTTGACGTGCATGCGCGTGCCCGAAGCCGATTGGCATCCCCTCAATCGCTTGGCGCGCTTGAATAGGCCATCGTATGCTTTCGTGGTCTGGGTCGTCGCTCAGAAATAGCATGGGATTGCCTGCGCCGTGAGTTCGCTGCGATCCCGATCATGAAAAATGTCGTTCTCGTCGGCGCGGGCCATGCGCATGTCGGCGTACTCCGCGCATTTGGGTCAAATCCAGTGCCCGGTGTGCGGTTGACGCTGATTACGCGAGCGTTGCAGACTCCGTATTCCGGCATGCTGCCCGGGATGATCGCGGGTCATTACACCGCCGACCAAGCCCACATCGACACCGGTCTCCTTTGTGGCTTCGCAGATGCGCGCCTTTATCATAGCGAGGCGATCGGCCTCGATCCGGTGGCAAAAGTGATTCATTGCAACAAGCGTGCGCCAGTACCCTATGACATCGCCTCGCTGGATATCGGCTCGACACCGGGCATGCAAAATATTTCCGGCGTCGCCGCGCACGCCATTCCCGTCAAACCCGTCGATGGATTCCTGCAGCGCTTCGATGCCGCTCGCGCGCGTATTCTCGCAAACCGCTCTCCGCAACGCATCGGCATGATCGGCGCGGGTGCGGGTGGCGTCGAGTTGCTGCTGGCATTGCAATGGTGCCTGCTGGCCGACTTGCGCAAGGCGGGTCGGGACGCGGCTCATCTCGCCTTCATCGTCGTCACGCCGGGGGATGAAGTGCTGGCTTCGATGCCCGCAAAAATGCGGCGACGTTTCACTGAGATCATGCGCACACGCAACATCGAGATCGTGGCTGGCAGCAAGGTCACCGCCGTCGAACCGGGCGTGGCTATTCTCGACGGCGGCCGGCGTTTGCCGCTCGACGAAATCTTTTGGACCACGCGGGCCGAACCGGCGGGATGGCTGCGCCAGACAGGATTAGCGCTCGATCGCGAAGGCTTCGTCCGGGTTCGTCAGACGTTGCAGACGATGGCGTTCGACGACATATTCGCCGTCGGCGATGTTGCGGCCATCGAGGGTTACGACGTTCCCAAATCCGGCGTCTATGCGGTGCGCTCGGCCGGGTCGCTCGAGCGCAACATTCGCAATCTCATCGCTGGTGCGCCGCTCACGACCTACACGCCGCAACGCAATGCGCTGTATCTGATCTCGACCGGCGATCGGCATGCGATCGGAACGCGGAATGGCGTCACGTTCGAGGGGGCGTGGGTGTGGTGGCTCAAAGACTGGATCGATCGCCGCTTCATGGACGCTTACAAAAATCTTCCCGCCAAGTCGGCGCCGTAGCGTGCGGCAATCGCGGTGGCTGCTCAGGGTGCCGTGGGACGGCCGAGCCATGCCCACGCGGCGCCGAACGGCAGCGTCATGACGAACACGCCGGCTGCCGCACGCGCCGTGTCGATCGCCAAGCTGAAATGCAGGCGCGCCGCCAGCCACAACAGTGCAATTCCAGCCACTGCGCCTGCGAATGCGGCGATGCCGAGCTTGGCCGGTTGGTCGGCCTTGCGCCCCAAGGCAAAGGCGACCGCGATGGCTGCGGGATTGAAGGCGGCCCAGGCGAGTTCGCCCCACAGGTCCACGTTCGGTTGCAAGTCCGGCAGCGGCATCGGCTGAGCTACCTGCAACACGACGGCGAGCACGAGGGCCGCCGGCAGCACGCCACTCAAATTCCCGACCCCGGTGCGCTGCCACCGCTGTCGCGTCCAGGCGTCGCCTTGGCCTCGATGTCGGGCCGCAGCTTTTCTTCTTCGTATTGGATGAACCAGCCGATCATCTGCCGCCACAGCGCCTCGCACAACTCCGGCGGTACGCCACGATCGGTCGCACGCGCGCGCACCCGGTCGATCACCTGCTGGTTGCGCCAGGGCACGTTGGCTTCTGCATTCTGCGTTAGTTTGATCTGCCAGGCGCGCTCGACGTAGGCGAAGCGCTCGCCGATGAGATCGACCAGCGCACTGTCCAGCCGGTCGATCTCGACGCGGACATGGGACAATTCCGAGCACTCCTGCGGCCGGCGTGACGACGATATGGGGGAGGGTGGAGGGATGGACATCGGGACGGCCTGTCTCAACTGCATTTTATGCCGCGAGAGGCCACGGATCGGCGGCTCAGGTCAAGAGGGCGGTGCGGGACGAGGCAGTTCCGGCGCGGTCGTCGACGAAATGCCGTGCCGCGCGAACCGCGCTGGGGGTGCCCGAGGCGGAGTTGCACCCGACCCCGGAAGCGCCTAAATCGCCGCCATGGCGAACGATCTCACACCCGACAGTGCTTTACCGCGCACGCTTAGAAGCATCGACGCACTGGTTTCCGCCGGACTGGTGACTGCTGATGTGTCGGGTGGGTTGCAGGCCGTGGCCGACCGCTATGCAATCGCCGTCACGCCTGCGATGGCGGCCTTGATCGACCCCGCAGATGCCTCCGACCCCATTGCCCGCCAGTTCCTGCCGACGACTGGCGAACTCGTCACCTTACCCGGCGAATCTGCCGATCCGATCGGCGATAGCAGGCACGAGAAGGTGCCCGGACTCGTGCACCGCTATCCCGACCGCGTGTTGCTCAAACTCACGCACGCCTGCCCCGTTTATTGCCGCTTCTGTTTCCGCCGTGAAATGGTCGGCCCGGGTGGCGCTCAGATTTTGGATGATGCGGCGCTCGGCGCGGCGCTCGATTACATCGCCGCCGATCCCGGCATTTTCGAAGTCATCCTGACCGGCGGCGATCCGCTCGTTCTAGCGCCGCGGCGCATCGCCGAAGTGTCCCGGCGTCTGGCCGCCGTTCCGCATGTGCAGGTGATCCGCTGGCACAGCCGCGTGCCTGTGGTCGCTCCCGAGCGTGTGACCGGAGCCCTCGTCGACGCCTTGAAAGTCGACGGCAAAGCCGTGTTCGTCGGGCTGCACACCAACCACGCGCGCGAACTGACGCCCGATGCTCGCGCCGCCATCGCGCGGCTGATCGACGGCGGTATCCCCATGGTCAGCCAGACCGTGCTGCTGGCCGGTATCAACGATACGCCGGAGGTGATGGCCGACCTGCTGCGCACACTCGTGTCGCTGCGCGTCAAACCCTATTATCTCCACCATATGGACGCGGCCCCCGGCACCAGCCAGTTCCGCACCACCATCTCGGCCGGTCAGGCTTTGATGCGCACGTTGCGGGGCACGCTGTCGGGATTGGCGCAGCCGGTCTATGTACTCGATATTCCCGGCGGTGTTGCGAAAGTGCCCATTTTACCGACCTATCTGCAATCCGATGGACGCGTCGCCGCGCCCGACGGTACGGTGCATCCGAACCCCGAGCGAGGCTGAGCGGTGCCACGTCTCGACGCAGCCCTGGTCGCGCGCGGCCTGGTTTCGACGCGCTCTCGCGCGCTTGATCTCATTCGTCGCGGCTTCGTGTCGGTGGGTGGCGTCGTGGTGACCAAGGCTGGTCACGCGGTTGCCGACGATGCGGCCCTCTCGCTGGCCGCGACCGCGCCGCACTACGTGTCGCGGGGTGCTGAGAAACTCATTGCCGCGCTCGACAGGTGCGGCTTCGACCCTGGCGGATGCCATGCCGCCGATATCGGCGCTTCCACGGGCGGGTTCACGGAGGTGCTGCTGGCGCGCGGCGCCGCTTCGGTGACTGCCGTCGATGTCGGCCGCGGGCAACTCCATCAGCGCCTGCGCGACGACCCGCGCGTCATCGTGTTGGAGCAGTGCGACGCCCGCACGCTCACGGTTGCTGATTTCGCCAGCCCCATTTCCGCAGTTTCGGCCGACGTCAGTTTCATCTCGCTGGAGAAGGCACTTCCCGCGACGCTGGCGCTGGCTGCGTCCGATGCGTGGCTTGTGGCACTAGTCAAACCGCAGTTCGAAGTCGGCCGCGATCATGTCGGGCGTGGCGGCATCGTGCGCGATGCGGTCGCGGCGTCGGCAGCCGTCACCCGCATCGCGTCATGGCTGGAAGAGTCGGGGTGGAGGGTCGTTGACACGCTGCCCTCGCCCATCACCGGCGGCGATGGCAATCAGGAATTTTTGATCGGCGCGCGCAAAACGTCTACAGAGACGTCATGACCGCTCCCGCTTCCACCATCTCAGCTACAACTCACGTCACCATCACTCGCCTTGGCCGCGACGGCGATGGTGCAGCCGACAGCCCGTCCGGCCCCATATTCGTCCCCGACGCGCTGCCGGGCGAGACCTATGCGGTCGCTGCCGACGGCAGTTACGTCCGCATCGGTGACGCTTCGCCAGATCGCATTATCCCGCCCTGCCGGCACTTCGGCACCTGCGGCGGTTGCGCCACCCAGCACATGTCACCCGGCCTGTATCGCGGCTGGAAGGAGGGGCTGATCCGCTCCGGCTTCCAGACGCAGGGGCTGGAGATCGACTTGGCCCCACTGTTCGTGGTGCCCGCACACTCGCGTCGCCGTGCAGCGCTGACCGCTATCGTCAGTGGTGGCCGGGTCATTCTTGGGTATCACGCGCGGCGCAGCCATACGGTGATCGATCTCGAGGAGTGTCCGCTGCTCGCGCAGCCGATCGCTGCAGCGCTGCCCGAACTGCGCGGCATCGCCCGGCAGATCGCCACCGATCTCGTGAAGCCCGGCAAATCCTGCGAACTGCGCATGTCCGTCGCGGCGCTGGCGGGTGGTCTGGATGTGGCGGTGCACGGCATCGGCAGCCCACCGAGTATGCTGGCCGCTGCCGAGTTGGCCGTGTTGGCCCGACGTGCCGGGCTCGCCCGCCTCACCGTCGAAGATATGATCGTGTGCTCCGAAGAGGCGCCGCGACTGGAGACGGAGGCAGGCGCCATCGTTCCGCCACCGGGGGCGTTTTTTCAGGCGGTCGCGGAAGCCGAACGGCATATGGCTGCGGTTATCACGGCCGGTATCGGCAAGGCCAAGCGCGTCGCCGACTTGTTCTGCGGTTCGGGCACTTTCACGTTGCCACTCGCCAAACGCGCGCGTGTCCTCGCCATCGACAGCGACAAAGCGGCGCTCGCGGCCCTCACGCACGCCAGCCGTTTTGCTGCGGGTCTGAAACCTATCGACGTGCTGCTGCGCGATCTGTTTACCGAACCGTTGTCGCCGCTCGAATTGGCTGGCATCGACGCCGTAGTGTTCGATCCCCCGCGCGCGGGGGCTAAGACGCAATGCGAGAAGCTGGTGAAATCCAAAGTCGACACGGTGGTTGCGGTGTCGTGCAATCCAGCGACATTGGCCCGCGATTGCCGTATCCTGGTAGACGCCGGCTTCACGATGGGACAAGTGCACGGCATCGACCAGTTTTTGTGGTCGCCGCATGTCGAAGCCATCGTCACGTTGCGCCGGAAGCGGTGAGACAGGCCGCGCATCTTAGTTCTAGTTGCTCGGGGCTGATATGTTATAACGGCTGAGAGCGCTGGGGTGGGTCGTGTCGAGACCGATCACCTAGGCTGTTTTCGCTCCACGTCTCCGGAACCCTCCCATGGCGCGTTCTTCGACGGCCACCAGTGCCGAACCCTCGGCGTCGACTGCCGGCCACGACCACGGCCGGTGTGTGGATGCGTTGCTCGATCGCGCGCGGCGCTCGTTCGAAGAACGTGGCTTGCGGCTGACCGAACTGCGCCTCAAAGTGCTGCACGAAATTGCCAACTCACACGATGCCGTCGGCGCTTACGCCGTGCTGGACCGGTTGTCGGCGCGCACGGGGGAGCGGGTTGCGCCGGTGTCGGTTTACCGGGCCATCGACGCGTTGCTGCAGGCCGGCATCGTGCATCGGCTCGAAAGCCGTAATGCCTATTTCGCATGTCATGCTCCCCACGTCGACCGCCAGCGGCACATCGCCTTGGTGTGCGAAACCTGCGGCAAGGTCGTCGAAGTTCCTGCCGCCGGTCTTTATGCCGGCATCGAAAAAGCCAGCAGCGGCGCGGGGTTTCGCTTGTCGTCAGCCGTGGCCGAGGGGCTGGGCGTTTGTGCTGCATGCCAGCAGACGGAGCGCGCGCCATGAGCAAATCATCTGATCTGTCGCGCGCCGTGCACCAATCGAGTGGCTTCCGCCACGCGCAGGACCACGACCACGCGCATGACCATGACCACGAGGATGACGACGATCACGGGCATGACGCCGGCCCGCCGGAGCCACATCGCGACGACGCACTCGTCAGCGCCAGGCGGCTGACGTTTCGAAAAGGCGGGCGCAACATCCTCGACCGCGTCGACATTGATCTGCTGCCCGGTGAAATCGTCACGGTGATCGGACCCAATGGTGCCGGTAAGACCTCGCTCGTGCGTTTGCTGCTGGGCATCGAACCGCCGACCGCCGGCGCTCTGGTGCGCCAACCCGGCCTTGTCGTCGGCTATGTGCCGCAACGCTTCGACATCGATCGAGCCATACCGATGACAGTGGAGCGCTTCCTGATGCTCTCCAGTGAAATTCGCGACGCCGATGCGCGCGCGCAGGTGTTGGTCGATGTGGGCGCGCCGGCGCTCGGCGATCGCCAGTTCAGCGAACTCAGTGGGGGCGAACTGCAGCGCGTTCTCATCGCGCGCGCGTTACTCCGCAATCCGCGCCTGCTCGTGCTGGACGAACCGGTTCGCGGCATCGATTTTGCGGGCGAAGCCGAACTTTACATGCTGATCTCCAAATTGCGCACCGAGCGCGGTATCGGCGTGCTGTTGGTCAGCCATGATCTGCACGTGGTCATGGCGCAGAGCGACAGGGTCATCTGTCTCAACCGCCATGTGTGCTGTTCGGGCGTGCCGAGTTCAGTCGCCCAGCATCCGGAATATGCGCGCCTGTTCGGCCCGCAGGCGGCGCGCGCGCTCGGACTCTACACGCATGTCCACGACCACCGTCACGCGCTCTCCGGCGATACGGAAGCGGTCACGCCACCGCGCGACACCCAGGTTCCCTGAGTCGACGTTGTGCGCTCGCGCGCCGGCAACGCAACTCCAATTCGAATGCGAGTAAAGCGATGAATGAACCCTTCATGCTGCGCGCCTTGGCGGCCGGTCTCGGCCTCGCGTTGATCGCGGCCCCGCTCGGCTGCTTCGTGGTGTGGCGACGCATGGCCTACTTCGGTGAAACGGTATCGCAGACCGGGCTCATCGGTGTCGCCCTCGGCATCGGACTGTCGATCGACCCGACGTTCAGCGTGCTTGCCGTGACGGTTGCGGTATCGCTGTTGCTGCTGCTGCTGGGGCGCCAGACCAAGGTGCCGATGGATTCCATCCTCGGCGTCCTCGCCCATACCGCGCTGGCGGCTGGCGTCATTGCCACCGCCCAGGTCAGTTCGACCCGCAATGACCTGTTGATGTCGATCCTGTTCGGCGACGTCTTCTCGGTCACGGTCGCCGACTTGCGCTGGATTTACATCGGCGGTGCGTTCGCGCTGGCAGCGCTGTTCTGGCTCTGGCGGCCGTTGCTCGCGGCGTCCGTACACGAAGACATGGCGGCGGCTGAAGGTGTGCCGGTCGCACAGACGTCCGCAGCGTTCATCCTGCTGCTGGCTTTCGTGGTGGCGATCTCGCTCAAGATCGTCGGCGCGCTGGTCACGATCGCGTTCCTGATCATTCCGGCGGCGGCGGCGCGTCCGTTCTCTGAAACACCTGAACAGATGGCATTTTTTGCGACCATCTTTGCGTTGTTGTCGGCAGCGATCGGATTGTTGATCTCATACTCGGCGGACGTGCCGGGCGGCCCATCCATCGTGATGGTGCTGGCCTCGATCTTCGCGGTGAGCATGGCCGCGACGCTGTGGCGCGCGCCGAACTGACGGTCATGGCAAAACAAAAACGGCGTGCCACCCGGGCAGGTGGCACGCCGAAATTTGTTATGCCTGTCGTAGGTTAGCGCTTCGGCAATGCCAGTGCGCGCTTGGTGGCCGCCAACTGCTCGGAGGCAACTGCTGCCGACTGCACGGCTTCCTGAACCTTCTCGAAAGCGCGGACTTCCAACTGGCGAACGCGCTCACGGCTGACGCCGAACTCGGACGACAACTCTTCCAGCGTGGATGGCGGCTCGCTCAGGCGGCGGGCCTCAAAAATGCGCCGCTCGCGATCATTCAGGCTTGCCAAAGCGGAGGCGAGAAAAGCCCGGCGATGATCCAGCTCTTCGCTTTCCGCCATCCGGATTTCTTGGTTGGGCGCATCATCGACAAGCCAATCCTGCCATTCGCCGGTTTCGCTGTCGGCCTTGATTGGCGCGTTCAACGAGCTGTCGCCCGTCAAACGCCGGTTCATGTTGACGACCTCTTCCTCGGTGACGCCGAGTTTAGTCGCGATCGTCTTGACGTTTTCGGGCTTCAGATCGCCCTCTTCGAGCGCCTGGATCTGACCCTTCATCCGCCGCAGGTTGAAGAACAACTTTTTCTGGGCGGCGGTCGTGCCGATTTTTACGAGGCTCCACGACCGCAGGATGTACTCCTGGATCGAGGCGCGGATCCACCACATGGCATACGTCGCAAGGCGAAAACCTTTGTCGGGCTCGAACCGCTTGACGGCTTGCATCAGGCCGACATTGCCCTCGGATATGACTTCTCCAATCGGCAAGCCGTAGCCGCGATAGCCCATGGCGATGCGGCCTACCAAACGTAGATGTGAGGTGATCAGCTTTTCAGCCGCATTCGAATCGGCATGCTGCTGCCAGCGTTTCGCAAGCATGTACTCTTCGTCTGGTTGCAGCATTGGAAATTTGCGGATCTCCTGCATGTAGCGGGTCAGGCCGCCTTGGCCTGAGGAGATCGTCGGAAGTGCTTTGGTGGTGCTCATGATGTCAGCCCCCATTTACGCGCCCAATAGGCGTCGCATACGACAGGTAAGTGCGAGATACAGCAGTTTAACGATCGCGTTGCCCAATCGTTCCAATCAACGATTGCCGTAAGCGCGCGCTTTCCAGCCCGTCGATGGACTTGGATGCATACGTCGTTCGATCTTCAACTACCAACCACGTTCCCGTGCGCCTTACATCACTCGCCCTCACCCTCGCGTGAAGTCGTGTATTTAGGGTGAGTCATGCCGTTTTCAAGGGCGGTATGAAGCTGTGGACGAGGTCGGCCACGTCCTCAGTTCTGGCGGCTGAATACGTCCCGGCGCCAGTCCGAAGTGCCTGCCGCCGCCTTGATGGGTAACGGCGCGGTCCGGCCGGCGTCGGCGACCGCAGCCGAAGCGGGCAGCAGGCTACCCATCGGATGCGACTTGGCATGTGCCTTCAACTCGTCGAGCAGCGCTGCCACCAGCGGAGCCGTCGCCTGCGCTGCGTGCATTTTGCGCGCCCAGGTGTCCTGTACCGAGCCTGTGCCGACCATCACTACGTAAGAATAGGCGGCGCCATTGGCAAACTGCAGCCCACCGGCCGTCCAGGTGTCGACCGTCGCGTCGGGGTCGTTGGTGACGGAGGTGCCGGTTTTGGCGAAGTGCAGGCGCAGATCCGCCCGCCCGTCGGCACACCATGGCGCGAGCGCTTTCAAGGTGCCCATCGGTTGCCCCCCGTGCCGGTAGCAGAGCGGCGCCGAAAGCAGCGTCTTGAGCATCGCATGACTGTCGGAGCGGATCACCGACGTCGGCGTGATGGGGGCATCGCCATTGAGGGCTGCTTCCTGTGCGCCAGGACTGATGTAGTCGAACGCGCGCACCAGGCTCGGCGCCTTGACCGGCGTATTGCCGCGCTCGAGCAGAGCTCCAAGCACGACGCCAGCCATGTGATGAACGCGGCGGGGTGAGCCGGCGATCAGTCCGCGGACGGCTGCAGTCGAGGGTGGCGTCGCGCCGCCATCGGGATCGTCGGGTGGCATGTTGAAACCGAACCCGTCGATCAGTTTGCGCACCCGGTCCTGGCCCAACTGGGCCGTCCGCCATTCCAGCGGCCGGTTGAGGGAACAGGCGAAGGCAACCAGCGCACGCCTGCCGAGCGGATTGGCGCTTGTGCCCTTCTCGCACGTTTCGATCGACGCCTGCGTCGCCTGTGTATCCTGGTAGAGCGTACCCGGCTGATCGCGATGCTCGTTGGCGATGCCGATCGCTGCCAGCATCTTGCCGGTCGATGCTATTTGGCGGGCTTCGCGCGTTCGCTCGTAAAGCCCGGTGGACCCATCGCGGGCGGCGGGTGATCCGAAGTAGGCAGCGCTTTCTCCGGCCTCGAAATAGCGGACGATCTCGCCTTGCAAAGTCGCCGCCACCACGACGACATGCGGCAGCTTGCGATCTGCGGCCACTTTGCTCGGATCCAAAGTGAAGCCTGGATTGATGCGAGCCTGTTCACGCGCATTCATCGCGACCAGTTCGGTTTTGACGCGCTCGTGAAACGCCAGGTTCTCAGCCGCATCGAGTGTCGTGGTGATGCCGCGCACGCTGTCGCGCCAGCCGAACCCATAAGCCTGCTTCATTTCCTCGCGCAACCCGAACCGCGCCGCCGGTAGCAGCGCATTGGCGCGAATGATCGGGTTGACGACGGCGCGCTGAGCGAGCCCCGGCGCGTACGTCTCGAGCGCCTGCTGCAGGCGCGGTTTCACTTTCGGATCGGGGGGACCACCGGCCATCTGCACGAGTTCGAAAAGCACCTTGCTCTGTTCCGCCGGATCCTTGATCAGCCGCTCCGCGCAATTGCGCGCCCGCACCTCGGTGATGTAGCGCCAGCGGTCCATGCGAACGACATTCAACTGATCGGTGCCCGGCAAAAGAATGATCGGCTTGTTGACGGCTGAGGCCAACACGAATTGTTCGGCGGTCGACAACTCACTCGCTTCCTTGCCGAACACGATGCGGCTGGTTACCTCGACGCCATGCAGCGGCTGCCCACCGGTGCGCTGGGCCAGCCAGATGTGGTTGGCCGCCCACTGCTTCAACGGCGTGTTGTCACCGCCTTGGGTCAGCTCGTGATAGATCACCGGCGCCAGCCACCACTCGCGCAGCTTGCGCTTGAGTTTCGCTGCCGAGCCCTCGCTGGACGACGGTGGCGTATTGAACACGACGCGAGCGAACTGCATCGGCAGTGTCGAGCCGCCTACGCCCAGCACCGGACGCCGCGTCTGCAAGGTCCGCACGACGGACGTGTACGGTATCTTCAGCACGCCATAGAGGTCGATGCCGTATGGGTTGAGCCAACCGCCGAGATAGCGGTCCTCGTGATAGGTGAGGCATTGCCAATAGTTCTCGGGAACCTCACGCACGGGGATGGATTTGTGATCGGGGTTGGCGACGTAATCGCCCATCTCGATGGCGGTCTCGGTATAGTTCACGTCGCGCCGGCTATCGAGGCGCGGATCGAACGTGCCGACGAACGCGCCGGTCGTGTCGTACACTGCAGTCGCCAGCCAGCGTTCGCTCGCGTAATGCAACTGCCGGCCGGTGGTCTGATGGCCGATGATGCCTCGCAACGGCGCCATCACATAGACCAGCAGCAACGCGAACACGACGTAGGCGACGCCGAACGTCACCACATGGCGCAGCGGTCCGAGCCTGGGATTGAAGATCACCCCGCCTGCCAGCGTGCGCACGAGCGCCAGCGGGAGCGCAAGCAGCAGCTCAAATCCGCGTGTCAACCATCGCAAGAGATAGATCATCGCTGTCCCGTTCCGTCACCGCCTGCTACGGTGCGCAGTCGACCGCGCGCAAAGCAGCTCTTTCGCCGAAGCACAGTAGGCTCCCAATAAGGTGGCCAAGCGCCTCAACTGCGGCAACTCCGCGGTGATCTGGTGAACGGTGCCTACGAGGGTCTCTCGACGCCCTTTTCATGGGGACTGCTGATGGGACTGCGTGCCGGCAGTCAAAGCCATGTTTCGACCACTGTTCTTTGACTTACAACCCAACTTCCAGCAAACCACGCACTGCACGGTGACAGGTCGTGCTTTTCGACGTGTGGATGGGGATCTTCTGATGACTGGACGGCTGATCGGGATTGCCCGGCGCGCCAAGAAGCGCGCGCCGATGGAGACGCTTGCGCGGGCGCATATTTCCACGGCTGCCGGTCTGGTCGGGGATTCACGCGGTGCGAAGTTCATGTCCCGGCAGATCACCGTCATGGCTCGTGAGGACTGGGAGGCAGCGTTGCTCGCCCTTGCGTCCGACACCGATCTGCCGCCGCTCCCTTGGACGACACGCCGTGCAAACCTTTACATCGAGGGCGTGCGGCTGCCGCGCGCCAAAGGCGCCATCATTCGCATCGGCAACGTTCTGCTCGAAGTGACTGGCCAAACCAACCCATGCCATCGCATGGAGGAGCTGCACCCGGGGCTGCTGTCGGCGCTGCATCCTGAGTGGCGCGGCGGCGTGACGTGCCGGGTGCGGGAAGGCGCGGACATTCAAATCGGCGATCGCATCGAGATCGTGCATGCGCCCAAGGAGCACGTCATCCGATTGCCGGCTTGATGGCGCTGTGCCAGGAAATTTCCGAACTCAGACATTCTGTCTGAACTCGTACAGTCGTCTTCGCGTTTAACGTTCGGAACATCCGGAGGAACGTGAATGCGAGCGGCGGTGACCACGATCAGGCTCGATGTGTGGGCAGTGTTGACGATCGTGCATTCCGCCCTGGCTGTGACTGTCGTTGCGGCAGCTCTCATGCCGGCAACTGCCGGTGCAACGGCCGCTCAATTCGCACCCAGTCTGCGTATTCCCGACAGGGAGATTGTCGAGACCGGCGGGGTCTTCGAGGTTGCGCGGAAGTCCCGCCGCAATCGAAGTGAGGAAACCCAGGACGAGGAGGCCGGCGCCCCGAAATCGCCCGGCAAAGCGCCCCCGCCTGCCGCCAGCCCGTCGGCGACCGAAGCGCCGGCTGCGGATAAGTCGCCATCCAAGGCGGCTCAACCCGAGCCGCTTGCCCCACCCCCACCCCCCCCCCCGCCGCCGGTCGTGTGGAGTCAGACCGAGATCATCGATGCTTTGCGTGATTGCATCGGCATTCTCGGGCCGATCACTGCGACGGTCGAGATATTGCCGCCTATCCGGGATGGCCAATGCGGCACCCCCGCACCGGTGCGCCTGAGCAGGATCGGCACGTCGCCCGGTGTCGAGATCGTACCGCCCGTCATCATCAATTGCCGGGTCGCGGCCAAACTCGATGTTTGGATACGGAATACACTGCAGCCGCAGGCGATGGCGGAGTTCGGCCATCCCATCACCCGGCTGAACACGCTGTCGTCCTACGACTGCCGCAACCGGATTGGGTCTTCGCTGACCCGGGTCAGCGAACACGCCTTCGCTAACGCCATCGATGTCGCCGCCGTAACCACGGACGATGGCCACAAGGTCGACGTGCTCGCGCATTGGGGCACCACGGCGCGCGATCTCAGAGCGGCCGTTACGCCGCAAGTGCCCGTCGACGCGGCTGTCGAGGCGCACGTGCCGCCAACTGAGGTGTCGGCAGTGCCGGCGAAAAAGCGTGCCGGCAAGCGGAAGGGAGCGTCGGCTGCCGTCATCGAGCCGATTGCGGAGACGAATTCCGCCGTCAAGTCGTCGGCGAGCGCAAAGAAAGGTGCTGAAAGCGGCGCTGCAACCAATGCTGCGAGTTCCAGTAGCAAGAAAGGCAAGCTTTCGCCGGAGTTGCCTGTCGCGCCGCCGGGGTCGCCTGTCGCGCCGCGGGGGTCCGCAGGCCGGGCATTGAACGCTTCGAATTCAGCCCCTTCGCTGACGGCTGAAGCCCGCTTCCTGCGGAATATTCACAAGGGCGCCTGTGGCGTTTTCGGCACGGCATTGTCGCCCGAGGCCAACGAGGCCCATCGCAACCACCTGCATCTCGATCTCGCCGCACGCCGCCACAGCGCTTTCTGCGAGTAGTCGCGCCCGCTGCCGGCGCTTTTCAGTAGAACAGGCTCGAGACGCTTTCTTCCCGTGCGGTGCGCGCGATAGCTTCGGCGAGCAACGGGGCGATGGACAGGATACGGATGTTGCCTGCCGCCTTCACCGGCTCGGTTGGCTGGATGCTGTCGGTGATGACGAGCTGCTTGAGCTTTGAATTGGTGATCTTGTTGACCGCTCCACCCGAAAGCACGCCGTGGGTGATGTAGGCATAGACATCCGACGCACCGGCTGCGAGCAGTGCGTTGGCGGCGTTCACCAGCGTGCCGCCGGAATCGACGATATCGTCGATCAGGATGCAGCGCATTCCATCGACGTCGCCGATCACGTTCATCACCTGGCTTTCGCCGGCGCGCTCGCGGCGCTTGTCGCAGATGGCAATCGGACAGCCGATGCGTTTGGCGAGCGCACGTGCGCGCACCACACCGCCGACGTCCGGCGACACGACCACGACTTTGGCGGTGTCGAACCGCTCCTGCAGGTCGCGTGCGAAGGTGGGCGCGGCATAGAGGTTGTCAGTGGGGATGTCGAAGAACCCCTGGATCTGGCCGGCGTGGAGATCCAGCGTCATGACCCGGTCAAAGCCGGCGCGCTCGATCATGTTGGCCACCAGTTTCGCCGAAATCGGCGTGCGGGGTCCGGGGCGGCGGTCCTGGCGGGCGTAGCCGAAGTACGGCATGACCGCCGTGATGCGCTTTGCCGACGACCGCTTCAGCGCATCCGCCAGGATCAGCATCTCCATGAGATTGTCGTTGGCGGGTGCCGACGTCGATTGGACAACGAATACTTCCTGCCCGCGCACGTTCTCGTGGATCTCGACGAACACTTCCATGTCGGCGAAGCGCTTGACCGAGCTGCGGGTCAGCGGGTGTTTCAATTCGGCCGAAATCGCATCCGTCAGAGGCCGGTTGGAGTTACCGGCGACGATTTGAATGCGCTTCGCTCCCCTGCCGCCGTCGTTCGAATTGGAATCGAAAGGCATGGCTTTTCTCCGTGCAGGTTCGCCGAGAACGCCAGTCCCATAGCAATCGGGCCCGGGCGTGTAAACGCTCCGGGCCCGGATTTGTGAAGGAAATGTGACGATCGCGGCGGGAAAACAGCATTGCCGTGCTTAACGCTCAGATAACTTCAGCATTTCAGTTGGACGCAGTGGTTTTCGGCAACAACTTCAGGATGCCTTGGGCCGCAGCGGATGCGGCCGCGTCGGCAGTGCGTCCCCACGTGTTGTCCAAGCTGCCCGCGACGATCTCGTTCTTCTGCGTCACTGTGCCCAGGCGTTTGCCTTGAGGGTCTTTGACGTTCCAGTCGATCTGGATCGGCTGCTTGCCATCCGTCGCCGTGCCCATCTTGACGACGCCTTCGACGCGATAGGGTTGTCCGCCCTGACTTGCCGTGCCGACGCCGCTCTTGGTCAACTCGGCTTGCAGGGCGGCGGCCAGCGCATTGTTCCCATCACCCGAAGCGCCCGTCAGCGACGGTATGACGGCAGCGACTGGCCCAGACGGCGCAGCGGTCGGCGCTGCGGCTGCCATCCGTTGTGCCGGCGGCGGGGTCGCCGACTGCAGCGAGCCGACCGACGTCGCGTTCGACGCTGCCGGTGCGACGGCTGCAACGCCTCCTGCTGTGGGCGCGGCAGCCATGGCCGGCGCTACGGGTGCCTGCTGTGCGAGCCACGATGCCAGCGATCCCGCCGATTTCTGCGCTATCGCTTGCGTGATCTGGGGCGACACGCCGGACCAGGCATCGGCGCCGCCGCCCATCACGGCTTCTTCGCCCGTGATGCGGTTGACACGCTTGCCCGCTGGATCCGTCACGTCCCAGATGTAGGACACCTTGGTTGCGGCTTTGTCTTTGGCAGCTACCACATAGCCGCGCACCGCGTAGTCGGCCTTGTCCTGCGCCGACACGACCTGCACATTCTTCTGGCCGATGGCGGCGCTAAAATCCTGTGCCAGTTGTTTGGAGACGCCGTCAGGAGCACCGATGACCGGCGCCACGCTGATCCGCGTCGTCGCCGGCTTGGCGGAGGCGGGTTGTGCAATCTGAGTTTCCGGCTGCACCGACGCCGTACCCAGAATTCCCGAGCTCGATTCGCACCCGGCGAGTCCGATCGAGGCGATGAACAGTGCGGCCAGCGTGATCGGAGCCAGTGCCCGACGCACATTGGTTTTTTCGATTTCGAGGTTTTGGCAATTTCCGGTATTGCGGTTTGTCGTCAGCCGGTCCGCACCAGCACGAAAAATAGTCACGGCGAAGCCCCCACGTCCAGAACAGGACCTCCGGCAGCCGGCATACTGACATTGCGGCGTGGTTCTATAGACCGGTACACATGACGACTCATCTAGTCTTTCCGCGTCTTGCCGTAAAGCGTACAGCGCAGCGTTTGCCCTCAAAGGGGCTATTTTGCGACGCTTTTAAGCAGTGAATGTGTGGAAAAAGTGGTTTCATCGAAGCATGATCGCCGAGATTTGTCTGCCGTAGTCGGCTTCGTGAGCGTGGGTTGAGCGCCGATAGGAAAAGAATCGCTTTGGCTGAGCGTACGTGCATTGCGCCGTGTCCTCGACCGTCCCGATCCCCAAGGCGCGCAGCCGTTTGCTGACAAAGCCGGGTAAGTCGAAACGCGCGCGGGCCTCGGCGGTTGGACGTCTGAAGTAGGCGGCGTAGGTTGCGTCGACTGCGGCGAATGCCGCTTCGAATTCCGGCCCCACTTCATAGGCGTCTGGCCCGATGCACGGCCCGACCACGGCGACGATGTCAGCCCGTTTGGCTCCTGCCTGCTCCATGACCTCGAGTGTCGACGCAAGGATGCCGCCGAGCGCGCCTTTCCACCCGGCATGGGCTGCGGCAATCACACCAGCCTTCCGATCGGCAAACAGCACAGGGGCGCAGTCGGCGGCCAACGCACCAAGGGCCAATCCCCGTGTGCGGGTGACGAGTGCGTCCGCTTTCGGCCGGTTGTCAGGCGTCCAGGGCGCGTCGATCAACAGCGCCGTCGCCGAATGGATCTGATGGCAGGTCACGAGCCGGTCTGACGTGGTTTCCAAATGTCGAGCCACCCGCGCCAGATTCTCCAGGACGTTGTCGCGCGCATCCGACGAGCCGATGCCGCAGTTCAAGCTGCCGTACAGCCCTGTCGAAACGCCGCCTTCGCGGGTCAAAAACCCATGCGCGATCGCCGGCTGTGCGGCCAGCGCCGCCGACAGTACTGGATTGAGCATGCGGCTTTCTCGAAAACAGGACGTGTGAAGTTTATTGTGGAGGGCGCGGAGGCTGCTAATCTGCATTAGTCCCGTGCCCGTCGGCATCGTCAAGGCAATGCCGACGCTGGAGCGGCCGGACATGATGCAGAAGGAATTTTGCATGACCGATATTTTTATTATTTGCAGTGGTCTCGATCGGCGGGTCACTGACGGAATCGCCGAGCGGTTGCGGGCCGAGCGGACATACAACATATCGTTCGTTGGTGACGGCGCGTTTTCGCTGCCGCGCCGGGAAGATGTCAAACGTCGCGGCCATTCCGACGTGGCCGTCGGGCTTGTGTTGTGGACGCCAAATTCTGTGCGGTCCGACGCCATCGCTGCCGACATCGATGATGCCGTCCGAGCCGAGCTTCCGCTGATTTTCGTGGTCTCACCGGATGCCGATGTCCGGCAAATCCCAGCTCGATTTCGGGAGCACGTGCTGTTTCCACTTTCGCAGGCCCTGTCTGCGGTCGAAAGCGTCGTGGCGGTGCTCGGCGCCCCCGCAGAGCAACAGCTCAAGCAGCACAAGCAAGGGCAAGCGCCTGAGCTGCCGTTATTCGCCGCCTCCGGGCACCGCGGTCCGAGTGATGTTCAACCAGTCGAAAGGCCGTCCCGAGAGAATAGCGCTCGCATGATGTATCGCCGGGACACTCACGGAAACATCTCTGACGAAGGGCGTGAATTTAGAGAGAGCTTGGAAGTTGCGGCAATGGGCCCAGCCTTTTCAATAGCCGCAACATCGGCCGCGGTGACATCCCCGGTCGTCGCAGCACCGGCCTCCGCCACAACCCCATCCAATGCCCCGTTGCCGCTCGACATCATGGCAATGCTGAGTGTCGACCTGCTCGAAGAGCCCCGTCGACTTGGTCCGGCGTTCTACCCGCGTCCCGAGCTTGCCAAGGGTTCGGAGCGCTCTTTTTTCGACTGGCTGTTTCGCCGCCCGCGCGTGGACGACGTGGATTGCTCCGTGTTCGCGCCCATTGCAGCGCCGCCGGGAGCGACCGTGTTGATCCAAGTCTTCCTGCACATTAAGGAGCATGCGTTTCAGGCGCACTTGCAAGCCGTGGCGATGGACCCCGGCACCGGGCTGTCCGGTGTGCAGACGTTGCAATCGGAAATCCGGCGCGGCGCGCGCGTCTCGGTTTCGCTCTCGGGCGCAGAGGGCCTGCAAATCTCTGAGCCGCAACAGACCGTCGTTTGGCAGGGGCAACCGGTGTTCTGCCAATTTCTCGCCACCCTTGCGGATGCAGCCGAAAGTTACACCCTGCGCCCCGTTGTGCGCATTGCGATCGATGGTGCGCCGATCGGGCGCATCATCTTCACGCTACGGGCGGACGACAGCGCGGCGCGCCCCGAAACCGTTCGGCAGGGCGACAGCGCCAAGCGCTATACGCATGCCTTTCTCTCTTACGCGCACGAAGACCGAAAGGAGGTGCTGAAGCGCGCTCAGTTGCTCGAAGCCATCAGAAGCTTCACGTATTTTCAGGACGTCGTGACCCTGCGCGCGGGCGACCATTGGGAGACGGAGATCGCCAAGCACATCGATCGTTGCGACCTGTTCCTGCTGTTCTGGTCGCGTGCGGCCCTCGCGTCGGACGCGGTGCGACTAGAAGCTGAGCATGCCCTGGCGCGACACAACAACGGTGGCGGGGTTCCCGACATCGTGCCGATCATCCTAGAGACGCCGCCGCCTTTGCCGCCGCCCCCCAGCCTTGCCGCCATCCACTTCAACGACCGCATCCATCATCTCATCGCCGGAAGCTGACGTGCATCTGGCTCGTCTCATTCTGGATGGTGGTAAGGGGCTGGCATCCGTCCGCGTCCCGCGCTAAAGACGCCGCGAGGGGTGCGACTCCTGGGCAGATGCGGGTGGCGTCTGGCGGGCTCATACTACTATCGCCTGTTGGCCTGAGAGCCGGGGCGATATGGCAGAGCCTTGACCCGGATCTGTCGTCGTCCAAATACAGGTCCGCAGTGCAAGACTTTGAGGCCGACGGGACATGCCGAAGAAACTGATCATCGATGGCACCGAGATCGAAGTCGAGGACGGACTGACGCTGATCCAGGCGTGCGAGCAGGCCGGCGCCGAAGTGCCGCGGTTCTGCTATCACGAACGCCT
>JANLYD010000300.1:0-1589 GCA_031365465.1 Hyphomicrobiaceae bacterium
TCGAAGAGCGGACGGTGGACGTGCATGTGCGCCGCCTGCGGATCGCGCTGGAACCGACCGGCCACGATGCGCTGGTGGAGACCGTGCGCGGCGGCGGGTATCGCCTTCGCAAGCGGTGATTCGGCAAGCGGTGATCACGCCTAACCCAGTCACCGAATCGCATCCGTTATACGGGCTGGGCGATATCTCGCGACCGCACTCCCATGACATCGACCTGACGCGCGAGCCCGCTAAACTCGCGGCCATGAATCGATTGCCGCATATCGTCGGCGCCGTGACGGTATGTGCAGCGCTACTCTCCATTATCTGGACGCCGTGGATTGCTGTCGGCGTACTCGCCGCGCTTTGCTTCTGGCTGGCCTTTGAAGTGCAGTCCCGCAATCGCGCCGCCAACGACCTGCTGCGCGACGCCAATGCCGTACCGCGACCGTTTGACGACGTGATGAGCAGCGTGCGCTCACGCCTTAAGGAAGACGAACAAATCGTCAAGGATCGCGACGCCGAAATCGTTCAACGCAAACAAATTACTAATGCGGTGCCCGACGGCCTCTTCCTGCTGGACGCCGCGAACCGCATCGTCTGGTGCAATCGCGCGGCACTCGTAATGCATCAGCTGGACGCGTTTCGCGATGTCGGCAAACCGATTGCGCAACTGATCCGCTCGCCCGAGTTCGCCACGTATCTCGAAGACGATTCGCGCGAGGAGCCGGTGATTGCGCTCTCCGGTCGCTCGATTTCGTTTCACCTCGAGCGCAGTGATGACGGCACGGAAGGCGCGCGCCTGCTCCTCACGCGCGACGTCACCGAGCGCGAAAAGCTCGACCGCATGCGCCGTGACTTCGTCGCCAATGTGTCGCATGAATTGCGCACGCCGCTGACCGTTGTCGGCGGATTTGTCGAGACGATCACTGACCTGCCGCTGGATGAAGCCGAGCGCACCCGCTACCTGAACTTGATAGCCAATCAAACCGGCAATATGCAGCGCTTGGTGGAGGATTTGCTCACGCTCGCGCGCATGGAAAACGACCAGATGCCGCCCGAATCCACGCCCACCGATCTCGCACAAATCGCTCGCGACGCCCTTGCCGACGCCGAGGCGCTGTCCGCCGGAACGCACAGCTTCGTCGCCCACATCGCGCCCGCCACGGTGCTCGGCAGCGGCAACGAACTCCGCTCGGCGCTTGGCAATCTGCTGTCAAACGCTGTGCGCTACACGCCGCCCGGCGGGCAAATTGCGCTCACCGTAACAGCCGCCGACGAAGTGAAAGTCGAAGTCAGAGACACCGGCGCAGGCATCGCCGCCGAGCACCTGCCCCGACTCACCGAACGCTTCTACCGCGTCGATCGATCCCGTTCGCGCGAGACCGGTGGCACCGGCTTGGGCCTCGCCATCGTCAAGCACGTAGCGCAGCGCCACCGCGCCAGGCTGGAGATCGAAAGCGAAGTCGGCGGGGCGAATCATGGCAGCACGTTTCGGTTGCGGTTTCCGGCGGTTTCGACGACTTAGTGTGGTATCAGCTTTCGTCTGTATGCGCCGTTTAAATTGGGCTATACCCGGTTTACGCCTTAAGTCGACTAGGCGCATTTTG
>JANLYD010000320.1:0-27366 GCA_031365465.1 Hyphomicrobiaceae bacterium
ATCAGGCCAGTCCATGACGTCGCAAAACGCTTACGACTACATCATTGTCGGCGCCGGCACCGCCGGTTGTCTGTTGGCCAACCGCCTCTCGGCCGATCCGAAAACGCGCGTCCTGTTGCTGGAAGCCGGCGGCAAGGACAACTACCATTGGATTCACATTCCCGTCGGCTACCTTTACCTGATGGGCAATCCGCGAACGGATTGGGGGTACAGCACGGCCGCCGAACCGGGCCTGAACGGCCGCAGTCTGAGCTACCCGCGCGGCCGGGTGCTGGGCGGCTGCTCGTCGATCAACGGCATGATCTACATGCGTGGGCAGGCGCGCGACTACGATCTGTGGCGTCAGCTCGGCAACACCGGCTGGTCGTGGGACGACTGCCTGCCGCATTTTCTCAAGCATCAAGATCAGATGGCGATGGAGCCTTCGGCGTTTGCCGGGATGCACGGGCGCGGTGGCGAATGGCGCATCGAAAAGCCACGTATCGCGTGGGAAATCCTCGACGCATTCCGTGACGCGGCGGCCGAGGCAGGCATTCCGAAGATCGACGATTTCAACAGCGGCGACAACGAGGGGTGCGGGTATTTTCACGTCAATCAACGTTCCGGCATCCGCTGGAACACGTCGAAAGGTTTCCTGCGTCCGGTCGCGCACCGCCCCAACCTGACGGTGACGACCCATGCACAGGTGCGCTGGCTGACGCTCCAGGGGCGCCGCGTCTCCGGTGTCACATTCATCCATGAGGGACGACAGACGACGGCGCTGTCGCGGGGCGAAGTCGTGATGGCAGCCGGCAGTATCGGCACGCCGCACCTTCTGCAGCTGTCGGGCATCGGTGCTGGAGAGGTGTTGCAGCGGGCAGGGATTACGCCTGTGCACGAGCTGTCCGGGGTCGGAGAAAATCTGCAGGATCATCTGCAGGT
This sequence comes from Hyphomicrobiaceae bacterium, assembly GCA_031365465.1. Lineage (GTDB taxonomy): Bacteria > Pseudomonadota > Alphaproteobacteria > Rhizobiales > Hyphomicrobiaceae > JABFRJ01. The sequence continues at coordinate 922 of JANLYD010000320.1, forward strand.
GCGCTGTGCATTCAAAGTGCAGGGCGTCATGACGATGAACGAGCGCTATCAGAGCCTGTTTCAGCGCGCCGGCTTTGCCATGCAGTATGCAGCGACCCGGCGGGGGCCGATGACGATGGCGCCATCGCAACTGGGGGCATTCACCCGATCGGATCCGAGCCGGGAAACGCCCAATTTGCAGTTCCACGTCCAACCGCTGACGTTGCCGAAGTTCGGCGAGCCGCTCGATCCGTTTCCGGCCTTCACAGCCAGCGTGTGCAATCTGCGCCCGAGCAGCCGTGGCTGGGTGCGTGTCGTCTCGCCCGACCCCGCAGCGCATCCCGAAATCCGGCCGAATTACCTTGCAACCGCCGACGACCGTCAGGTGGCGGCCGACGCCATTCGCATTGCACGGCGCATCGCTCAGATGCCTGCGCTGGCGAAATACCGGCCGGAGGAATTCCGGCCGGGACCGGACATCGCGAGCGACGAAGAGCTCGCACGCGCCGCCGGAGATATTTCAACGACGATCTTCCATCCCGTCGGCACCTGCAAAATGGGCACCGACGAACGGGCGGTCGTCGATCCACGGCTGAAGGTCAAAGGACTGGTCGGGTTGCGGATCGCCGACGCTTCGGTGATGCCGACGATTACCAGTGGAAATACCAACTCGCCGACCCTGATGATCGCTGAGAAGGCGGCGACCATGATTCTCGAGGATGCGCGCTCGACAGAGGGCCGGGCTGCCTGAGCAGGAAATCACCATTCGCCGCTTTTGCGAGCAGCATTGCCGTCTGCAGACGTTGCAAGACGCCTTAGGCTGGTCCATATTTTCTGCTTGATACCGGCCTGCATGGGTGCCAAGCATAACATGCATGACGCAAGCGTCAGGTCGACCAGACGCGTTCGTGTTAACAGGAGCCTTCATGGTGCAAGCGACTGCCGCTCGGACCGCAACCACAGCTCCAGCGACGTCAGCGGCCGTCATAACGATGACGGACGTCAACAAGTGGTACGGCGAATTTCACGTCCTCAAAAATATCAATCTCGCGGTCACGCCCGGTGAGCGCATCGTGATCTGCGGTCCGTCAGGTTCGGGAAAGTCGACGCTCATTCGCTGCATAAACCGGCTTGAAGAGCATCAGTCTGGCAAGATCATCGTCAACGGCACGGAACTGACGAGCGACGTGCGGCAGGTCGATGCGATCCGTGCCGATGTCGGCATGGTGTTTCAATCTTTCAATCTTTTCCCGCACCTGACAATTCTCGACAATTTGTGTCTTGGCCCGGTGTGGGTAAAGAAGATGCCGCGTGCCGAGGCCGAGAAGGTCGCCATGACCTATCTCGAGCGCGTCCGCATTCCGGAACAAGCCAACAAATACCCGGGCCAATTGTCGGGTGGTCAGCAACAGCGCGTTGCTATCGCTCGCGCTTTGTGCATGAGCCCCAAGATCATGTTGTTCGACGAGCCGACGTCGGCGCTCGATCCCGAGATGGTCAAGGAAGTGCTCGACGTGATGATCGGACTGGCCGGCGGTGGCATGACGATGCTTTGTGTTACCCACGAAATGGGCTTTGCGAAATCCGTCGCCGACCGGGTCATGTTCATGGATCGCGGCGAGATCGTGGAGCAGGGGCCACCGTCGGAGTTCTTCACCAATCCGAAGAACGAACGGACGCGGACGTTCCTGGCGCAGATCCTCAATCACTAGGTTATGTGTGACTGGCGCCGGGAACGCCCGAGCGCTGACAAGATCTTCAATCGGACCTTGATTGCGATACGAGCAGACGGTTGGTTGACGATGAGGCGGCAGCAGGCAACAGCGCCGAAATGGCGCCGCAAAGCCGCCGAAAAAGTAGTTGGATCCTTGGGAGTGAACTTATGAACTCGACACTGAAATTAGGCCTTGGGGCCGTGCTGGCGGTGGCCGGCACCGCTGGGGTGGCATTTGCGCAAGCCCCCAAAACGCTGGACGCCGTCAAGGCACGCGGTACGCTGAGCTGCGGCGTGGGGACCGGTCTCGCCGGTTTCGGACAGCCGGACGACAAAGGCGCCTGGACCGGCCTCGATGTCGATTATTGCCGCGCCATCGCGGCTGCGATCTTCAATGATCCGCTGAAGGTGACGTTCAAGCCGCTCAGCGCCAAGGAACGCTTCACGGCGTTGCAGTCTGGCGAAGTCGACGTGCTTGCACGAAATTCGACGTGGACCATCAGCCGCGACAGTTCTTTGGGCCTCTCGTTCGTCGCGACAAATTTCTATGACGGCCAAGGCTTCATGGTCAAAAAGTCGCTCGGCGTCAAAAGCGCAAAAGAGCTGAAGGGCGCTTCCGTTTGCGTGCAGACCGGCACGACAACCGAGCTCAACCTCGCCGACTTCTTCCGCACCAACAAGATCGACTACAAGCCCGTCGTGTTCGAAAAGAACGACGAAGTCGTCGCCGCCTATGATGCCAACCGCTGTGACGCCTTCACGACCGACAGCTCCGGCCTCTATGCGGAGCGTCTGCGCATGAAAAATCCTGACGAGAATATCGTGCTGCCCGAGATCATTTCGAAGGAGCCGCTCGCTCCTGCCGTGCGCCAGGGTGACAGCCAGTGGTTCACGCTCGTCAAGTGGGTGCACTACGCGATGCTGAATGCCGAGGAACTCGGTGTCACGCAGAAGAACGTCGACGAAATGGCGGCGTCGACCAATCCCGACATCAAGCGCATGCTCGGCAAGGAAGGCGACTTCGGCAAGGCACTCGGCCTCGAGAACGATTGGGTCGTCAAGATCGTCAAGGCGGTCGGTAACTACGGCGAAAGCTATGAGCGCAATGTTGGCTCGGGCTCGCGTTTGAAAATCGAACGTGGTCTGAACAAACAGTGGAACCAGGGCGGCCTCCAGTACGCTCCGCCAATCCGCTAAAAGTTTCGAGCCGGGATCGCAAGGTCCCGGCTCGAATTGCATCAAGCGAGCGTGTCTTGCCTGACGCTAGCAGACTGAGTGACTTCAGCGGTCGGATCAAGGCTCGCCCTCGTGACCATCACTACCCAACATCCAACAACGCCCGAGCCCGACGCTGCGGCTGCACGGCCTTCGTTGCTCAGTTACATTTACCAGCGCGAAACACGTGAGATCATTTTTCAGGTGTTGCTCGTCGTCGCGATTTTTGTGCTGTTCTACACTATCATAACCAACGCTGCGGCGAACTTGCGTGCGCGCAACATCGCTTCGGGTTTCGGCTTCTTGAAAAACGTCGCCGGGTTCGACATCTCGCAAACCTGGATCGATTATTCCAACGTCGCCTCCTACGGCCGCGCCTTCATGGTGGGCTTGTGGAACACCGTCATTCTAGCAGCGATCGGAATCGTTTTTGCAACGCTGCTCGGGTTCACGGTCGGCATCGCCCGGCTCTCTTCGAACTGGCTGATCGCCAAGATCGCCACGATCTATGTCGAGATCGTCCGCAACTGCCCGCTGCTGTTGCAGATGTTCCTGTGGTATTTCGCAGTGCTCAAACGCTTGCCGGAACCGCTGTCGCGGGTCGACGGCGTGCCCAAGTCGACCAGCTATGAACTTCCGGGCGGCGCGTTGCTCAACACACGCGGCTTGTTCGTGCCGAAGCCCGAATGGTTGCCTGGCGCCGAGTTCATCCTGTTCGCCCTGATAGCGGCCATCGTCGGGACGGTGTTGCTCGCGCGGTGGGCAAAGGCCCGGCAGATGGCGACGGGGCAGCCGTTCCCGGTGTTCTGGACGGGGCTCGCGCTGATCGTCGGCCTGCCGATGCTCGCGTACTTCGTATTCGGCCGTCCCGTGCAGTTCGAGTATCCGACGCTTGGCCGCTTCAACCTCAGCGGTGGCATGGTGCTGCTGCCCGAGTTTGTAGCCGTGCTCCTGGGTCTGGTGTTCTACACCGCGTCATACATCGCGGAGATCGTGCGCGCCGGTATCGTCGGCGTGTCGAAAGGCCAGAAGGAAGCTGCGATGGCGATGGGGCTGTCGAAAGGACAGACACTGCGTCTGGTGGTCGTGCCGCAGGCCATGCGCATCATCATTCCGCCGCTCACGAGCAACTATCTCAATCTCGCAAAAAACTCATCGCTTGGAGGTGCCGTCGGCTATCCTGATCTGACGCAGGTTGCGGGGACGATCAACAATCAGACAGGTCAGGCGATCGAGACCATCCTGATGTTAATGGCGGTTTATCTGACGATATCACTGCTCACGTCCGCGTTCATGAACTGGTTCAACAGGCGCATGGCGCTGGTCGAAAGATAGAGGCCGCAATGGTAGATGCCACGATGGCGCCATCGCTGCGCCGGCCGGAAAAAATCTATTCGGCGAAAGCGACCAACGATGTTCGCCTGATGGTGCTTGCGCCGGTTGCGATGATCGCGACCGAACTTGCGCTCGGCTGGCTGCGCGGTGCGTACCTCACGCCGGGCGCGACCGCGGCGAGCGCGGCGCAAACGATGTTTACCTACGATGCGGCGTCGGTGATCACGTTCGGGACGATCATCGCGTTCTTCGTCGGGCATCTGCTGCCGGTCAATTGGCTGCGCGACAACCTGTTCTCGACCATCGGGAATGCGGTGATGACGTTGATCGGCCTCGTGCTGATCTATGGCATGGTGTCGGGGTTGTTCGCGTTTGCGGTGAGCGAAGCGACATGGACCGGCGACAACGGCGAGGCGTGCCGTCCGAACCCGGGTGCCTGCTGGCCGATGGTGCAGGCGAAATTCGCGCAGTTCATGTATGGCCGCTATCCCGACGAGTATCGCTGGCGCGTCGATCTGACATACTTGCTGGCGCTCGTGGGGCTGGTGCCGCTGATGATTCCGCGCGTGCCCTATAAGCTGCAGAACGCCATTTATCTGTTCGGCGTGTTCCCAGTCGTCGCGTTTTTTCTGCTGGTCGGCGGAGTGCCGGGACTGCCTCATGTGGCGACGGAATACTGGGGCGGGTTGCTCGTCACGCTGGTGGTCGCCAGCGTCGGTATCACTGCCTCGTTTCCACTCGGCGTGATGTTGGCGTTGGGCCGGCGGTCACGCATGCCGCTCGTGCGCTGGGCATCGGTTACGTTCATCGAATTCGTGCGTGGCGTTCCGCTCATTACCGTTCTGTTCATGTCGTCGGTGATGCTGCCGCTGTTCCTGCCGCCCGGCTGGAGTATCGACAAGTTGCTGCGCGCGCTGGTCGGTGTGGCGTTGTTTGCGGCAGCCTACATGGCTGAAACCATTCGCGGTGGCTTGCAGGCTATCCCGCGCGGACAGTTCGAGGCGGCCGACGCCATCGGCCTGAATTACCGTCAAAAGATGAGCATGATCGTGCTGCCTCAGGCGCTCAAGCTGGTGATCCCTGGCATCGTCAACACGTTCATAGGTCTGTTCAAAGACACCAGTCTGGTGCTGATCATCGGCCTGTTCGATCTGCTCGGCATCGTGCAGCAGAACAACACCGACCAGAAGTGGCTGGCGCCGACCAATGCGATGACGGGTTACCTGTTCGCCGGCTTCATCTTCTGGATTTTCTGCTTCGGCATGTCGCGCTACTCGGCGTTCGTCGAACGTAATCTCGCCTCCAACGAAAAGCGCTGATGGGTTCATCATCTGATCAGCGCGACGTCAATCAATCGGCGGCTTGGCAGCCTGCGCTGTCGATTGCGACGAAGGCTGGGACACTCGTGTTGCGATGCCCCGCCGCTGGCGATATCGGCCACGTCGTCGCTCGTCACGGCGCGCTTTACGCTGCCGAATATGGTTGGGACTGGACGTTCGAAGCATTGGTCGCGCAAGTCGCTGCGGATTTCATTCTGAAGTTCAAACCGGATCGCGAGCGCTGCTGGATTGCGGAAATTGACGGCCGCGTCGTCGGATCGACGTTCGTGGTCGAGAAATCGGAGTCGATTGCAAAGTTGCGGTTGGTCTATGTCGAGCCGGATGCGCGCGGCTGCGGCATCTCTCGCCACATGTTGAACGCCGCCATGGCCTTCGCGACTGCGGCCGGATATACGCAGATGATGCTCTGGACCAACCGCAATCTCGTCGCCGCGCGCGGCCTCTATGCGGCTGGGGGGTTCACTCTCACGCAAGAGGAGCCCTATCGCGGCTTTGGCCGCGATCTGGTCGGCGAGACCTGGGAACGGCAGCTGCCGTAACGGGCACCCCGATAGTCCGACTGATGGACTTATCACGCTGCGGTGCTTGGATCCAACAAGCGATGCATGTGAACGATGAAGTAGCGCATGTGAGCGTTGTCGACGGTGCGCTGGGCCGCAGCCTTCCAGGCCTTGTGCGCTTCGGCATAGTTGGGAAAAATGCCGATCAGATCGAGCTTGGTGACATCGGAGAACTCGATGCTGGCCAGATTGGTCAGTTCGCCGCCGAACACCAGATGCAGCAACTGTTTCGATGTCCGTTCCGTGCCTGCTTCGCTCACGATGTCGCTCCTGGCTCGCGTTCAATGCCGGGGGTCGTATCGACGTGCGGCACCTTCCCCCGGCGTCGGTGAGTGCTTTACGTGCGCTGTGGGCTGGCGGGAAGCCGTATTCGGCAGAGAGATGGTGAAAATAGCGGCAAGGGCACGGTCAGAGTTTGCCGATGGCTTGCACCAGGACCAAGTCGATGACCAATCCAAGGAAGAACAGCCAGCCGACAACCCGATTGGATTTGAACCGTTCCAGGCAGTTGGCCGGGCTTGCCGTATCCAGCGTGGCGACCTGCCAGACCATCTGCAAGGCAATCAGCAGCAGCGCCACGTAGACGGGCCAGCCCACGCTCGCGGAAAGCGCTGCCAAACTCCATAATGCAATGGCCGCCGCGTAGAGGCCGCTCAACCAGGAGCCGGTTTCTTCGCCGAAGCGCAATGCGGTCGACCGCAAACCGATTTCAGCGTCGTCACGGCTGTCTTGGTGCGCATAGATCGTGTCGTAGCCGACGGTCCAGGCGATGCAGCCGGCATAAAGAAACGCTGCCGGCCAGCCGAGATGACCGGTTGCGGCCGAGAAACCGACCAGGGCGCCCCACTTGAAGGTAAAACCCAGTACGAGTTGCGCCCAGTTGGTGTGCTGCTTGGCGAACGGGTAGGCAGCGACCAGCGCCAGCGATGCGACGCCCAGCCAGACCGTGTACGTGTTGAACTGGATCAGCACCAGCAATCCGACCAGCGACAGCATGCACGCAAAGATGAGCGCTTGCAGTGGTGTGACCTGCCCGGATGGAATGGGGCGCGACCGCGTGCGGGCCACCTGTGCGTCGAAATCGCGATCGACGATGTCGTTGTAGGTGCAGCCCGCGCCGCGCATGACGAACGCGCCGATCAGGAACAGCAACAAGTGCCAGAGATTCGGATAGGCGCGGCCCACGCTGACCTCGCCCAATGTGTGTCCCCACCAGCATGGAAACAGCAGTAGCCAAGCGCCTGTCGGACGATCGAAACGGGCCAGACGACCGAATGGGCGCAATGCTGCGGGCGTCGCGCGGTCGAACCAGTTGTCGGCCGCAGCGTCGGAGACAGTGGGTGGCGCTGACGCTGTGGCGGACGCCGGGGACGTTCGGTCGGTGCCGCGCACCGCTTTTGAGGGCTGCGTCGGCGGATCGATCTGCGGTGACTGAGGATCGAGCATGGAAGCCGTCTGTGGGACGCTGAGCGCCGGAATTGTCGATGACCCTACACCCCCGGCGGCTGCAGCGCCACGCCGCGTGTCGATTTTCAACTGCCGCCTATGGAGTGTCAGTGTGGTCGAGTTTGACGTCATCCTGCGCACTGCCCGCAGAGCTTCCTAGGAACGCGTGGCAATGTGTCGATCGACAATTTTCCACCTCACAACGTCATCATGCCGCTTGCCGCTGGCGCAGGCTTTCGCCGCGATAGCTCAAGGCCTCGGCAATATGCAATCGCGCGACCGTCTCGGTATCGTCGAGATCGGCAAGTGTGCGGGCCACGCGCAACACGCGGTGGAACCCCCGCGCCGACAGGCCCAGCGTTTCGGCCGCGCTCCGCAGCAGTGTCATGGCATCGGCCTGCGGCGTTGCGATCTGTTCCAGAATGTGGCCGGACGCGTGGGCGTTGACGCGAATGCCTTTGGCCCCGAGCGCTTTGAAGCGCGCCTCTTGACGCGCGCGCGCTCGCGTCACCCGTGCCCTCACTTCGATGCTGCCCTCGCTTGCCGCAGGCAATGACAGGTCCGCCGCCGAGACTGCGGGAACTTCGATGTTGAGATCGATGCGGTCGAGGAATGGGCCGGACAAGCGTGCCTGATAATCGCTGGCACAACGGGGGCCGCGTTTGCAGGCGGTCCCTGGGCTGGAGCCACCACACTTGCATGGGTTCATGGCGGCGATCAGCTGGAAGCGGCAGGGATAGGCGATGCGATGATTGGCGCGCGCGATGACGGTCTCGCCGGACTCGAGTGGCTGTCGCAATGCGTCGAGCGCATTGGGTGCGAATTCGGGCAGTTCGTCGAGAAACAGCACGCCCAGGTGCGCCAGCGAGATTTCGCCGGGTCTGGGTTTGGAACCGCCGCCGACCAGGGCCGCCATGGTCGCGGAGTGATGGGGCGATCGGAATGGCCGTTCCGTTGCGAGGCGGCCGCCGATCAGTTCGCCGGCAAGAGACTGCACCATCGAAACACCCAGCATTTCTTCGGTCGTCAATGGCGGTAGGATCGACGGCAAACGCTGGGCGAGCATGGTTTTGCCCGAGCCCGGAGGACCTACCATCAAAAGGTTGTGCCCGCCTGCGGCGGCGACTTCGAGCGCGCGCTTTGCTGCCTCTTGGCCTTTGATGTCGCGAAGATCGAGTGACTGCGGATTATTGCGTTCGAGGTTTGGCAGCGGGCGCGGCAGAGTTTGGAGGCCTTTGAAATGGTTCATGAGCGAAAGCAAGTGCGGCGGTGCGAGCACCTTCATATCCTCGCCGGCCCAGGCCGCTTCGCTGCCGTTGGCGGCCGGACAGATCAGACCTTTGCCCAGTAAATTGGCACCGATCGCCGCCGGGAGCACGCCGGGCACACTGCGAATGGCACCATCGAGCGCCAACTCGCCGACGGCTGCATATTCGGCAATCGTGTCGGTCGAGAGCGCCCCCATCGCGGCCATCAACGCCAAAGCGATGGCCAGATCGAAATGGCTTCCCTCCTTGGGGAGATCGGCAGGCGAAAGATTGACTGTGATGTGTTTCGAGGGCAGTCCGAGGCCCATGGCATGCAGCGCATTGCGCACGCGCTCGCGGCTTTCAGCAACCGCTTTGTCGGGCAGACCGACAATGGCGAAATGAAATTGGCCGCCCGATATTCTGACCTGCACATCGATCGGCCGCGCTTCGATGCCGACGAATGCCAACGTGGAAATCTGGCCGTACATCAAAGTGCCCCCGACAGCGAAATCGCGTCGTTACGACTGTAGGGCATAGTGCGGGTGCGTCAAGAACAATTAGAGAACGTGTCTCGGGTCGGCAAGCCGTCGCGAAAAACGCGAGCGGCGGGACAAGTCATGACCGTGGGGTCAAACTACATCCCGCCGCTTGGTCGCATCATGGTACGCAAAACTGAGGCCACGAGGCGCAATTCCAAGAATAGCCACAATTTATGAAAATTGCGCAAACTATCGAACTGATTCGCTATCGCGGCCGAATGAGAAGCCCGACGAGTGGTGCCATCAATCGATGCGGCACAACCCTTAATGCCAGCGCCATAACCAAGTCGGGCACGGCGGGCACCACAACGCGCATGCCGCAGCGGTATGCAAACAGGCTGCGTCGCGCGATGGTATCCGGCGTGCTCGGCGGCAGCGCCACGCGATAGAGCGCCGAGCGTGTGCCCATCTTGGCATGGAACGCGGTCTCGACGGATCCGGGCGCCACGGCCATCACGTGGACACCCAACCCGGCAGTCTCGACCGCCAACGCCTCGCTCAATGACAAAACGTAAGCCTTGCTCGCGTAGTAGACGGCCTCATAGGGGCCGGGAACAAAGCCGCCGAGGGAAGCTACATTGATGATCCCGCCGCGGCCGCGCAGCAATTGACCGGACAACACATGCCTGCAAAGACGTGTCAGCGTCACAACGTTGAGCGTCAGCAGTGCATCGATTTGCACGGGGCTGTGCGTAACAAAGGATCCGGCAAGCCCGCTGCCGGCGTTGTTGATCAGCAAGTCGGCGTAGCAACCAACTTCGGCAAGTTTGGCGTCCAGACGCGCTAGCGCATCGGGTTCGGTGACGTCGAGTGCAAGCGTCGTGATGCGCGCCCCTGGTTGGTCGCGCGAAATCATCACGGCAGCGGATTCGAGGCGGGTTGCGTTGCGAGCAATCATGATCACGTGCGAACCGGCGTGCGCGAGAATGCGCGCAAACGCCAGTCCGATGCCCTCCGACGCTCCGGTGATGATGATTGCAGGCAGCAAGCCGTCGAAAGCTGACAGCGCCACAGCATCCGGCCGCCACGCACGTCGCCGCCACCGCTGCAAAAGGGACGACGAGGGAGCGATCATGACGTTGGCATCCGATGCGAACAGGTGGCGCCAATACGGCGTCAACTGCGTAACTATCGGACTACCGTGCAAGATCCAACGGCGTCAGCACAGCACGTCACTTCTGGTATTGCAACGCGACGCGGCCGACGCGTTCGCGGGCGATGACGAGTTTCATGATCTGGGCGGTGCCGTCGCCGATTTCGAGGCCCATCACGTCGCGCATGCGCTGCTGATGCGGCAAGTCGAGTGACCAGCCGTAATGACCGTGCGTCAACAAACATTGATGCGTGACATCGACGGCGGTTTTCGGCCCGAGCCATTTGCACATCGCAGCTTCGGAGGTATGGGGTGCGCCGGCATCCTTCAGGCGCAGCGTGTAGAATGCGAGTTGCCTGAGTGCCGCGACCATGGTTTCGGCCTCGGCCAGCGGGAACGTCACCCCCTGGTATTGTGCCAGAGGTGCATCGAACGCGCGGCGCTCTTTGATGTAGGCCCAGGTTTCATCCAGCGATGCTTGGGCGGCACCGGCGCATTGCAATCCGATCAGTGCGCGGCTGAAATCAAAGCCCTGCATGACTTGGGCGAACCCCTTGCCCTCGTCGGCGAGACGATGGCTGACCGGCACGCGCACGTCGTCGAAGAAGATCGAACCGCGCCCGACGGCTTTGCTGCCGAGGTCGTTGAAGCGTGAGGTGGTGACGCCTTTGGTATCCATCGGAACCAGCAGTGCGGTAACGCCTTTGGCGCCGTCTGCGGGCGTGCCGGTGCGGGCGAACACGATCGTGGCATCGGCCTGATCGGCCATGCTGATCGACGATTTCTCACCGTTGAGTACGTAGTGATCGCCGTCGCGTCGGGCCGACAACATCAGGTTACCCGCGTCCGAACCGCCGCGCGGTTCGGTTAACGCCACGGCAACGATCGCGTCGCCCGCGACGATCCGGGAGATCCAGGCCTGCGCCAGTGCGGGCGAGGCATGACGCGCCAGGATCGAGCCCTGCAACGAACCCAGCAACTGAATGTAGGCGACGTTGAAATCGCCGTGTGCGATTGCCTCGATGATCAGCCCGGCGAGCACGGATGATTGGCCGTGACCACCGAGTTCCTCCGGCAGATCAACGCCGATCAATCCGAGTGCGCCCATCTCACGGATGAGGGTGCGGTCGACGTGGCCGATCTGTTCGCGCGCCATGTAGTGTGGTGCCAGGCGCTCACGGGCGAAACGGCGCGCGGTCTCCTGCACGGCGTCATGGACGTCGTTGCTCATTTGGGTGGTTCACTTCTGATATTTGCGGAAATCGGGTTTGCGCTTTTCGTTGAACGCCTTGACGCCCTCGCGCGATTCATCGCTGTCGTAGTACATCTTCAGCGATTGCATGCCCATATTCCCGATACCGCGTATGTTCTCGCTGTCGGCATTGAACGAACGCTTGGCGATAGCGATGGCAGTAGGTGATTTCTCCATGATCTCGGCGCACCACTTGGCGATTTCTTCGTCGAGTTTGTCATGTGGCACCACGGCGTTGACGAGGCCCATCTGCATGGCTTCCGCAGCGGTGTAGCGACGGCAAAGATACCAGATTTCTCGCGCGCGCTTTTCGCCGACGACGCGAGCGAGATAGGCGGTGCCAAAGCCTGGATCGACCGATCCCATCTTGGGGCCGACCTGGCCGAACTGCGCTTTTTCCGACGCGATGGTGAAGTCGCACAGCGTGGCGAGCACGTTGCCGCCGCCGATGGCGTAGCCCTGCACGCGCGCGATGACGGGCTTGGGCACGTCGCGGATCAGCGACTGGAGATCTTCGACCGGCAAGCCGACCATGCCGCGACCATCGTACTGGCCCTCGTGCGCCGATTGATCGCCGCCCGTGCAGAAGGCGCGATCACCGCTGCCGCCGAGCACGATGACGCCGATGTCCTTGTTCCAGCCGGCTTTGTTGAGTGCGTGGATCAACTCTTCGCAGGTTTGTCCGCGAAAGGCGTTCATGACCTTGGGCCGGTTGATGGTGATGTGGGCGACGCCTTTGTCGACGTGATAGAGAATGTCTTCGTATGTCATCGTGGATTTCATGATGTGCTCCCTGTCGAAACTGCATTTGTCGACGGCCGATCAACCCATCGTCAGGCCATGGCCGAGCGTCGTCAAGTCATGGTGACGCGCCGACGCCCCTGGCATCGGGATGGCGAAGGGCTTTGCGTCAGACGACAGCGGCTGGGCCTTCTGCGAGGCCGGTGCCGCCATAGAGCCATTGCAGGCTGTCGTAAAAGTCGCTTGGGGTCATGGCGCGCAACATGGTGGTGCGGAGCGCTGCGTGTGCGCCTGCGGGATGGTAGATGTGGTCACCCATCAGGCGCGACTGGATCTGCACTCGCGCGGTGCGAGACACGCGCTTCTTGCGGTACTCTTCAAAGGCGATGGCGAGATCGCCGCTTGCCTCAGCGACTTCGTGGCTGAGGCAGACGCCGTCCTCCATCGCCATGCACGCGCCTTGCGCCAGGTATTGCAGAGTGGGATGGGCGGCATCGCCAAGCAGCGTGACGCGGCCGCTGGTCCAGTTGAGAACCGGATCGCGATCGCACAGAACCCAGAGCTTCCAGTCTTTGCCGTGATCGATGATTTGTCTGGCGCGCGGTGCGATGTGGGCGAAGCCGCGCATGACCTCCGCGTGGCTGACGGGCTTGCCAGCAACCGGTTCGGGCGCATCGTTATGACAGGTGATGGCGAGGTTGAACGTTTTGCCGCCTGACAGCGGGTAATGGACGAGGTGGCATTTTTCGCCCGCCCACAGGGTGGCGGCGTTCCATCGCAGATCTGCGGGCATCTCTTCGGCTTTGATCACGGACCGGTAGGTCGTGTGGCCCGTGACGCGAGGCGGGCCGTCACCGACCAACTGTGTCCGGACCCGCGACCACAATCCGTCCGCGCCGACGAGTCCGGCGCCGCCGACTTTTTCACCCGACTTCAGAATTGCGATCGTCGTTTCGCCGCTGTCGTCATATCCGACCACTTCGGCGCCGGTGCGCAACTGGACGTGCGGGCTGTCGCGGCAGGCGCGCAGAAAGACGCCGTGCAGATCGCCGCGATGCACCACCGCATACGGATTTTTGAAGCGTTGCCGAAACGGCTCGTCGAGCGGCACGGTGGCGATGTCTTCGCCCGTCATCGCATCCATCAGCCTGAGATGGTCGATGTAAACGGCCATCTTGCGCGCTTGATCGCCGATGCCAAGATAGTCGAAGGCGTGAAAGGCGTTTGGTCCGAGCTGTATTCCTGCGCCGATTTCGCCGAGTTCCGCTGCACGCTCGAGCACAAGAGTCGCTATGCCTTTTTGCGCGAGCCCGAGCGCCGTCGCCAGCCCGCCGATGCCACCGCCGGAAATCAGAATGGGCTGCTCAGTCGACATGGTTCCGCTCCCCTCGATCGCGCGGCTGCGCGACGGTCGCGCAATCAGCGTGCGCGCTCTTCGTAATAGCCGATCTTCTCTTGCAGAGGCGTGTCGTGGATGCGCACGAGGAAGGCCGGCGTGTCGCCGCTTGCGGTGTGTTCCATCTCCGCAAATACCGGCGCTGAGAACGTGTCCTTCGGCCCCCAGGTCTGCGTTTCGCCGTTGACGATCGACGTGCCATGGCCGCTGACGACATGGAACACGGCGCTCGACGACCGAAGAGGCGGACGGCTGACCTCGCCCCGCCGCAGCATCATCGCCGTGAAGCCCATCGTCGGCAGGCAACTCGCGCCGGTTTCGGGATTGACGTAGTCGAGTTCGATCGCCTCGCCGCCGTTGTACTCGGCCAGTTTGCGCAGGCCCGCTTCGGTCCGCGCCCACGGAAAGCGCATCATCGGATAGGACGCGGGCGCGGGACGGTCGCGGCGGCGGACGGGGGCCAATCCGGCAGCCCGATATTCGACCTCGGATGGATCGAGACGATTGCGCGGCGTCTGCAGGGGCGCTTCGACTGCATACGAGCCTTCCAGGTAGACGAACAACGGCAGATCGAGCGCATCGAGCCAGATGACCGGATCTTTGCCGCCGTGGCCGTGATCGTGCCAGCAGCCGCCCGGCGTCAGGATCAGGTCGCCAGCGTGCATGGGCAGCTTGTCGCCGTCGACCACGGTGTAGGCCCCTTCACCCTCGACGACGATGCGTGCGGCACTCGGCGTGTGCTTGTGCGCGGGTGCCAACTCGCCCGGCAGCAGCAGTTGCAGCCCGATGTACAGCGTCGACGTCGCCTGCATGGCGCCAGCGCCTCGGCCGGGATCGGCCAGAAACAACACGCGGCGCTCGGCTTTTTCGACCGGCGTCAGCTCTCCGGCCCGCAGCAGCAGAGGGCGCACTTGGGAAAAGGCCCACAGATGAGACTGGGTGACGGGCTTGGGCGCGCCATGCGGCAGCACGTTGCGCATCTGTGGCCACAACGGCGCGACACCGGCGCGGCCCATGGCGTCGCGATAGTCTTGCGGCAGGTCTTCGAGCGTTCCGAGCGTGGTCGACATGGGCGTCTCCGGGGGCGAGTACGACGAGGAAACTGCAATCGGTAACAATGCATGTCAATAGCACGCTACCTATCTAAGGTTCGCGCCTGACGGGGTTGCGCCGAACAAATCTGCTGGTCCGGCGTGGCGAGCCTCGTGCGCGAGCAGCCAGCGTTTGCGATCGAGGCCGCCGCCATATCCCGTGAGCGTGCCGTTGGCGCCGATGACGCGATGACACGGCACGACGATGCCGATTGGGTTGGCGCCGTTGGCACCACCAACGGCGCGTACGGCCTTGGGGCAGCCGAGACGACCTGCAAGTTGGCCGTAACTTTCCGTGGCGCCGGCAGGTATGGCGCGCAATGCGGCCCATACCGCCTTTTGAAATGCGGTGCCGCCGGTGGCGACCGCGATGCCGTCGATCGCGGCGATTTCGCCGTCGAAATATCGGTCGAGCGCGCCCGATAGTGGTGGCGGTGGCCGAGATGCTGTCAATGCAGACTGACCGTAGTGTAGCCGCAGCAGTTGGTGCATCCGTGGTTCGAAATCGGAAAAATCCAGCACGCGCAGCGCGCCCGCGCTGTCCCAGGCGAGCAGCATCTCGCCGATCGGCGACGGGTGTCGCGCAAAAAGAAGTGGCTGAGTGGTCGACATCGAACGAGCCTCAAGCGAACTACCAATGTCGATCCAGCTTTCCGGCGCTGGATCAACCGGCCCGGCGGAACGTGATCACCAGCACGTCGCGATAGGCAGGCAATGCCGCGTCGACCGGCTCGACAGGGGTGACGCCGTGGAAGACGTGATGATCGTCGAGCAGCACGGCATCGAACGGCTGGGTCAGCGTGAACTGGCCGAGTGGCGCGCCGGCGGCGTCTGTCGTGACGGTCTCGCCGCTCTGGATGTTGGTGCGGCGGATCATCATGACCAGCACGAAATCGACGCCGTCACGATGCATTCCCTCGGGCGTCGGCTTGCCGGCCTCGCCGGTCTTGGCCTCGATGCGGAACTGATGCAGCTCGATTTTCCACGGCCGAGCATCAGGCGCGACGTGGCTGAAGGTGGCGCGGCAGAGCGAGAGCAAAGCGTGGCAGGTGGCGCCCTCCCCGACCGTGCTTTCGACGGCGGCGAACCACCGCTCGACGCCGCCATTGAGCACATTGTAATCGAGGCCCTGGTAATGGGGCTGGTGGGGGGCACGCGTGATCGGCCCGGCGTCGGACGCTTGGAATACGGCGTGCCGTCGACGGCGATAACGGCCGCCGTCGGCCATGTAGGTATCCGGTTCGAGGTGCTCCCAGCTTGCCGCGAACGATTCCCAATCCGACAATTTGCCGAACGAGCCGACGACAGCGCGCATTTCTGCGCCGTCGACACGCGCGAATTTCGCGACCTGCAGGGCATCGACGATTCGGGTCAGCGGGTTGAGCGATTCCATGGGCAATCCGGAAATTCGAGATTCTGTTGTTAGGGGGTGCGGACCCTGATGCGTAGCCCTCGTTGAAGGGTGAGGCGTGCGTTATAGTGCGCACTGAATGTGAACGCCAGGGACGTACGGCTGTTCACCAAGTATCAGGAAACGCGAGACATGACCTATGCACTGCCGCTGGCATTGACGATGGGCGAACCGGCCGGGGTGGGCGGTGACATCGGGCTGGCTGCGTGGACAGCGTTGCGCTCGACCGGACCGGCATTTTTCGTCGTCGACGATCTGCATCGGCTGAAAGCGCTGGCGCGGACGCTGGGATCGACGGTGCCAATGGCGCGGATTGCGGACCCGGCAGAAGCGTTGGGCGTGTTCAAGCGGGCGTTGCCGGTGTTGGATGTGGGCGCGCGCGTCGCGTCGACACCGGGGCGTCTCGATGGCGCGAATGCCGGAGCGGTCGTGCGTTCCATCGAAATGGCTGTTGCGTTGGCCAAAGCCGGCACGGCTGCGGGCGTGGTCACCAATCCGATCCAGAAATCGACCTTGTACGACGCCGGCTTCAAGTATCCTGGTCATACCGAATTTCTCGGCGCGTTGGCTGGCGCAGGCCGGCAGGCGGTGATGATGCTGGCGTGCCCCGATCTGCGCGTCGTGCCAGTGACGGTGCATCAATCGCTCAAGTCGGCTGTGGCCGATTTGACGACGGCTGCAATCGTCGAGCAGGCCATGATCACGGCCGAGGCGTTGCGCCGCGATTTCGGCATCGAGCGTCCGAGGCTGGCAATAGCGGGACTCAATCCGCATGCGGGCGAGGGCGGAGCGATGGGCGACGAGGAAGGGCGCATCATCCAGCCGGCGGTCGATGTGTTACGCGCGCGGGGGCTCGACGTGGTCGGCCCGTTGCCGCCGGATACGATGTTCACGCCGCGCGCGCGGCCGACCTACGACGTGGCCATCTGCATGTATCACGATCAGGCATTGATCCCGTTGAAGGCTTTGGATATCGACGGCGGCGTGAACGTGACGCTGGGGCTGGAGATCGTGCGCACGTCGCCCGATCATGGCACCGCGTTGGACATCGCCGGCAGCGGTAAGGCGCATCCGGGGAGCCTGATCGCCGCGTTGCGGATGGCGAGCGAGATCGCGGTGCGACGTGAGAAATATATTCAACGGTAACGACAGCGCCGGCCGGATTTGCACCAATGACGTCGTGAACCGCCGCGCGCGTTGTATTGTGGTCGAGCCATTTAACCTCATTGTCATCGCGTGGACGGTGCAGCACCTTCGGGGGCGAAACGGCGGCTAAGACTTAGGTGAAGGGACATGAGATGCGGCACATTCGGCTGGGCGTGAATATCGACCATGTCGCCACGGTGCGGAATGCACGTGGCGTCGCGTATCCAGATCCCGTGCGCGCGGCGGAGATCGCAATTGCGGCGGGGGCGAACGGTATCACAGCCCATCTGCGCGAAGATCGGCGGCACATCCGCGATGCCGATATCGCCGAGTTGAAGGCGCGGCTCACCAAGCCGCTCAACTTCGAGATGGCCGCCACGGACGAGATGCTGGGGATCGCGCTGGCGACCAAGCCGCACGCCGTCTGCCTGGTGCCGGAAAAGCGCACGGAAGTGACCACTGAAGGCGGGCTGGACGTGATCGGCGGGGAAGCCCATCTGAAGCCGTTTATCGCGAAGCTGCGCGGCGCGGGAATCCGTGTGTCGTTGTTCATCGATCCGGATGTGAAACAGCTCGATATGGCGCACGCGCTGGGAGCACCGGTGGTGGAGTTGCACACCGGCAGTTATGCGGAGCATGCCAGCGACGCCGGCGAGTTGGCGCGGCTGGTGAAGGCTGCGGCGCATAGCAAAGCGTTGGGTCTCGAATGCCACGCCGGGCACGGATTGACCGTGGGGAATGTCGGGCCGATCGCGGCGATACCCGAGGTGGTCGAACTCAATATCGGCCATTCGCTGATCGGCGAAGCGATCATGGTTGGATTGCCACAAGCCATCCGGGACATGCGGGCGGCGATCGACCGTGCGGCTGGCTGAGTCGCGATCAGCGGCGTTGTGTGCGTAGGTTGGGTCAAGCCTTCGCGCGACCCAAAAGTGTTGGGCTCGGAGGTCGCGATGTTCGGTGGCGCGAAGAGTTTGACCCAAATTACAACTACCGTGCCTTCGCGAGCGTGGTGGTTGTTGCGCTGACGCGTTGCCCGATGCGCCGTAACAAGCGCCGCACGCTTACTCCGCGCCTAATCCGCGCCGCCCCAGCGGCGGCGAAGGCCACCGAAGAAGCCGAACAGCGACAGCAGGCTGCCCGCGCCGGTCAGGGCTTGGGCGACGGGGGACATGCGACGCGCGTGATCGATGACGTAGTCCAACATCTTCACATCGACGTTGATGCGGCTCTCGAACGTCTTGACGCTGACGGGGGGAAGATTGTCGTTGCCGGCGACGCGCGCGAACAACTCGAGCACCAGCAACTGGCCGGCACCGGCTTCGCGCGGCTCGACGTACCACGTCCAGACCGTGGGGCCGGTGACGTTGGGGAGCACAGTGCGCTCCTGCCGGTCGGACGGATCGATCTTGAAATCTTTGCCACGCAGCACCGCCGCCATGACGGGCGCATATTTCGTCTTGCCGGTTTCGGTGGTGCCGTCGACATCCTTGTCGAACTGCTGCTTGAGCTTTTCGACGGCGGCCACTTCATCGGCGGCGAGGGTCAACGACACCTGCGAACGGCGATTGACGAACATGACCTCGGGATGATTGAGGGCATAACTGGCGGTGCGCAACTTCGCTGCAACCCGCTCATAAAGTTGCCGTTCGGCCACAGCCGGCGAGTTGCCCGCACTGCGTGGCCGTTCAGGCAGCGCGGCTTCAGCCGACGAGCGCGCGACAGCCGGCGGCGGGCTGCTTTCGGTGCGATACGGTCTTGCAACCGATCCTGAAGGCTGCATGGGAACGCTTGCGGACACTGGCGGCGCCGACATCGTGGGGCTGCGCTGGTCGAACGTGGACATGTTGTAGAACAGGCCGGCGCCGATCAGCGCGAGCCCGGCCAAAAAACTGATCGTCGGCAATCGTGTCATGCTGGCGAACTCCTGACGGACCGCCTGTTGATCACTGTATTATGGCCAACACATGCCACGCGATCGGAGGCGTGTCGAGCGATGCGAGGCGGTACACACCAACTACAGCGGCAAGCGCGATTTGCTCTTGGCGTTGATCTCGTCGGACTTCCTGCGTGAAGCCTCTTGGGCGGCAAGGCCGGCAAGTCTGAAATCCCAGACTTCGATATTTGTCGACGTCACGCGACCCGGCGTGTTTCTGGAAGCCAGGATGAAAAGTCCGCCAATGCAAGTCGTCAATCTAAGCGGATTGAGATTGGCGCCACCGAACCGGCCAAGCGATGTCCAGCCGCCGGTCGCTTGGAAATCCCCGCAAGCGCTGGAACCGCTCGGTAGTACGCCGTCCGGTCCATATACGCGGCCCATGCGCACCATGTTGAATGGATTGACCGCAGCGACATTCATTCGGTGTGGCATGGAGCCATATTTTTCGGACAACATCCCTTCGACATCGGCGAGATTGCGTCCGTCCTTTTCGAATGACAGGTCACGTCCGACAAACACGACAACGCTCTGACCACCGACCGGCATACAGGTGAGTGCGACAGTGTTCGCTCGATCGCGGATGCTGACGGTTTCTGCCAGCACCTCGATGGGTTCGCCACCAACATCCAGGGTGTAACGCGTGCCCCCGGTTTTGATGGGTTTACTCAGGTCGGGGAATTCGCGCTCGATGAGCCCCAGGGCGTCGCGGCACGGAATGCCGGTGCGGATGCCGATGATATCTTCGGAAATGGTCACGCGCGACGGTTTTTGGGCGCGTGACGGATCAAGCGCGGTTGTTGCCGCAGTCGCTTGCGGCGGCGTCGCAGGTTTTACTACAGGTGGGACCGGCGCTGTGGCAGTGACCGGCGACGGCGCCTGCTTGGGAATGACTGAGGGCGCGACGGCCGACGCCGCCGCATCAGCTTTGCGCTTGGCTTCAGCAACCTCAATGCGCTTACGTTCCGTTTCGTTCGTAGCGGCGTCCCTCGTGACTGCCGTCGCCTCGCCAACTTGCTTGTTGTCACCTGCAGACTTGGGCCAATAGGTGTACGCGTAGACCGAGCCGACCACGAGCAGTGCAGTAGCACTCGTCGCGACTATAGGCCCGTACGCCCGTCCTCGAACGTGATCAATGGCTTCGATCAACATTGCGATGTCGCCGCGAAAGGCATGATCGGCGGTACGCACTGAAACGGCGTGATGATCAGCAAGTCGCGCGATGTCGGCGGGGAGTTCTGACTTTGCCGGAATAGCAGCGCCGTTGATCAACACCGGCACCAACGGAATTTCGCGCGCGAGTGCCCGGCGGATCTCGTGTCGCACCCAGTCGTCGTGTTTGGCAAGGCGGCGTAAACCGTCGTCGCCGGCAGCATCAGTCCACGCATGCCCGATGATCGTTATCATAACCGAACATTGTGCAAGCCGCCGTTCGAGCACCTCCGGGAATACGTCGCCGCCGATCAGATTTTCGTCGATGAATACGTTGCGGGACCCGTAGCGCTGCTTCAGTCGGGCCGTGATGAGGAACGTGTCTTTTTGGCTGTCGGCCCTGCGGTAGTTGACGAAGATCTTGCGCGCCATATCCCATCCCGCCGCAGCACCGTACGCTGATCTATAATGCAGATCATAGGCGGACGCCGACCGAGCGAACAAGCTTCGCAATCTTTTCCACTTGCAGGTCACCGGTCGGTCAGCACAACGAAATTGAAATTGTGACAGTGCTTGCAGTCCGCAAAAACGCATCAAGCCCGGCGCGTTGGGCGGCCGGGCTCGATGACGGAGTGGTGGTGTCGAGCGCTTAGTGGCCAGCGCCTGCGTTGGCGCCGGCGCCAATGACGTAGATACAGGCGAACAGGAACAGCCAGACGACGTCGACGAAGTGCCAGTACCAAGCGGCGGCTTCGAAGCCGAAATGCTGCTGCGGCGTGAAGGCACCGCGCGAGGCGCGAACCAGGCAGACGGCTAGGAAAATGGTTCCGATGATCACGTGCGCGCCATGGAAGCCGGTCGCCATGAAGAACGTCGCGCCATAGATGTGGCCGCTGTAGGTGAACGCCGCGTGGCCGTACTCGTAGGCCTGCAAAGCGGTGAACAACAAGCCCAAGATCACGGTGATGGCGAGGCCGCGCACGAGCAGCTTGCGATTGTTTTCGAGCAACGCGTGATGGGCGAGAGTGACCGTGGTGCCTGACAACAGCAGGATCAGCGTGTTGACGAGCGGCAGGCCCCAGGGATCGAACGTGGACGTGAAGGTGTGATCAGCAGTCGGCTTGGGCGGCCACACGCCTCCGGTGGCAGCGGCGCGCTCGACCATGCCGACGACGGACGAGGTGGTTTCGGGGTTGAGCTGGTAGACGGGCGCGGGAAAGAGTGACGCGTCGAAATATGCCCAGAACCACGCCACGAAGAACATCACTTCGGAGGCGATGAACATGATCATGCCATAGCGCAGATGCAGGCGCACAACGGCGGTATGATCGCCCTGATTGGCTTCGACAATGACGTCACGCCACCACAGCGCCATCGTCAGCAGCACGAGCAGGAAGCCGATGAAGAACACCGTCGAACCGCGGAGCCCGAACAGCCCGGCACCACCATTGAGTGAGCGCATCAGAATGATGCCGCCGACTGCCATGACGAATGCGCCGATGGAGCCGACAAGCGGCCAGGGACTTGGGTTGACCAGATGGTAATCGTGATTTTTCGTTGCGTGGCTGTCGGCCATAACCCCTCCGTCTCGTCCCTGTATGCGCGTGCCCCTAACAAGGCCGCGCTATCAATCGTTTCCCAGTCCCTTGTCCCAGTGTAAGCGGTGGGACGTCGCGACGTGCGACACAAAGACGGGATGCAGTTTACGATCCCTTGCCGCGACCCTTAGCATCCGTGGCCTGTTCGGCAACTCCCTTTTTCGCCGCGGCAACGGCAAAGAATGTGTACGACAGCGTAATTTCGTGGATGCGGTTGCCGTCCTTGTCGGAGGCCATGGCTGGATCCACGAAGAACTGCACGGGCATGTCGATGGATTGGCCCGGCGCAAGCGCCTGCTCGGTAAAGCAGAAGCAGGCGAGCTTGTTGAAGAATACGCCGGCCTTGTCGGGTACGACGTTGTAAGCTGCGGTGCCGGTGGTCGGCTGAGAGCTGGTGTTGGTGGCACGGTAGGTCGCGACAGCGGTTTCGCCCAACTTCACGTCGAGCGGCTTGGTGATGGGTTCAAAAGTCCAGGGAAGGCCGCGGGCGACGTTGGCGTCGAAGCGCACGGTTACGGTGCGGTCGAGCACGGTAGCACTGGCATTTTCGGTGCGCTGTGTGGTGCCGCCGAAGCCGGTAACCTGGCAGAACATGCGATAGAGCGGCACCGACGCGTAGGCGAGGCCGATCATGCCGCCAACAACAGCGACACACGCCAGTGCGATCGTGCGTGGGCTCAATACTGGCCGGGATGGCTGATGCCGCGTCACGTCAACTGACTTTCACCGGTTCAAATGGGACGATTGAGGGCGTGGCCGCCCAGGCGGGCCATGGTGGCGACGTAGAACAGCAGTACGAGTGCTGCAAGTGTCAGCCCGATTGCGACGTTGCGCATGCGCCGGCGTTGCTCGATTTCAGACTCGCCGGACTTCGTTATTTCAAACGTGGTGGCGAACCAGACGGCGGGCACGGCGAGTGCGATCAAAGCGATGGCCCAGGCCGGCAGATTGAGCCATCGGTTGGCGAGACCTGCGGCACCGGCTGCGAACAACACCGCGAGCCGCATCGGCCGCTTCCAATCGCCTGACGTGATCGGCGCGCGTCGCATCATGCCAGCACCCGCTCAACAACGTGTTCGACGAGGATCACGGCGAACAGCGCGAACAGGTAGAAGATCGAGAACAGGAACAGGCGTTTGGCCACGACGTCTGCTTCGCGGCCTTCACGGACGCGATAGACGTTAATGGCGAGGCCCATGAAAACAGCGCTCAGCACGCAGGACACGACCAGATACGTCATGCCGCCGATGCCGACGAGATAGGGAGCGGCTGCGGCGAACATCAGGGCGATGGAATAGAGCACAATCTGCGTGCGCGTTGCGTCGGGACCAGCGACGACGGGCAGCATGGGAACGCCCGCGCGCTCGTAGTCACGGCAGCGATACAACGCGAGCGCCCAGAAGTGCGGCGGTGTCCACAAGAAGATCAGGAGAAACAGCACGACGCTTTCAATGCCGACCGAGCCGGTGACAGTTGCCCAGCCGAGCATCGGCGGGAACGCACCGGCGGCGCCGCCGATGACGATGTTCTGTGGGGTCGAGCGCTTGAGCCACATCGTGTAGACGATGACGTAGAAGAAGATCGTGAAGGCGAGAATGGCGCCGGCGGTCCAGTTGACGACCAGGCCGAGTGTGAGCACGGAAAACACCGACAGGATGGTGCCGAAGGTGAGTGCTTCGTCCGGCGTGATGGAGCCGCGCGGAATGGGGCGGGCGGCGGTGCGCGCCATCAATGCGTCGATGTCGGCGTCATACCACATGTTGAGGGCGCCGGATGCGCCGGCACCGATCGCGATGCACAGCAACCCGATGATGGCGAACACGGGATGCAGCGGGCCAGGAGCCGCCACCATACCGACGAGCGCCGTGAAGATCACGAGCGACATGACGCGCGGCTTGAGCAGCGCGATGAAGTCACCGACGCTGCCACCGAGCGCGGCCACGGGCTGTGTCCGTGCAGGAAATACAGTGGCATCGGTCATGAGCGAAACACAGGTGCGCGTTGGGATCAGGGTGGGCTTGCGTCATGGCATGACAGGTGACGGCGGGCAATGCGGCTGAACGGCCGAATGGTGCTGAAATGTCGGCGTGTGACTAGAGCGCCAACGCGAGGCGCAGGCCGTCGTCGATCTGGGTCATCAATCCATTGGGCACGCGACCGATGAAACGGTCGAGCGCCCGGCGATCGATTGTCGCGACCTGAGTTACATTTACGACGGATGGATGATCGAGGCCGGTTCCGCGGATTGGTAGCAATACGTTTCCAGGCCGCTTTGCCAAATTGATGTTTGTCGTACAGATCACAACTGTTGCCGTGTTCAACGACACGCTATTGAACCGATCGGTGGAGATAACAACCGCGGGTCTATAGAACCCTGGTTCGGAACCTCTTGGCTCACCGAAATCGGTCCACCAAATCTCACCCCGCTGCACGTATCTACTCCGGCAGTGTTAGCATTTGTCGAGTAGCGCGACCTAGCGCGGGGTCTATTTCGTCGGGATGTTCAGCCAACGCAGCGTTCATTTGCGCTGTGATCGCATCATCGCGAATGCGTTCCAGCATTTCCTTGAGCGCCTTGGCATACAGCGCGCTGCGCGAGAGTTCGAGAGTTGCCGCCAGCTTCTCAGCCTCGGCAAAGATGTCATCAGGGATGGAGACAGCGGTTTTCATACCGAAAGTATTACCGATGGTATGACCGCGTGTCAACGTCGGCGGCTCTGACGTTTTCAGTTTACGCCAGACAGCAAAACGCCCCGCTGTTGAGGCGGGGCGCAGGCGCGTTGGAAGCTCAGTGATGGTCGGTGTCTTTGATGATCGGCAGAGTTTCGAACTGATGATACGGAGGCGGCGAGGGCAGCGTCCATTCCAGCGTCTGCAGGTGGGCTGGGATGCCCCACGGATCAGCCGACGCTTTGCGCTTGGCAATAAAGTAGGCGTGGAACACGCCGAACAGGAACACCAGCGTCGCGAAGGCGGTCATATATGAGCCGAACGACGAGATGCGGTTCCAGTAGGCGTAGGCTTCGGGGTAATCGGCATAGTGCCTGGGCATGCCGGCGAGGCCGAGGAAGTGCTGCGGGAAGAAGAGCACGTTGGCACCGATGAACGTCAGCCAGAAGTGCAACTTGCCGATGGCTTCGTTGTACATGTAGCCGCTCATCTTTGGGAACCAGTAGTACCAGCCCGCGAAGATAGCGAACACGGCGCCGAGTGACAGCACGTAATGGAAGTGCGCGACGACATAGTAGGTGTTGTGGAAGGCGCGGTCGACGCCGGCATTGGCCAGCATAACGCCGGTCACGCCGCCGACGGTGAATAGGAAAATGAAGCCCAAGGCCCACAACATGGGCACGCGGAACTGGATCGAGCCGCCCCACATCGTGGCGATCCAGGAGAAGATCTTCACGCCCGTGGGCACTGCGATGACCATCGTCGCGAACACGAAGTAGGCCTGCGCGTCAACGCCGATACCGGACGTGTACATGTGGTGCGCCCACACGACGAAGCCGACGACGCCGATGGCGACCATGGCGTAGGCCATGCCCAGATAGCCGAAGATCGGTTTGCGCGAGAATGTCGAAATGACGTGGCTGATCATGCCGAAGCCCGGCAAGATGAGGATGTACACTTCCGGGTGGCCGAAGAACCAGAACAGATGCTGGTACAGCAGCGGGTCGCCGCCGCCCTTCGCCGAGAAGAACGTGGTGCCGAAGTTACGATCGGTCAGCAGCATGGTGATGGCGCCGGCCAATACCGGCAACGACAGCAACAGCAGAAACGCAGTGATCAACACCGACCACACGAACAGCGGCATCTTGTGCAGCGTCATGCCGGGCGCGCGCATGTTGAAGATGGTGGTGATGAAGTTGATGGCGCCGAGGATCGACGACGCACCAGCGATGTGAAGGGCGAAGATACCGAAGTCCACCGAGGGGCCGGGGTGCCCCTGCGTCGAGAGGGGCGCGAGAACGATCCAGCCGGTGCCGACGCCGTTGGCGCCTTCAGCGCCAGGCACGAACATCGAGATGATCAGCAGCGCGAATGCGGCAGGCAGCAGCCAGAACGAGATGTTGTTCATGCGCGGAAACGCCATGTCCGGGGCGCCGATCATGAGGGGCACGAACCAGTTGCCGAAGCCGCCGATCATGGCTGGCATCACCATGAAGAACACCAAGATCAAACCGTGACCGGTCACGAACACGTTGTAAATTTGGAGGTACGAGAAATACTGGAGACCCGGCTCTGCCAACT
>JANLYD010000392.1:0-7319 GCA_031365465.1 Hyphomicrobiaceae bacterium
TATTGCGATGCATGACAGCGTTTTATCACAGCGAAATTGCAAAGCTGGCGATCCTAAGACCCCGATATCCTTTCAGGACGAAGCACTGCTCGATCAATTGCAGCGCGCGGCCTTTGGTTACTTTCTGCATACCGTGAACCCGCTCAACGGTCTTGTGGCCGACACTTCGCGCAAAAACTCGCCTGTCAGCATCGCGGTGATTGGTTTTGCGCTATCGTCATATCCGGTGGCGGTCGAACGCGGTTGGATGACGCGGACCGATGCCATCCGGCTGACCCTGTCGGCCTTGCGTTTCTTTCGCGACAGCGAGCAAAGCAGCGGCCCATCGGCGACCGGTTTTAAAGGTTTCTACTATCACTTTCTAGACATCCAAACCGGTACCCGCGTCTGGCAATCGGAGCTGTCGATGGTCGATACCGCGCTGTTCATCGCCGGCGCGCTCACGGCGAAAATGTATTTCAACGCTCATACCAGCGACGAAATTGAATTGCGCGAGCTGGCCGACTTTCTCTATCACCGTATTGATTGGCGGTGGTCACAGGACGACGCCGACACGATCCGGCAAGGCTGGAAGCCCGAATGCGGGTTTTTGCATTACGGCTGGGAAGGCTACAGCGAAGCTATTCTGCTGTATGTCCTTGCCTTGGGCTCGCCCACGCACCCAATCGTCGGCAATTGTTACAACGCATGGACCTCCACCTACCAATGGGAAAATCAGTACGGCATTGATTGCCTCTATGGCGGCCCGCTGTTCGTGCATCATTTCTCGCATGCATGGATCGATTTTCGCAGGATTTGCGACAGCTTCATGCGCGAGAAGCGCTCGGACTACTTCGAAAACAGCCGGAGCGCGGCCTACATCCATCGTGCATACGCGCAGCGCAATCCGCACGAGTTCAGCGGCTACGATGAAAACTGCTGGGGCTTGTCTGCGTGCGATGGCCCGAGCGACGAACGGCCAGATGTGACCAATGAAGCGCGACACTTGTTCGGATATACCGCCCGCGGAGTGCCTTTCGGACCTGACGACGGAACCCTTTCCGCTCCTTCTGTATTAGCGTCAATACCGTTTGCGCCTGAGATCGTCCTGCCGGCCATACGCAACGTGATAACGCGCTATCCGGAAGTTTTGACCGATGGTCGTCTGTCGAGCAGTTTCAATCCGACGCTGACCGCCGCCGACGGACGTGCCTGGGTTTCCGAAGGCCACTACGGACTCGATCAAGGCATCGTGCTCATGATGATCGAAAACCACCGTACACAATTTTTTTGGCAGCTCATGCGGGGGTGTCCGTACATCCGCAATGGCTTACTTAGTGCCGGATTTCGCGGTGGCTGGCTGTAGCGACGCCCACGCCCTGATCCTACGAGTTATATCGATGCAGCAACGCAATGAATCAGCTTCGACCGCCCCGCAAGACGCGCAAGAGCGCGAGCGGTTGCATAATGTGCGCCCAGACGATTGGCGCAATCCAAAACCGGAGGAGCGGTATAATCTCGTTGTCGTAGGCGCTGGCACGGCAGGATTAGTGGCGGCGCATGGTGCCGCGGCGCTCGGCGCAAAGGTCGCGCTGATCGAGCGTGATCTGCTCGGGGGCGATTGTCTGAATGTTGGCTGCGTACCATCGAAAGCAATCATCCGCACATCGAGCCTGTACGCCGACATGCGCAATGCCAGCCATTATGGCGCGCAAATCCCAGCAGATATCGATGTCGACTTTTCCGCCGTGATGCAGCGGATGCGCGGTATACGCGCTCGCATCAGCCGCGTCGATTCCGTGCAACGTCTGATCGCGGCCGGGGTCGACGTGTTCTTCGGCCAGGCGCGCTTCACCGGGCTCGATACGCTCGAAGTGGACGGCGCCAAACTGCAGTTCAAAAAAGCCCTGATCGCCACCGGCGCGCGCCCCGATGCACCCTCGATTCCCGGCCTCGTAGACGCAGGATATCTCACCAACGAAAACGTGTTCGACCTAACCGAACTTCCGGGCCGTATATTGGTAATCGGCGGTGGCCCGCTCGGCTGCGAACTCGCTCAGGCCTTCGGCCGCTTAGGTTCAAAAGTTACGATTGTGCAGGACATGCCACTTTTCCTGCCCAAAGAAGAGCGCGACGCGGCGCAGATTCTTTCGGACGCACTGGCCCGCGATGGCATTGAAGTGCGTTTGAATACCGCCGCGATCAAGGTTCGTTTGGACGGTGCGCAGAAATTCGTCGATCTGGTCAGCGATGACTACAAAAGCACGGTCGCAGTCGATGCCATTCTGACGGGCACAGGCCGATTGCCGAATGTCGAGGGTCTCAATTTGCAGGCAGCAGGCGTGGACTACAACCCGAGTACGGGCATTGATGTCGATGATTTCCTCCAAACCAGCAACCGCCGCATCTATGCGGCCGGTGACGTCTGCTTGGAACACAAGTTCACTCATACCGCCGACGCGTCGGCGCGCATTGTCGTTCGCAATGCGCTATTCCTCGGCCGGCAGCGCCTGAGCTCATTGGTCATTCCGTGGTGCACCTATACCGATCCAGCGATCGCCCACGTCGGCATCTACGTACGCCAAGCGAACGCGCAGGATATCCCGGTGAAAACTTTCACGATCCCGCTGCACGAGGTCGATCGCGCGATCGCCGACGGCGATGAGCACGGCTTCGTAAAAATCCACGTCAAAGAAGGGACAGACCGGATCCTCGGCGCGACGATCGTCGCCCGGCACGCCGGAGAGATGATCAATGAGATTACCCTGGCGATGGTTGCGGGCATCGGACTGCGCACTCTGGCTACGGTCATCCACGCCTATCCAACACAGGCCGAAGCAATCAAGAAAGCGGCAGACGCTTACAATCGCACGCGGTTGAACCCGACGATCCAATCGCTATTGCGGCGCTGGCTCCAATGGTGAGCACACGTAAGGAAACGATATGAAAATCGGTATGATCGGCTTGGGCCGCATGGGCGCCAACATGGCGCAACGTCTGATGCGCGGTGGACATCAGCTGGTGGGATTTGACCCTAAACTCGAAGTACGCAAGGACCTTGAGACTAAGGGCGCTGCAGCCGCGGAGTCTCTCTCCGCGCTGGTGGCAAAGTTACCAGCCCCCCGCACGCTGTGGCTCATGGTGCCTGCCGGCGCGATTACCGACACCACCTTGGCGACGCTACTGCCATTGTTGACCACAGCCGACACGGTCATCGACGGAGGCAATTCCAACTATCAAGACACGTTGCGGCGAGCCACGACGTTTGCCGAAAAAGACATCAATTACATCGACTGCGGCACGAGCGGCGGCGTCTGGGGATTAGCCGAGGGCTACAGCATGATGATTGGTGGTGACGTTGCGGCAGTTGAACGGCTGCGGCCGATCTTCGAAACGTTGGCGCCGGCGAAGGACAAAGGCTGGGGTCGCGTCGGCCCGGTTGGCTCGGGTCATTTCACCAAGATGATCCACAACGGCATCGAATACGGCATGATGCAGGCCTACGCCGAAGGCTTCTCGATCCTGCAGCACAAATCGGAATTTAATCTCGATCTGCACCAGATTGCTGATATTTGGCGCAATGGCAGCGTCGTGCGCTCGTGGCTGTTGGACCTCACGGCTGCGGCGCTTGAAAAGAATCCGGCGATGACTGGGATTGCGCCCTATGTCGACGATTCCGGCGAAGGCCGCTGGACCGTCGCTGAAGCCATCGACCTCAATGTTTCGGCGCCGGTCATTACGCTGTCGCTGCTCGAGCGTCTGCGGTCGCGAGATAACGACTCCTACTCAGACAAGCTGCTGGCCGCCATGCGCAACCAATTTGGTGGCCACGCAGTCAAGAAGGAATGAACGTGAAAAAGATCGACGAGAGTGGCTCGGATCGTGTTCGTTGGATCGGCGTTGAAGACGCAGAGGCGCTGCAACAGGCTGCATATCAATTTATTCTCGACGCCGCCGGGCACGCACTCGAGCAGCGCGGCCATTTCCTGATCGTGCTCGCCGGCGGCAACACCCCGGCTAACGTCTACCGCATGCTGCGCGAGGCTGACACCGACTGGTCGCGTTGGCAGGTGTATTTCGGAGACGAGCGCTGCCTGCCGGCCAGCGACGCCAAGCGCAACAGCCGGATGGCAACTGACGCGTGGCTCGATCATGTTTCCGTACCGCTCGATCAAGTCCATATCGTTGCCGCCGAACTTGGCCCTCAAAGTGCTGCGGACGAGTATGCGAAAACGTTGCGCAACGTGGGCGACTGTCGATTTGGTGCTGCTGGGCCTGGGAGAAGACGGGCACACGGCCAGCCTGTTTCCGGGGCACGACTGGGGCGCTGGAGCGGACGCAGCAGACGTTTTGGCAGTTTTCGATGCGCCTAAGCCGCCGCCACGCCGCGTGTCGCTTA
Source organism: Hyphomicrobiaceae bacterium (assembly GCA_031365465.1). Classification (GTDB taxonomy): domain Bacteria; phylum Pseudomonadota; class Alphaproteobacteria; order Rhizobiales; family Hyphomicrobiaceae; genus JABFRJ01. The sequence continues at coordinate 4,379 of JANLYD010000392.1, forward strand.
GCGCTGTTCGTCTAAGCCGCGCGCGCGCTGTGTTGTTTATGATCGCAGGGGAGTCCAAGCGTGCTGCCGTCACGCAGTGGCGCTTAGGTACCGATATTCCCGCGCGCGCGATCCGACCGGAAAACGGAGTTGATGTGCTCGTTGAAGCGAGTCTTTTAGCCGAGTGAATCCTTACTGCCCTGCAAAGCGAGGCGTCCGAACTGAGGGTAACGCCGCGATCGCGGAAAACTGCGCACGTCGGCGATCGCCTCGATCTGATATTGAGCGAGGACCCGACGAACATGGCCTTTCGCTTCCTCTATCGGCCCAAAAGAAAGTCCCTCAGCGCAACGGCGTCGTTGTGAACTTCGTCGTGAGCCGAATAGACGAGTGTGATCAGGCCTTGCTGTGCCATTGCACGGAGCTCGCCGAGCTTTTCGGGATGTGCGTGGACCTCCGCTGCATACCGGCTGCGGAATTCTTGCCACCGGGCAGGGTCGTGACCGAACCACTTCCGCAATGCGGTGCTGGGTGCGGTATCCTTGGCCCAATGATCGATGGCCGCATCAACTTTCTTGACGCCGCGGGGCCACAGCCGATCGATCAATATGCGGGTACCATCGCCGGCGGCGGACGGCTCGTAGGCTCGCTTGAGCCTGATGTTGGCAGCCCTGATTTTTGTACCCATCAACTTATCTCCGAGAGTAAAGCTCATTGGTCTCTCTTTAGGCTCGCGCCGCCCCTGCGCGCAACGTGGCCGCCAAATCAACAATCTATCGACGACGGTGCCACATTCGGCACTGTGGACACTGCAGATTGGATTTTCAGATCAGGTAGGTGCTTGTAAAATTCCACGTACAGCCGCATCGGGCCAAGGGGCTCTACCGAATGCGGCACGCCGGGCAACACGAGCCCGGGGTGATCAGCATCAAGAATCACCTCCGATGCAGGGTCGAGAACTTGGTATCGCACTCGACCGTCTAGCACGTGGATCACACCCCAAACGCCGGGCTTGGTTCGATGCTCATTGCGCAGACCAACCGGAAGCGTGTGCTCATCGAACACCGGCGTCCGCTTATAGGGCATCGCCACCGGCGTGTGATTGCCGTCTGCATGATCTCGGAAATGGCCGGCTCGCTCAACCAAATTACGCATCTGGCCCGCCGCGTGGATCGTAAGGGCGTGGTGCGTGAACCCGGGACGTGGTGAAATGAAATCAGCCATGCCGAGAACATCGTCGAGCTGTTGACCCGACGCATTCGCAAGTAAACTGATCATCACGTTCTCCAGGGCGATCACGCGAATGCGGAGTTGCACCAACTCGGCGTTTGTAAGCAGCGGCACGTCAGGCGCCCCACCGTCTGGACCCGAACCTGCTTGCGGACCGTCAGGCCCCGCGCCGCCCTCGTTGTCCCACCTCGAAAGCGCCGCTAGTTGCTGGGGGAAATGGTCCAGGTGATCCAGCTCTGTTTCACGCATGGCACGTTCCCTGACTGTTGGACGCTATGCATAAGAGCATCCGGGTTTAAGACGACTGCCGCACGACACCGAGTCTTTCATATTCATCTCGGGTGTTTGCGCTCACGCGCACACCCTGTCAGATCTTGTGCAGCGCCGCTCCTTTGTGCATGGCGACGTGGCCGGTTTTGTCGCTCTTGATTTCGTACTGCGGGTCGCCTTCGCTGCAGGGGCGCGGATGGCCCTTGTATTCGGTGTCGCGGGTATGGATCTTGATGATGTGGCCACTGACATGACCCGCTTCCGAATTCCATCCGACATGGTCGCCAATTTTATATGTCGTGGTCACCGCTTAGCTCCCAGCAGCGCCTTGGCGCGGGCACACACGTTATCGACGGTGAAGCCGTATCTGCGCAATAAGATTTCGGCTGGGGCGGACGCGCCGAAGCGTTCCACGCTGATCATGTCGCCGTGCGCACCGATGTAGCGATCCCAGCCTTGACGAACGCCCAGCTCGACAGCGAGCCGCTCTCCAACCGAGGATGGCAACACCGCCTCGCGTTCGGCTTGCGGCAACGCCTCGAACAATTCCCAGCTTGGCATTGAGACACAGCGCACCGCGATGCCTTGCTCTTGCAGGCGTTCTGCCGCCGCCACGATGAGGCTCACTTCTGAGCCGCTTGCAAGCAGGATCAGGTCGGGCTTACCGCCAGGCGCATCGCTCAGCACATAGCCGCCCCGGCGCAAGCGATCGGCGGGAGCGTAGCGGCTGCGATCGAGCGTCGGCACGTCCTGCCGGGTCAATACCAATACCACCGGGCGATCACGCGTTTCGACCGCGACGTGCCAGGCAACCGCCGTTTCATTGGCGTCGGCGGGGCGGATCACGAGCAAGTTCGGAATGGCCCGCAAGTTCGCCAGCTGTTCAACCGGTTGGTGCGTCGGGCCGTCCTCGCCGAGTGCGAGGCTGTCGTGGGTGAAAACATGCACAATGTGCAAGCCCATCAACGCGGCCAGCCGGATTGGCGGGCGCATGTAGTCTGAGAAAATCAGAAAGGTCGAGCCATAGGGAATAAAGCCTCCGTACGCCGCGAGGCCGTTGACGATGGCTCCCATCGCATGTTCACGCACGCCAAAGTGGAGGTTGCGCCCGCGATAGCTCCATCCACCGCCATCGGAGCCTTGTTCGTCCTCGGTCTCCGATGCCGGCGGACTAAAATCACCCAAACCTTTCAGCGCCGTTTTTGTCGATGGATCGAGGTCGGCCGAGCCGCCGGTCAACGCAGGCAATCTGGGCGCAATGGCATTCATAATCTTGCCGGAAGCTTCGCGCGTGGCGAGGCCCTTGGAGTCGGGATTGAACACCGGGATATCCTTGTCCCATCCCAGCGGCAGTTTCTGAGCAAGTCGGCCCTGAAGTTCCTGGGCAGGTTCCGGAAACGTTTTTGCGTAGGCGCCCATCAGCTCATTCCAAGCCGCTTCATCGCGCGCCCCACGTTCGACG
>JANLYD010000415.1:0-13499 GCA_031365465.1 Hyphomicrobiaceae bacterium
CGGCAAGTCTGGACGTTTCGACCGCTTGTGCCGCGGCGTGAACGTTATGGAGCAGTCGCGTTGGACGGGCGCGCAACAACAAAAGTCTGAGGTGCCGCGTCGCACGATAAGACCGTTGGCCAAATTGCCATAGCAGCGCACAAATTGAGAAACAAAACACTGCCGCTACGAATATGGGCAGGAGTGCGAGTAGCAAAAAACAAAAAAATAATACATGCACGAGGCTGGCACGGCTGACGGTGTAGATGACCATCTCCTCGGCTTTGCTGGCAAACAAGCGAAGTCGACGTGTCAATCTTCCGCGACGCGTCTTGCCAGTGAAATTGCGCGTATACAGGAGCGCAGGCGCAACAGAATATGTTCGCAATTCATAAGCGTCGGCCTTCACTCCATTTTTGAGGAGGCCGTTACGAATGGAATCCAGATGTCGCGTGGACACGTGCAGACGTGTCTTGACCCCTATCCCCGACAATCCGAGAATAAGGTCGGCCAACAGAACGACCAAACCTTCTGCCGCTCCGAAATGGGTCGGGGGCAACCAAAACATGGCGTCAAGTTTCCCGCGCTCAAGTTTCAAGTTCTGCACTGCTTACCACTCGCTACGACTGTTGCGGTTTCAGGGTCGATCATCGACTTGATCCGGCACCATATTTCGCCAGATTGGTTTTTCGCTGAAAATTGATCAAGTTCGCTCCGAGTCGGCAAAGCACGAACTAATTCGTCGCGATTGTTCAGCGCATTTTCCAATGCTGTCGCCATGTCTTCGGCGCTCGCGGAATCAAAAAATTGCAACGGCATTCTGAATTCGTCGCTCATCTCTTGCATCGCCGCGTAACGCGACGACACTGACGGCACTCCGCGCCATGCGGCTTCCGCAACAGAGAAGGTTCCGTTATCGAATATGGCTCCGTGAAGGAGTAACTTGGCGCCGCTCAGAATCTCGTCGTATTCAGCATTGGACAAGTCACCTTTGAAAATCACGTTTCGTCTGAGCGTGGGAGATCCCGCGACCTGATTGCGAATTTGCCGAACATATGGAACGTCGGCAACTGCCTTGATAGCTGATTTTGGATCGAGATTCTCTGTATGAACTCCAGTCACGTACGTGATTGGCCCGGTTGGCGACCGATCGTAAAAAATCTCCAGTCCCTGCAAGATCACCTGATGGTTTTTGTGAGGTGTAATATTAGTCGTCCAAACCATATGCCCCCGGTCGTTAGCTGCGACTTCTCGCGGCTCACCTGATGCTCGTGTTTCGATCGGATCAAAGCTCAATGGCAACTTGCAGACTTTGACCCTGGGCACACCGCCAAATCCGATAGCGTCGGCCGCCGCTTGCTGGGTCGTTACGAAAATCGCCGAAGCGTTGACGTATTGCTTCATGATGCCGGTAATCGTGTGCCATGAAGCCGCAGTATCGACGTCGCTTCCACGATCGAAAAGTTTTGGGATGTAGCGTTGGAGAAAATCGAAGATCACGATCGAGTAAGGCGAAGTCGGTGCGATGTCTCCACCCACCAACCTGTCACTTATAAAAATTCGATGATCAGCGTCGTCGAAGTTAGATATGCCGTCGTCGAAAACCAATATATCGGGCTCAGTGCCGCCGACATAGGCCGAGGCAGTTTGATAATAGCTCGTGCGAGGATATCGCTTTACTTTGAAGGGGCGAAATTCAATTCGCCGAGCGGCGAGACTTTCAAAAATCTCGAGTTTTTCCGTGGCCTTGCCGTCCACGTAGCCAAATTCCACCACGACATTGTCGCCGGTTTTTTTTGCGCCATCGTGGATCTGCACTGCGAGGTTAATAGCCCCGCGCAAGGTGCCGCCACCATACGCTTCCGGCAGCAACACAGCGATTTTTCTGGCCCTAGCCGACAAGTGTCATTTGCCTCTCAAAAAAATGCAACGTGGACGTAACGCAACGGCCCACTATTGCGCAAAGAAATTGCCGACTGCGGCACATACACGGTCGATGTCCGCTTCTGTCAGGTCTGGATAGCTTGGCAGGTTAATACCCCGACTGCTGATATTTTCTGAAATCGGGAAATTCTGCCCGCGGGCGGCGTCCCGATACATGGGCATCGTATGTGCCGGGTAAAACACCGGCCGCGTATCGATACCACGGACATCTAAATAGGACATGAGCATGTCTCTTTGGTCCGGCTGATCAACGAGGAGTGAACACATCCAGAAATTATGGCGGGTGCCCGGCGTTTCTGTGTGCATCGTGACGGGGAGATGTGCAAGCTTGCTGGCGTATGTTTTCGCGAGTGCGCGCTTCCTGTCCAACACCCACTCCAAATCGACGAATTGTCCGCACCCAATGGCGGCCTGTATATTCGTCATACGATAATTGTAGCCAACCTTTTCGTGCCAATAGCGGCGATTTTCCGAGACGTATTGTCCGCGCAGCAACTTCATCTCGTCGTGCAGGCGCTTGTCATTGGTCACGACCAGTCCGCCTTCGCCCGTCGTCAGCGTTTTATTGCCGAAAAAACTGAAAGTTCCGATGTCGCCGTAGGTCCCCATATGGCGGTCGCCGATGCGGCTGCCGAATGCCTCGGCGGCGTCTTCGATCACGCACAAGTCGTGCTTCCTGGCAATCGCCATGATCGCGGCCATGGGTGCGGGTTGGCCATAGAGATGCACAACCATGATCGCTTTGGTTTTGGGGGTGATGCGCGCTTCGACGTCGCGGGGGTCGAGTTGCCAAGTCTCGGCATCGCACTCGCAGAATACGGGTGTCGCGCCGACATAGGCAATGGCATTGACGGATGCGATATAGGTCAAGGTGGGCACGATGACTTCGTCGCCGCGCTGAATATCGAGCGCCATCATGGCCAGATGTAATGCAACGGTTCCGTTGGCGACGCCGATGACGTGCGGCGAGCCGATAAACTCTGAACACTGGGCCTGAAATTTTCCGATGTAATCGCCAATTGAAGACGATATTGAACCGGATTCCATGCAATCGGCAACAAATACCTTTTCATGGCCTGAAAAATGCGGCCGGTAGACCGGTATTCGCACCGGGCTCGTATCTGCCTGGATGGGGGCGCTGCCGAAACGGCCCTGCGCCTCCGCGAATCCGGTTGGCCTATTCGCGTCGGCTGCGTCCTCGACGGCGTCGTGGTTCCGTTTCATGCATGCGTCTCCCATCCGGGCCGATCACTTTCGGAACGGGGAATAGTGTCGACAAAATCGGAACTTCGAGCAGACCGCGCGGGTGCATTCGTGTCGAAGCACAGATCTGGATTGGGAGAGCTTTCAACGCGGCAGAGCTAATATGTCAATCGGCACTGGAGGTTGAGATCATCCAGACTGCAACTCTCAGGCTCCCTGTCAAACACGGTCGCGGATGCATCCTGTTTGCGTCCGACGTTGTAACGGGTGGCTACATTTTAGCGACGCCGACCAATTGGCCTTGATCGCTCTCGCCGAATACGTATCCCAGGCTTTCGTAGAGGCGGACCGCCGCTTTATTGTCTGGGTAGACTTTGAGGCGAATGCGATGAGCGCCGGCCGCGCGTGCTTCCGCATGCAGAGCGGCCATCAGCGCTCGTGACACTCCAGTTCTTCGGGAGTTTGGATCGATATAAATGCCAAGAGAGGGGACAGCAAATCCTGCGTCCCAGCCTCGCAGCATGCCGTAACCCTGCAATCGAGCTTCGTGCCAGGCACCGAGATAAATGTCTCGGCCGCAATGATGCGCGCGCGCGTGAGCCTCGACCGCTGTGAACGCGTGCGGGTGGAATTGGGCTGCGCTCGTGTCGTTGGAAATGGTTGCGAACAGGGCGCAGACGTCCTGAGTGTCGTCAGGCGTCAATCGTCGGACGATGATCGTCATGGTCGCCTCAGTTCCCGCGTCGCGCGCCAGGGTGCACGATGCGGGACCTGCAAGCAACGGAAGCCGAGCACGACGATTATTTGTCGGCGACTTTGAAGGTAGGATTATATGCCGCTCTCGCGGACCAAAATTTTGAGAACGTGACGCCAGCTGCGTGACAACGCGCTTTCGGCAGCGCCTCGCGCCACGATGACGCCGGCCGCGCTGCGGTTCATGAACTGTGCCGGCAGCGGGCCCTCGACGACACCGCGGACCGCGAAATGGGCGGCGACCGGGATGGGTGCTTTGCGAGCGTCGAGCCGATCGGCTATGCGGCCGCCGTGGGTGCCAGCCAGTTCCACTTGATCGAGCGTGGCCATGGCTGATCGAGATATCACCACAATCTTCATCGGCACGAGAGGTAGCCCGACATCATCGGGAACGAACGTGGCGGTGGTGCCCGCGTTGAGCCGCCAGAGATCTTGTTCGGGTAGCGCACCGCGCACCTCACCGATGGCTTGCCCGCGAACGACAACGACGGATTCTTTCGGGTTGAGTGAGCGACCGGTATGGAGTGCTGGCAACATTTCGACGATGCGGCCAGCGAACGGGGCGACTATATCGAGTTCGCTGATCTGCCGCTGCAGTCCGGCGCGTTGTTCGGTGAGTGCTGCACGTTCGTTTTCCAAGACGGCGGTTTCTTCGCGATCGGTGACATCGCTTGTTCCGCGGTCGAGCCTTAAAGCGACAACGTCAGCCTTGCGCCGATTAAGTTCGAGCGCCTGTTCAAGGTCGCTCGAATCCAACGACAGTAGTTTATCGCCCGCCGCAACGCCGTCGCCGAACGCCACGTGCAGATGAGCGATACGCGCGCCGAGCGTCGGGTACAGGCGCGCTATGTCCTGTGCTTCGATCACCGCTGGAATGCTCACCGTGGTCGACAACGGCATCGCGAGCATTGAAACAGCACCAGTTGCTACGACCGCGCTGACGAGCGTGCGCCGCGAGGCTAGGATTGCGCGACGCATGTTCCACCACTCCTTTAATTCGCGCCACAGCGGCGCGACCACGAAATATCCGATCTCGACGGCAAACAACACGACGCCAGCGAGCTTGAAGAAAAAGCCGTAAACGACCAGCGCGATTCCAGTGAACACGACGAGCCGGTACAGCCACAGACCCCACGCATAGAGTGTGAGTGATGCTGATACTCGACGCGGCAATCGTTCGGGTGGCGGCGTGCCAAGTGCAAACAAGATTTCGCGCAGACGCCAACGGGCCAAGGCAATCGCGCGGTCTTGCAGATTTTCAATGCCGGCAAGATCAGACGCGATGTGGTAGCCGTCGAATTTCATGAACGGATTGAGGTTCATGGTCAGGCTGAGAAACCATCCCGCCGTCGCCAACGAGAACATGAAGTGTTTCACGGCGCCGGGCGGCAGAAAGGCCCACAGCAACGTTGCAACGCACGCGACCGAGAGATCCGCAGCAATGCCTGCCAAGTCGACTTGCAAGCGCGCTTTCTGAGACTTCAATCGCCACGCATCGGTCACATCGCAGTAAAGCAGGGGCGCACCGAGAATGAATGCCACCCCGATCACGGGCACGCGGCAGCCATGCGCGATCGCGACATAGGCATGGGCGAGCTCGTGGATCAACTTGACCAACAGCAGTGCGATGGCGAGCAACAACGCACCCTGGAGCGTCGCGGTGCCGGCGAACGTCGCCCTGAACGCGTCCCATTCGCGGCTGACGAGATACAAGCCGAAAAGGCCACAGACGCATAGCGCAACGAGAAAGCTGCGTCGGCCGAACCAAGTCACGTAGCGGACGGTCGCTTTCAGAAATTGCTCGGGGCGCGCCAACGGAATGCGAAAGAACAAGTACGTGTGCAGCAGGTAAGACCCCCAAGCGGGACGCAGTTTCTCGGCATCGGCTGCCAGCGTACGCCAACCTCCACGTGGGGCCTCCAACGTCAATCTGTTCGCCTGCAGGAATGCAATGAAGCCGGTCACCTCCGATGTCGAAATCGTCGCCGAGAATCTCGACCACGCTTCCGCCACCCCATCGTCGATCGTTTTGCCTTCATGCCAGATCTGCAACAAAATGTAGGCGCTGTGCCCGATGGCAATGAACTTGTGCTGCAACGGATCATAGATCAACCAGCGGCGTGCGCCATTTGCATCTGGAGCGCCTTCGATGAGCGTCAAATCCTGGCGCAACGCCGGCAAACGAATTGGTGCCTCACCTATGGCGGGCGCAGCAGCGGTCACGAGCCAGCCCATTGCCGTAATGCGCTCAACGGCCGGCGCAGGAGAAATACTGCAAGCGGTGTGATCGCCCCATACAATTGCGCGGTGCCGCGCACGCCGAGTTGGGGTGGTGGCTGATCGTTGGCGGTGATGGTGGCGATCATGTGGTAAGCGGCGATGCCAGTTTCCGAAAGGCGGGCTTGATAATCGATCTGTGAGACGGTTGCCTCGATCGGGTGCAGGGGATTTGAATCGAGAAATGCCTTTGCACGCGTTCCTGCCTCGAGTACGACGGAATCTGCGACCGCCAAATCGATCTTCAGTTCCACCTGCGACGGATCGACGATCAGCATCAACTTTTCACCCACGGCAAACGGCTTGCCGTCGAGATCCTTGCGGCTCGAGAAAACGGCGACGCCGGCGTTGATCGCGACCAGCGATGTCTTGTCGAGTAACGTCTTGGCGAAGTCGCGTTCGGTTTGACGCAGTTCAAGTTCGGCCCGGGCGATGCCCAATTCGTGGCGGCCGCGCGCATCGGAAAAGGCCAGACTGCTGGCTTTCTCGAGTTTTGCTGCAGCAACCGCAGTCTCGCGTTCGGCGAGCGCAAGCTTGTTGCGCGCAAGTGTGTCGGACAACTGGACCAATCGCTGTCCGGCACTGACCGTCGCGTTGGGCTCGACCAGCACGTTCTGCACGATGCCGTCGACGGGCATGGTCACGGTTTGTGGCGCGTGTGCCACCACCTCCAACGGGGCAAGTGCAGTCATAGGAACTGGAATGAATCCTGCGGCGATCACCGCGAGTGTTGCAATCAACGACGTGAGACGTACCGGTAATCGTAACTGCGCGCGCCGTGGCCGGCTACGATGGAGTTGGAGCGCGTGTCCATAGGTTTCGGCAACCCGTTCGACGACGCGACGGTCGGCATCGAGCCAAACCGTTTCGCGCGCAAGCAAAATGCCGTCGCTGCCGGGATGCGTCCGTGACCACAATGGCACCCACAAGAAGTGCGGGAACGGATACGCCGCCGTCAGCGAATCGTCCGTTGCGGCATACGCGGGCAATACGAATTCCAAGGTGCGGCCAGATCCTTCGGCTGTCGCCATTTGGCACACCAGGCGTTCGATCCACTGAATCAGCGGCGCGTTGCGATCGACTACAGCCAAGCTGGAAACAGTGGTGACACGGAAAATGTGCTTCGAGCGCTGCTGCATGAGGAAAGCTTGCCGGCCGCGTACCAATCCGCGCGTTTCGTTGGCGATCAAATGTGCCAGCGCTTGCTCGGTCGGCGCGTGCCGTGCCTCGGACTCGAGCCGCAAAAGTTGCGACAACGCTGCGACATGCGGGTCCAGGCCGGCAGGCGACACGCTCGCCGGTTTCATGTCGAGGCCTGAATGCGGCGTTGGCTTCGGACTGGCGCTCATGGCTTGCTGTCCACACTGAAGTTGGCTGTTCCGCTCATGCCAGACAAAATGTCGGCAGCCTGCCGGTCGATTGCACCGATTACTTTTACGGTCTTGCTGACGGGATCGACGCCGGCGCCGAGCCGGCTGACGGTGGCATTGACGATCCGGCCTCCCAACTCGTCGATGCGAAACGAAAACGAGACCCCTAGCGCGAAGTCGATCAAGTTGGATGCCGGCGCAATCAGTTCGATTTCCAGCTGTTGATCGTCGATGATCGAAATATAGGGTCGCTGTGGCTGTGTACGCTCGTGCGTGCGAATGGCCAGTTCGGTGATGCGCCCGTCGAACGGTGCGACGAGTTTGCATTCGTCCATGCGGCTTACCAGACCCGCAATGTCGGCACGTGCTTTGTCGGCGCGCGCGCGTGTGATCTCGACATCGTTTTTGCCGACGGCTTGAAAGCGATCCAGTTGCACGTTGCTTTCGAAGTTGAGCGCGGCTTCGCGCTGCACGGCTCTTGCGGCATCCAGTTCGGCCTGCTGGCGCCGACAGTCGAACACCGCGAGAGTATCGCCCTGCTTGAAGCGCTCGCTCTCGCGCAGCGGCAGTTCGATGACCCGCAGCGGCGCATCCGTCGAGATCGTCGCCTGCTGGACGGCGCGGATGACGCCGCGAATGGGGATGCTTGACTGCGTCCCCGGTTGCGCGGCGCCCGCAGCGTCGCGACCAATTCCCCCATTGATCGCGAGCGCTATCAGCGCAGATTTCAGGTACAGGTTCGGCGTTCTCGTCACGCAGTTGCCTCTCGTTTTATTGCGTCGCATTCGCCTGAGCCTGTCCTTGGACTGCATCGTCACTCCTTGAGTTTCGCCAAGGTCAGCGGCGCCGAATTCGATGCAGTGACTGCTCCCCCACGGCGCAGCACGTTGGCGATTTCGGCAACGCTCGACGTGGGCGACAGGCCGTCGGCACGAGGGTCGAGCCCTGCAGACGAGAGCAAGTTGGCTTTCGCCGTTTCCAGGCTGATCCGCGCGATATCGAGACGGACCAATCCGACGGACGCATTGAGTTCTTCGCGCAACAGCGTCTGCTCGCTGACGCGATTTGAATCGTGCTCGGCCTGAATAGTGCGCAACAGCTCTTGCTGGGTTTTGGAGTAGGCTGCGGCAATTTCCACTTCGCGACTGAAATGCACGATGCGGGCTCGCGCCACGTACACTTGCGTCATGACCGCCATGGTGAGCGCCAACGCGCGCTGGTCCAATGCCTTGTCTTGCCCGTCGATCAATTCCTGCTTAACGGGATACTGAAAGACCCGCAGGAGATTGAAGCTCGCCTTGGCGCCCCAGCCGAGCCAATTGTGGTTCAACAGATAAGAATTACTGTCGGAGTTGGGGCCGGCGAAAAGTTGAATGCCGGGTAGCATCTCGAGCAGCGCGGCGTCGGCTTCACGGGCATTGATGCGCTTTTTATATTCGGCATCACGCAATTCCGGTCGGTTATTGAGCGCGATGGTCACGAGTTCACCCGGTGAAGCAGCGATAGCTGACGACGCCGGCATGGCTTGAGGCGCCGTCAGCGTGAACGGTGTCCCCGGCACGACGTTCATGAGCGCGGCAAGTTGGAATTTCGCGATCGACAGTTCGCGCTGCATCTCCTGCAACGTGCGCTGGATTTCGATCAGTTCGCGGCGATAGGTCAATGCGGTGATGGGAGAGGTCGTCCGATCGCCAGCGATCTGCGACGAGCGCGCCAGAGCCGATCTGGTACGCCGTTCGAGCGTCATCAGGCGACTCGATAGTTTTTGTGCACTCCAAGCGCGCCAGTAAGCGGTTCGAACGTCTTCCATCAATCGGTGGACGACCTTGCGGCGCGACTCCTCGGCGATCATCACCTTGTCGGCGGCTTGGTGGGCGCGCACATACGATAGGCCGAAATCGAGCACGCTCCAGCTGAACGTGAGATCACTGGTTTTGTCGTGATTGTCTTGTGACGTCGAGTAGCCGAAGTTCTGCGTGCCGGTGAGCAGATTGTAGCTGGACGACGCCGATACCTTGTCGCGGCTGGCGTAACCAGAGGAGGCCACCAAGCTGGGCAATCCGTTGGCGCCAGCGAGCGTCACATCAGTCTGGCGCAGCGCGGTCTCATACACTTCGACTTTGTGATCGAGATTGTATTTAAGGGCGCGCGCCATTGCTTGCGGCAGATCGATAGGGCCGGACAGCGGCTCCTGATGGCGGGTTACGCGCGCTAGTTTGTCCTGGGTGCCGAGCGCGATTTCATCTGAGCTGAGGGGGATTGGGCTGATGGCGCATCCTCCGATCAAGAAAGTGGAAAGCAGGGCCAGGCCACCCATGCCAATGGCATGTCGATGCATTGTAAAACTCCAATTACGGAACGCGGGATGGCCGACAGGGCCTCGCTGAGCGATCGAGGTCGTTCAACGTACGCAAACACAAATTACCCGTTTTGGTTGTGCAGCGGATCGCACACAGGTTGCAACACCTTAAGTTGTAGAAATTCACGGGCGCAGTCGGCGTGAGGTTTTAGCGCAACAATGATGCTGCGCCGGATGAATGCAAATCCACCTCCGATTGCCAAATACAGATGCATTTGGGGGTATTCGCAAAGTTGGCTTTGCATCAATTCCGACGCGAAAAATCTCCGTGTTTGCCACAACTTGTGGTCGCAGCGTTAGCTATGTGTGAACGTTTTAGTTGTAAAACATTGATACTCAATCACAAGATGCAATTTTGGGATCACGTTTCATGTCACACGCTGCTGATCGCCCTTCGACTGAAAATGCCGCCGCGCAAGCGTTTCTGACGGCCGATCCGATGCAATACCGGACGTTGGAGCCTCGCGTCGTGTTCGACGGTGCCGGAGTTGCTCTCATTGCCGAGGCCATGAAGGTCGTCGATAAAACCGTCGACGTGACTGCCGGCGCAAGCGCACACGAGGGTGCCGTCGCGGTCGATCGTCAGCATGACGCGTTGGTGGCATCGCTGCGCGGGATCGCCGACATCAGTTCGTCCCCGAATGCACAGATCGTGTTCATCGAAAGTGACGTGCACGATGCGGCGACGCTGCTTTCGCACGTTCCGGCCGGCGCCGAAGTCGTCATGCTCGATGCTGGCAAGAACGGCATGGACCAGATCGCCAATTACCTTGCCGGACGCTCGGGCGTCGGCGCAATTCACATCCTGAGCCACGGCGGCGTCGGCGAACTCGATCTCGGCAGCGCCAGGGTAACTTTGGCTTCGCTGCCGGGCTATGCCGCCGACTTGGCAATCATCCGGGCCTCACTCGCGCCCGGCGCCGACATTCTACTCTATGGGTGCGACGTCGCCGAAGGCAGCGCCGGCCATGCGTTCGTGCAGGCACTTGCTGCGACGACCGGCAGCGACGTCGCCGCGTCGACCGACATCACCGGCGCCGCCGCGCATGGCGGCAACTGGGTTCTCGAAGACCGTGTCGGCAGTATAGAAACCGCCGGCATCGAGGCGCGTGACTGGGACGGCGAGTTGGCCCCGCTCGTCATCTCGGCTTCGTCCCAGCCTGTCGTCACCGGCGCAGGTGGCGTCGGCACCACAGTAGTGTGGGCGAATGCCGGCACGATCGGCACTACCGCCATCGACCTCCGGGCCACCATCACCTCGAATACATCCGGTATCGCGCCGACCTTCGGCACCGCCTCACCCAACGGCATAGCGCCGGCCGACGACCCTTACATTTTGCTGAACGGCGTCGGCAGCGTCACCCTGCATTGGGAAATCTTCGTCGCCGGCAGCACGACCGTACATGCCGTTGGCACGCCGACCATTCAAACAACGGACATCGACGGGATCGGCGGCGTCTCGTTCTCACGCGAGACGGTATCGCCAAGCCTCTTTCACTTGACGTCATACACCCTCGACAATCCGACGAACTTGCGCGCCAGCGTCAGCGGCACCCAGCTTCTTGTCTCTGGTACGCAGGACCAGAACGCCGAACCGACTTCGCTTGCCTCCTACACCTGGAGTAACGTCTCGTCTTGGGATCTCACTTACACGCTTGCGCCGAACGCGTTGACGCCGCTCGCTCGCACGTTGATGGACGGCAACGGCAGTCTGACCTTCGTTAATCCTCAAATAACTTATATGCTGGGCATCGATCTCGATGCCGATAACTCGACCGCCACCGGCACCGCCTATCAGGCCAGTTTCGTCGGGACCGCCGTTTCGATCGTCGACGCCGACATCGCGATCAGCCAGCATGCTGCGCTCGGCACTACGATCGATTCGGCAAAGATCGTGCTTGCCAACGCTCAGACCGGAGATCGCCTGCTCGTGGCGGGTTCGACGGCAGCGTCGGGCACCGTCAATGGTCTCAGCTATACGGTCACCAACAGTGGCGGCCAGATCGTCGTCGCGCTCTCGGGCAGTGCCACGCCTGACGCCTACGAGATTGCGCTGAAGGCTATCACCTTCGACAATACAGTGGTGACACCGAGCGGGGTGGACCGCCTGATCACGATCAACGTCACCAATGCCACTTACGGCACCACCAGCAACGACACACTCGCGACGATCCACGTCCCGCTCAACGATGCACCCGTCAACGCCATCACGCCCGCATCGTACACCGTCGCCGAAGACACTGTGCTCAATCTCACCGGCATCTCCGTTTCCGATGTCGATGCAGGTACCGCAGCTATTTCCGTCACCTTCCAGGTCGACAGCGGCAATCTCACTCTGCTCACCTCCGTCGCTGGCGGCATCGCTGCTGCTGGTGTGACCGGCAACGGCACCGGTAGCGTCACGCTCAACGGTACAATCGCCCAGATCGACGCCACGCTTGCGGCAACCGGCGGTCTCAAATTCCTCGACGCCGCCAATCATACCGGCGCCGTCACGCTCACCATGACGACGAACGATCTCGGCAACTCCGGCCTCGGCGGTGCGCTTTCTGACACCGATACCCGCATCATCAATGTAACGCCCGTCAATGATGCGCCGGTGGAAACGGTGCCTGGCGCGCAGACCGTGCTCGGCACCACTCCCGCAGCCATTGCCGGCCTGTCGGTTGGAGATGTCGATGCCAACAGCGGCCTCGAAACCGTCACGCTCACCGTTGCCCACGGCAGCTTGACCCTGCCGTCGACCACCGGCCTCACGTTCACAACGGGCGACGGCACTTCCGACGCTACAATGGTGTTCACCGGCACGTTGGCCAACATCAACGCCGCCGTTGCCGGCCTCACCTACACTGCGGGCGCGACCTACTCGGGCGCCGACGTGCTTACCTTCACGACCACCGACAATGGTAACACCGGTGCCGGTGGCGCATTGTCTTCGGGCGCGCGGACTGTGGCGCTCACGGTGGTCGCTGCGCCCAATGCCGTCGACGATCAGTTCTACACGACGACGAATATCGCCATCACCATTCCCGTGCTCTCGAACGACACCGACGCCAACGCCTATCCGCTGAGTGTCACTAAGATCGACGGCCAGCCGATTGCCGCCGGTGATCCCGCTGGCGTCGCCGTCACCGGTGGTATCGTTACGCTCGATGCGACTGGCAAACTCGTATTCACTCCGAACGCCGGATACCTGGGAACACCGAGCTTCACCTACACCGTCGACGACGGTCACGGCCTCACCGACGTTGCGACCGTCAATGGATCGGTAACGCCCGTCAATACGCCGCCGGTGAACGTCGTACCCGGCACGCAACAAGCCATAGCCGGCACATCCTTCGTCTTTTCTACTGCCAACGGTAACGCCGTGCAGGTGACCGACGACGCCACCGCCACCCAGATCATCCAGACTACCGTCTCCGTCGACGCGGGCACGCTCACGCTCGCGCAAACAACCGGCCTGACGTTTTTGACCGGTGACGGCACGGCCGATGCCACCATCACAATTCAAGGCACGAAGGCCGCCATCAATGCCGCCTTGAACGGCCTCGCTTATCAATCGACGGCGGGCACGACAGCTCCCGCGCATCTGACCATCGTCACCAACGATCTCG
>JANLYD010000424.1:0-3760 GCA_031365465.1 Hyphomicrobiaceae bacterium
CGTAAGCACGTTGGGGAGGCTGAGCACCAACGGCTTCTTGATTTCTGATTTGGCGGCGGTAGCATTCATGGCGCTATGCATCACCATTCCCTCGTCGCGTCAATGTGCTGGCCGCAGCGTGCGCGAGCGCCGACAGGAACCCGCCGAGTTCTCGAACGTTGTCGACCGGTGCGTGCAACGTCGCCCGCAGCGACTGTATCGACGTCGCCTCCATCAACCGTATCGACAGCCCATCTTGAAATTGCTGCACTCAAGACGCAAACGTCATCTCGTGTGTGGCGTTCCCCATCACCGCTGTCAGAGGCAACACAATGAGCGAAATCGGAAGCATCAAGCCTGCTGTGGCCAAACACGACCCGGCGAGCGTGTTTCGCTCGCCGCTCGACATCGTCGACGAGGTGATGCTGACGCGCGGGGAAAAAATCGGAACGCTCGAGCGGTGGCGTCAAACCATCATGCAGCAGATGGCTGCGGCGGATGACGGCATGCGCACGCAAGGTGTGTCGGACGCCCTGGCCAACACGCTTGCAGATATCGGCAAGGCGCTGGCCTTGCTGCAGCCCCCTGCCCCCGAACTGGCTTGACGTGTTGGTCACTCCGAACCTCGGCTGGATATCCTAAATCAGACTGGTCACGCCTCTCAGGCTTGTCGCGCTTCGCTGACGGCTGCAAGCAGCGACCGTTGAATGGCCTGATTGCCCGCGCAAATGCTGCCCTTGGTCAACATGTCCTGGCCACCGGTGAGGTCGGTGACGATACCGCCGGCTTCGCGCACGATGACACTCCCGGCTGCCATGTCCCAGGCGCCGAGATTGCGCTCCCAGTACCCGTCGAACCGGCCGGCCGCCGTCCACGCCAGATCGAGGCACGCGGAACCCGTGCGACGGATGCCTGCAGACAGCTTCATCACGTCCTCCATCTCGTCGAGGAACACGTTGTGCCCGCCGCGCCCGCGATGGGGGATCCCGGTGGAAAGAAGCGAATCTTCGAGGCTTCGGCGAGCGGCGACGCGCAAGCGACGGTCGCGTCCGGTTTTGTCGGCCAGAAAGGCGCCCTTGCCTTTTTCGGCCATGAACATCTCGTCCATGACCGGGTTGTAGATCAGGCCCGCAACGACTTGGGCCTCACGCTCCAGCGCGATTGCCACCGCGAACAGCGGATTGCCATGTAAAAAATTGGTGGTGCCGTCGAGCGGATCAACGATCCAACGATGCGTTTTATCGGCTCCCTGGATCTCGCCCCGCTCCTCCATCAAAAATCCATAGCCAGGGCGGGCATGCGACAGCTCATCGAACACGATTTGTTCCGCGCGAAGATCGGCAGCGGAGACGAAATTTGCGGGGCCTTTAACCGAAACCTGGAGATTTTCGACCTCGCCGAAGTCGCGAGCCAGACTTTTGCCGGCCTTGCGCGCTGCAGCCATCATCACAGTCATCAGCGGCGACGCGGCCATGCAGGCCTCCATAGTTGGCGCCCACGAGCGTCAGCCGCGTGGATGCAATCAGAATTCTCAAAGAGCTGGATCGACCGTATTCGGGTTGAGCCGGATTTGCAAGGTAGCACAGGTAGTTGGCTAACCGGCTCCGGCATTCGTTTTGGCGCGGGCGGCGATGATTTCGTGCAGATTATTGTGCTTGTGGGAGCCGACGGGATCGATTTCGACGATCTCCAGCGTGAGGCCCAGCGGGCGGATTGCGAAAACGTCAGCCATCACAGCCTGCAAGCGCGCGAAGATCAGCGATGCGGCCACGGCACGTACCTCGGGGGGGCGGCCTGCGCCGATGCGGGCTTGCACGTGGACGAAGCAGTTGTCGGCATGCCCGTCGCCGATCACATAGACGTCGCGCCGGGCCAATCGCGTTCTCAGGCCACCGATTGGAAACACGCCGGTTTCGAGCGCTGCCGCATGCAGAGCCTTGGCGAGCGCGAGAGGTACGATGTCGGCTTCGAGGTTGGCTGAATATTCGACGATCAGATGCGGCACAGTGCGATCTCCAGGGTGCGCTCAATCACGTGCCGGATGCCTCGTCGGCGACGCGGTTGCGCAACAGGCCGATCCCTTCGCACGCGACCTCCACGACGTCGCCTGCCCGCAGCCACTTCGGCGGATCGAAGCGGCCACCGGCGCCGGGTGGCGTGCCGGTGGCGATCATGTCACCGGGCTCAAGAGTTGTGAACGTCGAGATGTAGGCGAGAATGCGCGCGAAACCGAACATCAACGTGCCCGTATTGCCGCGCTGCCGCTCCTCGCCATTGACCCGCGTTACGACGGTCAGATCGTCGAAACGCAGAGCAGGATGGCTGGGCACGATCCAGGGGCCGACCGACCCCGATCGCTCGAAATTTTTGCCCTGCGTGACGTTGAATTTGCCGTGCCGGATCCAGTCGCGCACCGAGCCCTCGTTCATCAGCGTCAGCCCGAAGATGTGTGCATGCGCATCCGCCTCGGCGATGCGCCGGCCGGCTTTCCCGACGACAATCACGATTTCGCCCTCGTAATCTAACTGAAGCGATTCCGGCGGGCGGATCAGCGATGCTTTATGTCCCACCAAAGAGTTTGGAAACCGAACGAACAGGCTCGGATATTTCGGCATCTCCGAGCCGTCTTTGTATTCGGCATTGCGCTCGGGATAGTTGACACCCACGCAGATGATCTTGCCGGGACGGGTCAGCGGTGGCAGCAGCGCCACTTCGCTGATGTGCCCGTCGGCAGGCCCGGTCGCCAGATCAAACGCAATTCGGGCGGCATCGGATGTGACGATCGATTGCAAATCGCCGTAGGCGCCGTTGCTGCGCTGCCCGATGTCGAACAAGGCGCCGTCCTCGCCGACGACGCCGAAGCTCGCCAGGCCATTTTTCGTCCACGTCGCCAACTGCATGACCCACTCCCGTTGTCGCGCAAGCTATCAGCCCGCAACAGTCTTCCGCAATCGCATCGCATGAAAGTAATTTGTCGTAGGTCCCGGCCTGCGCCGGGATGACGAGAAAACGTCGGGCGCTAGGGGCTGCTTGACGGCGCCGGTCCGCTTTGCGACATACAGCGCCATCCGGACTTCAGGTGACGACCACACGTCCCGCGCGCCAATGCGGGGCAAACCAAGCGAGTGGGCGATACCGGGCCGGCCCCGCTCTCCAAAGGCGCCTCGCATGCTGATCCTGATCGATAACTACGACAGCTTCACTTACAATCTGGTTCATTACATCGGCGAACTCGGACACGTCGCCGAAATTCACCGCAACGACAAGATCAGCGTCGACGGCGTACTCGCCAAAAAACCATCGGCCATCGTGCTGTCGCCAGGTCCGTGCACACCTTCCGAAGCGGGCATTTGCCTCGATCTGATCCGCGCCGCAGGTCCGACTGTTCCCATCCTCGGCGTCTGTCTCGGACATCAGGCGATCGGACAAGTTTACGGCGGCATCGTGCGGCGCGCGCCCAGCCCCATGCACGGGAAATTATCGACGCTGTCGGTGGTCGAGCAGCGAGTGGGCGCATCGAAGCGGCCGAGCCTGTTCACCGGCTTACCGCAGCGCTTTCAGGTGACGCGCTATCATTCGCTGCTGGTGGATCGCGCCACGCTGCCCGACTGCTTGTCGATCTCAGCGGAGACGCCGGATGGCTTGATCATGGGGCTGCAGCACAAAACGTATGCCGTGCACGGCGTGCAATTTCATCCCGAAAGCATCGCGTCTGAACATGGGCACGCGCTGATCGCCAATTTTCTGGCGCTGGCCGGGTTGCCGGTGCGGCACCGCAACA
>JANLYD010000445.1:0-3726 GCA_031365465.1 Hyphomicrobiaceae bacterium
ACCTTCGGCCACGGCACGGTATTCATCACCGGTTTGGCGCCGGGGCCGGCATAGGTGGTGACGCGGATACCGGTTTTGGCTGTGGATGTCGCGGTGCTGCGCTTGGCCATGTGGGGGTCCATCTGGATTTGTGGCTCCGTCCATACTGTCTTGACCGCGCCGCGGCTGCAAGCGTCGCCGATGAGATAGCGCGGGTCGGATCGAGGCATGGCCCGCCATATCGCGCGACTTCGACAGTTCGCCGCCGTTCTCCCAGAACGTCGTGATGCCGGTGGCGCGAAACGTGTGGTTGGTCGCGTGCGTGGTCAGGTCAGCCGCCTTCGCGCGGCGTTGCACCATCGACCAGGCTTTCATGCGTATGAGCGCTTTGGCGCCCAGGGTGCGCTTCGTGTTGTCGAAAGCGCGGAACAACGGTTTGTCCGGTTCGGCCGTCAACTGCGCCGCATCGATGTAGGCGATCAGGAAGTCCTCAAGTTCGTGGTGGCAGGGCATCACCAAGTCCTTGCCGCCTTTTTCGTGCAGCCGGACATGACGCCGATTGCCTTGCATGAACACATCGCCGGTGGTCATGCCGACGGGGGCCGAGACGCGGGCCAAGGTGTAATTCATGAACCCGATCAGGGCGCGGTCGCGAAGATCGACAAGGCTATCGCCGGTGATGGTGTCGAGCACGCGGGCTGCGTCATTGCCGGTGACGAACAGTGTTTTGCCGACGGTCACCGACATTTTCGGCGATCGCACGGAGGCGGCCGGGTCTTCGTCGATGACGCCGCCTTCCTTGAGGTAGCTGAACAACGACCTCAATGCGGAGACCTTCAGCTTGATGGTTGCGGTCGACCGGGTCTTTTCGAAAACAGCACCCTTGCGGCCTTTGCGCTGCGCCGGCATCTTGACCAGCGTTTCCCGCCACGACGAGACGTGGAACGACTGGACGGCGTGCAGATCGCTATCGTCGTGCCCGGCGAAATCAGAACTGTCATCGAGCCAAGCGAAGAATTCGCCGGTGGCGCGTGCGTAGGCCATGCGCGTGTTGTCGTTTGTCAGCTCGGCGGTAAAAAATTACAGCCAGCGCTTGACGGCCTTCTGGCCGGCGCGCTCGATGATGTCCGGCAGTAGGTCGGCCAGCGCGCCCGTGATCACGAGGGCACCGAACTTTTTGACCGTGATCAGTTCGCCTGACATGCGCGCCCTCAAAAATCGTTGGCGTGGTCGGGATTGTCGTAGTCCGCCGCCAACGGCCAGACGGTCCCGGTCATGACGGAAAGCGCGGCGTCGATCGCATCCCTTGCTGCCCGCAAGGTGTGCTGTCGCAGCGCCGGCGACATGAAGACGCCCATGGCGTTGGACGCGCGCGCGTCGGTGTCGGTCAACAAGGCCATCGCCTCTGCAATCCGCTCCCTGACTTCACCAGTGGCGCGCGATGCCACCTGCACTTTTTGTTGGCCATGCCTCCGGCTTCCTCCCAAATCACTCACGAGGGCAACGTCGTTTATGTCACCCTGCAAGTCCGCCAGAACCACAGCATGGCCGATGCTTGACGATATGCTTAAAACGGCATAATATGCTCAAAAGGAGTTGGGGACTGTGCATGGCCTGGACCGTCGTTTTTCTCGATGCACGTGTCGAGGACGCGATGCTGGGGCAACCCGCCGGCATCCGCGCCGGTTCGATCACGTCAAGCAGCTGATCGCCGAGCACGGTCCCATGCAGTTGCCGCCGTAGTACGTGAAGCACATCGACGGCCAACTCTGAGAGCTACGCCTCAAGGGCCCTGACGGCATCGCGCGAGCGTTCTACGTCACCGCCACCGGCCAGCGCCTCGTGATCGTTCGGGTGTTCACGAAGAAGACGCAGAAGACACCACCCCGAGAAATCAAGCTGGCCCGAAAGCGGGCCGAGGAGGTCACGTGAGCAAGGAACCCAGGAAGCTGCGGAAGATGATCCCCGTCGACGAGGCGATCGCGCGCTGGCGCAAGGACCCCGCCTACATGAAGGAATACAACGCGCTCGAACTGGAGTTTGCTTTGGTCGCCGAGGTGATCAAGGCACGCGCGAAGGCGGGGCTCACCCAAGAACAGCTCGCCAAGCGCATGAATACCAGTCAGGCCGTCGTGGCGCGGCTCGAAAGCGGACGCGCCCAGCCTTCGACCCGCACGCTGCAACGGTTCGCGCAGGCCACTGGGCATCGCCTCAAGATATCGTTCGAGCCGGACCCGGCGCGTTAGAGGGATCACTACACGAAAGTGCTCTGAGAGTACGACATCTCAAACGAACCAAGAACACGGCGCACACGGCGCACTCCGCTTTACCCCTGTTCGCGACAGGCCGTGGGATCGCGCGTGACCGGCGCTGATATAGAGGGTTTCGGATGACGGCACGGTACAGAGGTTAGCACGCGCACGGGGGCCGTCGTCGGAAAGCCTCTACATCAGCGTCAGCCGCCGACCATGACAATGCCTCGACAGGCACGCTCGGTCTAGCCCTATCAGCGGACGTTCCTTCTTGATCCCCGCAGTCGTGCAATCGGGACACTTTCGTCCCCGGTCGGTCTACGCACCAGCCTCGGCGGCCGACAAGCAGCGGTAGATCGTTGTTTCGTGAACGCCGAACGCATCGGCTACCTGCGGCACCGGCTGGCCCTCATGGACCAAGCGCAAGGCGAGGACGGCTTGCTCGGGTGTGAGCTTCGGCTTGCGGCCGGACTTGCCGACGCGGGAGGTGTTTGACCGCAACCGTTCGAACTGCAACATGACGCCGATGTCCGGGATCGAGAGGGACGCGCAGTGCCAGCGGCAAAGACCACACAGCAGTTCACTTTCGAGGATCCGACGGCCATCCAAATCCATGTCGTCATTGATGGCATCGAGCCGCCTGTCTGGCGCCGGCTTGTGGTGCCGCTTCACGTCACACTGGCGCAACTCCACCCCATTCTGCAGGCCGCATTCGGTTGGACAGATAGCCACCTGCACCAGTTCAATATCGGCGGCTTACGCTTTGGTGATGCAGCGTTCATGGACGCCGAGCGGGTCGACGATGACGAGCCCACCACGTTTGAGGCGTCGGAGGTGCGGATGCAGGATTTCAGCCTCTATCGCGATGAACCCCTGACCTTCGAGTACGTTTACGATTTCGGCGATAACTGGGTGCATAGAGTGACGCTGGAAAAGCGGCTCGTCATGAAGCCGGCACCGAAGAAGGCCACCTGCATCGAAGGCGCGCGCTGCGGTCCACCGGAGGACGTTGGCGGAGCGCATGGATACGCCGAGTTCGTGCGCGTGCTGCTGTCACCTGAGGCGGACGAGATCGAGGAGCAACGCAGTCTCAAACGGTGGAGCGGTAGAAAATTCACGCCAGAGCGGTTCGACCTGGCAAAGACGGATAAGGCGGTGGGCGTTGCCCTAAAACGACGGCGCCAACGGTAGCCGGCGCGCCATCCGTGCCGTTCGACGCTGGACTTTGGCTCACCCGTTAACGGCAGTCAGAAGCCTGACAAACCCGCCCTCTGTCAAAAAGACACTGCGGCGCAGCCATGCAGTACTCGCGCTTTGCTTGGTGAGCGGATGTTGGTTCTCGCCCCCATTCATGCCTATCCCGTGCCGCTGGACGATCGTTACGTGTCGTGCAAACGTACGACACGTAACGATGCGAGGCAGCTTAAATGAAAGATACCATCACAGTCCGGTTGGACCCCGAGATCAAAGCCCGTGTAGACCATGTCCTGGCCCG
>JANLYD010000479.1:0-2930 GCA_031365465.1 Hyphomicrobiaceae bacterium
CCCAGCAGCAGCGACGAGTGGAACCAGCCGCGGTGCTGGTCATGGCCTTCGAGGTACAGGTCGGCCTCGGGGCCGGTGGCGTGGTGGGCGAGGTGGCCATCCAGGTTGGCATGGGTGCCGCGCAGCACATGCCAAAAGGTCGAGCCGGAGTCGAACCAGACCTCCAGGATGTCGTTGCTCTTGGTGTAGTGCTCAGCGTCCGCTGCGCCAAGGATGTCGGCGGCCGTGGCCCGGCTCCAGGCCTCGATGCCGTCGGCTTCGACGATCTCGGCGGCGCGGTCCAGGATCGCCATCGTGTCGGGGTGCAGCTCGCCCGAGTCCTTGTGCAAAAAGAACGGCAGCGGCACGCCCCAACTGCGCTGCCGGCTGATGCACCAGTCGGGCCGGTTGGCGATCATGTCGCGCAGCCGGGCACGGCCGTTTTCAGGATAGAAGGCAGTCGGCGCCTGACCGATGCTGGGGTCACCATCGATCGCGGCCAGCGCCAATTGGCGCAGGGTCTTGGGCGCCTTGTCGCGGGTGAAGACGCCACGGCTGGACGCGTCTTCTTCGTCCATGCGAATGAACCATTGCGCCGCTGCCCGGTAGATCACCGGCGTCCTGTGGCGCCAGCAATGCGGGTAGCTGTGGTTGATGGTCTCGGTCGCCAGCAAGCGGCCGGCATTGCGCAGCGCGTCCAGGATCGCCGGCACAGCCTTCCAAATATGCAAGCCTCCGAACAGCGCAAAGTCAGCCGCGTAACTGCCATTGCCCTGCACCGGATTGAGGATCGCGTCGGTGGCCAGCCCATGGGTGACGCAGGACTTGAAGTCCTCCAAACCGTAGGCGGGGGCGGAATGGACAATGCCGGTGCCGTCGTCCGCCGTTGCGTAGTCGGCCAGATAGACCGGCGACAAACGGTCATAGGCCGGATCGATCTCGGCCAGCGGGTGGATGAAGTTCAGGCCGTCTAGCTTTTCGCCCAGTGCTGTCGCCACGAGCTGACCCGTCAGGCCATAGCGCGCCAGACATTTCTCGACCAGGCTGGCGGCCAGGATCAGCAGGCCGCGCGGCGTGGCCACCAATGCGTATGCCAGCTTCGGGTTCAGGTTCAGCGCCTGGTTGGCGGGGATCGTCCAGGCGGTGGTGGTCCAGACCACTGCATAAGCGTCGCGGTCTAGCGAATCGAGACCAAATGCCGTGGCGAGCTTGGCAGGCTCGGCGCATTTGAACGCCACGTCCAGCGTTTGGCTGTGCTTGTCGGCATACTCGATCTCGAACTCGGCCAACGAGCTGCCACAGTCAAAGCACCAGTAGACGGGCTTCAAGCCGCGGTAGACAAAGCCGCGTTCGATCACACGCTTGAACGCGCGGATTTCACCGGCCTCGTTGGCCTTGTCCATGGTCGCATAACGGTGCTGCCAATCGCCGAGCACGCCCAGGCGCTCGAAGCCGCTCATCTGCAGCGCTATTTGCTCGGTCGCGTAGGCCCGGCTCTTGGCCTGCATGTCGTCGCGGCTGAGCTTGCGCCCATGCTTCTTCTCGATCGCGTTTTTGATCGGCAGCCCATGGCAATCCCAACCCGGGATGTACTGGGCGTCAGAGCCGGCCAATTGCCGGGACTTGACCACCATGTCCTTGAGCAGCTTGTTGACCGCATGGCCGAGGTGAATCTGCGCATTGGCATAGGGCGGCCCATCGTGCAGGATGAACAGCGGGGCACCGATCCGCGCATCGCGCAGTCGCTTGTACTGGCCTTGCGCCTGCCATGAGCGTACCCAGTCGGGCTCGCGCTTGGGCAAGTCAGCGCGCATCGGGAACGGGGTGTCGGGCAGATTGAGGGTGGCGCGGTAGTCGGGCGTGTTGGGCACCTGCGGTGTCAGCGTGGCATCGGTCATGGCAGTGTTAGCCCGCGCAAGCGGTGCGTTAGGAATTTGGGGTCTTGGACTGTCGCGGCGTAAGCAGATGCCGCAGTCCCGAAAAGCCGACTCTGCGCAGGCACTGATCGGGCGCAGATCGGGCAGTTTCGAAGCTGTTACGGACGTCGCACCGGGCGACGCCGGTTCAAATTCGGTCTCGCGTGGTCTGGCGGCGCGTGCTGGCGCGGACTCGTGGCCGGGTCAACAGGGGCAGGGCGAGCAATTTGCGCGTTGTCACAGAGATGAATTCTACAGACTGCCACCAGCGATGCGCCAGCGTCGCGTGGCCTCAGGTGCGCCGCAGGCTGAGGGTCGAACGGGGTCAACACACTGACGACGCACTGCCCGAAGCATCGACGCGAAGGCAGGCCTTGATGAGCCCTCCGTGGCGCTGCTGTAGCGCGCGAGTGTCGGAAAATTTTACATTTGGACGCAGCCTCTGAGGCCCGCGCACGCTAAGTGCCTGATTTGTAACGAAAAGCTTGCACTTGGCATGGAAAGTGCTAAAAATGTGTTGTTCCTGCGGAAGTGGGGATAGCTGCACTGGCTGGACCTACAGCCGACTCGAGTTGATGCAACTGGCAATTTTTCCGGAGATCTCTATGGCTACTTTTGCAAAATATTTTGGCGCGGCGTTTGCCGTGTTCGTCGGCACCACCGGCGTCGCATTCGCAGCTGGCACCCTGCCTGAGCCCACTTCGCTGGCGCTGGTGGGTTTGGCGGTGGCGGGTGTCGTGGCTTTCTCGATCAAAGGCAAGAAATAATTGACCGTTGATCGGGCACCGCGTTACCGACGTCGGCGTCGGTAACGCCGATTGGACGGGTTTCTGACGAGGCCCGTCCAATTTTTTTGGGACTGCTTTGGCATTTGTTGAAGCGTCCCATTTTCAGAAGTATCCAGAATTATTCTTGCAATTCTATTGCTGCTTTTTATATTGTACGGCATCCTACATTTATCCTCTGTACAAACCTGGCTGGTTAAAAAAATAGCTGCTAACCTTTCAAAAAATTTACATACAAAAGTTACCATTC
>JANLYD010000035.1:0-2714 GCA_031365465.1 Hyphomicrobiaceae bacterium
CCACCCGCTGTCATGGCCGCGCAGGCGGCCGCCCGAGCAACCAACAGATGGCTGCGAAGGCAGACACACAAGCAATCGGCGCAGCCCCTTCAATGTCCCTCCAACCGGAGACCCTATGCGGCTTGCTTGGGTGGCCGCCTGCGCGGCCATGACGGCGGGTGTGTTTGCCAGGGTGGAGGCACGTGCAATGTCGATTGAAATGGCTGGCGGCAAAGCTTTGAACACGACGGGCACGGCTTCCGCGCCAATCCTCAAGGTCTCCAATATCGAGAGCTACTATGGACCGATCATGGCGATCCGGGGCGTCAGCCTGGAGGTGCCGCGCGGGCAGATCGTCACCGTTCTCGGGGCCAACGGCGCAGGCAAGACCACGATCCTCAAGACCATTTCCGGCGTGCTCGATCCGCTGAAAGGCAGCATCGAATTCGAAGGCCAGCAGATCCAGCGCATGGATGCCGACCGCATCGTTCGCCTGGGGTTGAGCCACGTGCCCGAGGGACGCGAGGTTTTTCCGTTCCTGTCGGTACGCGAAAACCTCATGATGGGCGCCTATACGCGCCGCGATCGGAAGGAAATCCCCGGTGATCTCGATCGCATTTACGGCTACTTTCCGCGCCTGAAAGAGCGCCTCGAACAGCCGGCAGGGCAACTCTCGGGCGGCGAACAGCAGATGCTGTCGTTGAGCCGTGCGCTCATGAACCGGCCGAAGCTGCTGCTGCTCGACGAGCCGTCGCTGGGTCTGTCGCCACTGCTCGTCAAAGAAATCTTCGCCATCGTCAAACGCGTCAACGCGGAAGAAGGCGTGTCGATTTTGCTGGTCGAGCAGAACGCGCGCATGGCGCTCGAACTCGCCCACTTCGGTTACGTCATCGAAGTCGGCCGCATCGTCATTGCCGACACGTGCGCACGGCTGATGGACAGCAAGGACATCCAGGAATTCTATCTCGGCGCAAAGGACGAAAGTGCGCGCGGCGAGCGGCGCTGGAAACGCAAGAAGACGTGGCGATGATTCTGCTCCCTCTCCCTGTCGCCTTCGACGGGGAGAGGGTCGGGGTGAGGGGCAGCCGCGACATCGGTGTATGCCTCCCTCTCCCCGTCAGAAACGCTAGAGGGAATTATGCGAGGATTGATGGCACGTAAATCTAAGATCACGGTCGCCGACACCGTCGCCAAAAGCTTTGAGTTGGCGGTCGCAGCCCGAGCGAAACGGCCGGCCATGCGCGAGAAAGTATTCGGCGTGTGGCGCTCGATCAGCTGGACCGAATGGGCCGCAAAGTCGAAGCATATGGCATATGGCCTCAACGCGCTCGGTTTCACGTCCGGCGACGTCGCCTCCATCATCGCCAACACCAACCCCGACTGGTGCTACGCCGACATGGCGACCCTCTGCGCGGGCGGCATCTCGTCCGGCATCTATCCCACCGACAGCGCCAAGCAGGTGGAATATCTGCTCAACGACTCCGGCAGCAAAATCGTGTTCGTGGAAGACGACGAACAACTCGACAAAGTGCTGGAATGCCGTGCGCGCTGTCCAAAACTCGAGCACATCGTCATCTTCGACATGGAAGGCCTGCAGACCTTCAAGGACCCCATGGCCATGTCGATGGAGGCGCTCGTGGCGCTTGGCCGCGAACACGCCAAAGGCCGCGAAGGGCTGTATCAGAAGTGGCTCGACAGCCGCACGCCCGACGATGTCGCCATGCTGGTCTATACGTCCGGCACCACCGGCCAGCCCAAGGGCGCGATGTTGACGAACAAGAACGTCACCACGCAGATGAAGCACGCCGAGACGTTGTTCCCGCTCGAACGGCGCGAGGAACGCCTGCTGTTCCTGCCGTTGTGCCATGTGGCCGAGCGGCTTGGCGGCTACTACTTTTCCGTGGCGACCGGCTCGATCATGAACTTCGCCGAGAGCCCGGAAACGGTTCCCGACAACATCCGCGAAGTGCAGCCCTCGGCGTTTCTCGCGGTGCCGCGCATCTGGGAAAAATTCTATTCAGCCACCATGATCGCGTTGAAAGACGCAACACCATTGGAAAAGTGGGCCTACGCCAAGGCGATCAGCGTCGGCGCCAAGGTGGCGGATGCCAAGTTGGACGGCCGCCGGCCATCGCCGGGCCTGTGGCTCGCCAATCAGGCCGGCTATTGGCTGGTGCTGCGCAACATTCGTAAGATGCTGGGCATCGACCGGGCGACGCGACTGTTTACGGGCGCAGCACCAATCTCGCCCGAGTTGGTGCGATGGTATCTGTCGCTCGGCATGAACATGTACGAAGTCTACGGCCAGACCGAAAACGGCGGCGTGGCAACGTCCATGACCACCGACCGCATCAAGCTTGGCACGATCGGCAAGCCGGTGCCCTGGGCCGAAGTGAAGCTGTCGCCGCAAAGCGAGATCTTGATCCGCGGCGATATCGTCTTCAAAGGCTATCTCAATCAGCCCGAAAAAACCGCCGAGACCATCGACAAGGATGGCTGGCTGCACACCGGCGTCGTCGGCATGATCGACAACGAGGGTTACGTAAAAATCACCGACCGCATGAAAGACATCATCATCACTGCGGGCGGCAAGAACATCACGCCGAGCGAGATCGAGAACGGCCTGAAGTTCTCGCCTTATATCTCCGACGCAGTGGTCATCGGCGACAAACGCCCGTTCCTGACGTGCCTGGTGATGATCGATCAGGAGAACGTCGAGAAATTCGCGCAGGACC
>JANLYD010000039.1:0-3130 GCA_031365465.1 Hyphomicrobiaceae bacterium
GGCCGGGCGCCGCGCCCTGGTGACCGGAGCCTCCAAGGGCCTCGGCGCACACTTTGTCGGGGTTCTCGCCACTGCCGGGGCAAGTGTCGCTCTTGCGGCCCGCGACGCGAGCGCATGCGAGACGCTGTGCGCAAAGCTTGGCGCGAACGGCGTCAAAGCCTTCGCTGTGGCGCTGGACGTCAGCTCGCGAGCAAGCGTAGAGGCTGCGGTGAGCAAGGCGGCAAGTGAACTCGGCGGCCTCGATATTCTGATTAACAATGCGGGCGTGACGCAGACGGTGCCGCTGATCGATCAGGACGAAACAGGCTGGGACCGTATCTTTGATACCAATCTCAAGGGTGCCTTCTTGGTTGGCCAAGCCGCGGCCCGCATCATGCGCGACCAGCGCAGCGGCGGCAGCATCGTCAACGTCGCGTCCATCCTCGGCCATCGCGTCGCGGGCCAAGTCGCGGCCTATGCCGCCTCCAAAGCCGCGCTCGTGCAGCTGACGAAGAGCATGGCGCTCGAATGGGCCCGTTTTGACATTCGCGTCAACGCGCTTTGCCCCGGCTATATCTCGACCGAGTTAAACCAAGACTTCCTTCAGAGCGAGGCGGGGCAGGCGCTGATAAAGCGCATCCCACAACGGCGCTTCGGCACCCTTGCCGATCTTGACGGTCCATTGCTGTTTTTATGTTCCAACGCCTCCAGTTACGTCAACGGCTCATCGCTCGTCGCAGACGGCGGGCATCTCGTTTCCTCATTGTGAGAACCCACATGGACTTCACGATCACACCCTCGCTCGAAGATCTGCGCCGCCGTATCGCTGCCTTCGTTGCGCAGGAGATTCTTCCGCTCGAAAGCGATCCAAAATCCTACGACGCGCATGAAAACATCGATCTCGCTCTCCTTGCCAAGCTGCGTGCAAAGGCCAAGGCGCAAGGGTTCTGGTGCCTGCAGTTGAAGCCCGAAACAGGCGGCCTCGGCGTTGGACGCATGGGCATGGCGGTTTGTTATGAGGAAATGAACCGCTCCATCTTCGGTCCTGTCGTGTTCAACTCGGCCGCGCCCGACGACGGCAACATGATGGTGCTGGAGGCCGTGGGAACGCCCAAGCAGAAGGAAAAATGGCTCGCGCCCATCGTGCGCGGTGACGTGCGCTCTGCCTTTGTTATGACCGAACCGCACCCGGGCGGCGGCTCTGATCCGTCCATGATGCTGACGCGCGCAGAAAAGCAGGCGGATGGATCGCATCGCATTTACGGACGCAAATGGTTCATTACCGGTGCTGGCGAAGCCGCGCACTTTATCGTTCTCGCGCGAACATCTCCCGACGCCCGCAAGGGCCTCACTGCTTTTCTCTATCACAAGGATCAGCCCGGCTGGCGCATCGTACGGCGCATTCCGATCATGGGGCCGGAGGAGCACGGCGGCCATTGCGAGCTGGAGTTCGACGGCCTGCACATCCCGCACGAAGACGTCTTGATGAGCGAAGGCGACGGCTTGCGCGTCACGCAGATAAGGCTTGGCCCCGCGCGGCTCACGCATTGCATGCGCTGGCTCGGGTTGTCCAAACGCTGCCTGGAGATCGCGCAAAGCTATGCCGCCGAGCGCCACGGCTTCGGCACTCGTCTCGCCGATCGCGAATCTGTGCAGCTGATGATGGGCAAGGCCGCCATGGCCATCGAAATCACCCGCCTTCTCGTCATGAAGGCCGCATGGGAACTCGATCGCGGCGGCAAGGCACAGAAGGAAGTTTCCATGGCCAAGGTTCAGGCGGCCAACACACTGCATGAGGCGGCCGACCTTGCAATCCAGATCAACGGCGCGCGCGGCTATTCCAAGGATACCGTGCTCGAATGGATCTACCGCTACGCGCGCCAAGCCACTCGTGGATGGCGCCGATGAGGTGCACCGGATGGTGTTGAACCGCGCGCTAGAAAAGGAAGGCGCAGGCTTCTGGAGTTGGCCCGTCAGCGGCGAGGGGAAGTCATGATAGAGATCGCAACGCCCGCGCCCAGCTTCGCATCCGGCCTCGAGAGCTACTTACGCCAACACATCCGCGGGCTCGAAGGCCCGATGCTGATGGAGCGCATCGCGGGTGGACAATCGAACCCGACGTACTTCGTTACGTTCGATAACCGCCGTCTCGTCGTGCGCAAGCAGCCGCCGGGTAAACTCTTGCCCTCCGCACACGCGGTGGACCGCGAATATCGGATCATCAACGCACTCGCCGGAACCGGCGTTCCTGTGCCGCCGTCGATCCTTTTCTGCAGCGATCCGGGCCCCATCGGCACGCCCTTCTATGTGATGGAGTGCGTGCAGGGCCGCATCTTTCACGACTGCACCATGCCCGGCATTTCGAAAGAGGAACGCCGCGAAATGTACCGCGCCATGGCAGCGACGCTCGCGACATTCCACAACGTCGATTACGCGGCCAAGGGCCTTGGCGACTACGGCAAGCCGGGAAACTACTTCGCGCGCCAGATTTCGCGCTGGAGCAAGCAGTGGGAACTCTCGCGCACGCATGACGATGTGAACTTGGAGAAGCTGATAGCCTGGCTTCCCGCACATATCCCCGGCGATGACAGGACGAGCCTCGTCCATGGCGACTATCGCATCGGCAATCTCATGTTTCATCCCACCGAGTCTCGCGTCGTAGCCGTGTTGGACTGGGAGTTGTCCACGCTCGGCCATCCACTCGCGGATGTTGCTCACACGGCCATCGCGTGGCTGACGGCGTCGGACGAGTACGGCGGCTTGATCGGCGTCGATGTCGCCGCACTAGGAATCCCGTCACTCGACGAGTACATAGTCGACTACAATGCGGCGGCAGGGACGCCGATCGCACTGACCAATTTCCACAACGCGTTCGCGCTCTTCCGCTGGTCCTGCATTTTCAAAGGTATCGCCGCGCGCGCCAAGGCCGGAAACGCCGCCGCCGATAATGCCTCGCAAGCGGGTCAGCTCGCCGCCATCTTCGCCCGCCGTGCCGCGGCATTAATCTAAGAGTTCTTTTGAGAGGTGCCGATTTTCGCGACGGCCAAGACACGGCCCATTGGATGCGCAACTACGTCCGCTTGGGGTCAAATTTCCCCTTCCGGCTATGTGCGTGCTGCGGCAGATGGGCACCAAAAAGCTGAAGTTGCCT
>JANLYD010000064.1:0-11532 GCA_031365465.1 Hyphomicrobiaceae bacterium
GCCGCATACCATGTCGGAGGTCACATTTCCGGACACGATGTCCGCCGCATCATTACTCGACCTCGTGCTGACGACTGTCCCGCTGCGGCCCGACGTCCGAAGGCCCCTGGCATTGCTGAGCTATCGCTCAGCCAATCGGCACACCCCCGTTCACCGCAAGACGACGGCTCTGCCGGCAACACCGAGCCTCGATGCCGAAGCGCTACTTTACGCGCATAAAAGCACGCCCGATCAGCCGGAGGGACAGATCACCGCCGCCGTCTATGAAAACTACAGCCTGCAATCGATCGTCATCGCCGGAGCGATCAAACACCCGACACAGTTGGTCCAGTCGGCCGCCATGGCGTCGGTGGCACCGCCAAAGCCGAGCTACGTGCCGACAGTGCCGAGCGGTCTCGTCGCCAAAGGGTTGCTCTCCGATGCCCAACTCGAAAGCATTATCGCCGCCGGCGAAGCGCACAGTGCGAAGCTTGCGGGCACATGGACGATGGACGCCACCTTCGACGTCATTTCCGCTGCCACCGCCGACGCCACCAACGCCGTCAGATTCCGCCGCGGCTGGATGCTGGGTGATGGCACTGGGGCCGGTAAGGGCCGTCAGGCCGCAGGGATCATCCTCGATAACTGGCTCAAGGGCCGCCGCCGGGCCGTGTGGATCTCCAAAAGCGACAAACTCATCGACGACGCCCAACGCGACTGGTCCGCGCTCGGTCAGGAGCGGCTCCAGATCAGCCCGCAGTCGCGGTTCAAAAGCGGGACGCCCATTATCATGCAAGACGGCATTCTGTTCACGACGTACGCCACGCTTCGCTCCGAGGGTCGCGATGACAAAGGCTCACGCATCCAGCAGATCGTCGATTGGCTCAGACCCTTGTTCGACGGCTGCATCATGTTCGACGAAAGCCATGCGATGGCGAACGCTGCACCGGCCGAGGGCGAGCGCGGTGGCAAAGACGCCTCGCTGCAAGGCCGTGCCGGTCTCCGATTGCAACACGCGCTGCCCGACGCCCGCGTCGTCTACATCTCGGCGACGGGCGCGACAGACGTCCACAATCTCGCCTGTGCGCAACGGCTGGGGCTCTGGGGCGGGGACGACTTCCCGTTTGCGACGCGCGCCGAATTCATCGCCGCCATCGAAGGCGGCGGCGTTGCGGCGATGGAAGTTCTCGCGCGCGATCTGAAGGCCTTCGGCTTGTATACGGCGCGGTCGCTGTCTTACGAAGGCGTCGAGTACGACCTGACGACGCACGACCTCACCGAGGCTCAAATCCACATTTACGACAGCTACGCCGGCGCGTTCGAGATCATTCACAATCACCTCAATCAAGCGCTGCGCGCCACCAACATCACGGCCGAGACCGGCTCTCTCAATGGGCAGGCGAAATCGGCGGCGCGCTCGGCCTTCGAAAGCTCCAAACAGCGGTTCTTTCTGCATCTGATCACATCGATGAAAACGGCAACGCTGATCACATGCATCCGCAAAGATCTGGCGGCCGGCCACGCAGCCGTCATCCAGATCGTCTCGACCAGCGAAGCCCTGATGGAACGCCGGCTGGCCCAAATCCCAACGTCTGAGTGGGGCGATCTGCAGGTGGACATCACACCGCGCGAATACGTCCTCGACTACCTCATGCACTCGTTCCCGACCGCGCTCTTCGAGCCCTTCACCGACGACAGCGGCAAAATATCGTCACGCCCGGCGCTCCAGGACGGCAATCCGGTCGTCTGCCGTGCCGCAGTCGAAGCTCGCGACGCCCTCGTCGAACACCTCTGCACCTTGACGCCCGTGCAAGGTGCACTCGACCAGATCATCCAGACCTTCGGGACCGATACGGTTGCCGAAGTGACCGGACGTGCGCGGCGCATCGTGCGCCGTGGCGACGTGCTTGCCGTCGAAAATCGGCCGGCGTCGGCCAATCTCTCGGAGGCCCAAGCGTTCATGGACGATCTGAAACCGATCCTCGTCTTCTCCGACGCCGGCGGCACCGGTCGAAGCTACCACGCCGAACTCGCCGCCAAAAACCAGCGTCTGCGCGTGCATTATTTGCTGGAAGCCGGCTGGAAGGCAGACACGGCCATTCAAGGCCTCGGACGCACCAACCGCACCAACCAGAAACAGCCGCCGCTGTTTCGGCCGATCGCCACCAACGTCAAGGCCGAAAAACGCTTTTTGTCGACGATCGCCCGGCGCCTCGACACGCTCGGCGCCATTACCAAAGGCCAGCGCGAAACCGGTGGTCAAGGCCTGTTCCAAGCGGCCGACAATCTCGAAAGCCCCTACGCACGCGCGGCCCTTACCCAGCTCTATACGCTGCTGGTGTCGGGCAAGGTCGAGGGCTGCAGCCTCGAAAAGTTCGAGGCGGCCACCGGCTTCAGCCTGCTCGACAAAGACGGCACCTTCAAAGACGCACTGCCGCCGATCACGACGTTCCTCAACCGCTTGCTCGCCTTGACGATCGAACTGCAGAACAAGATCTTCGACGTGTTCGAGGGATTGCTGCGCCACAAGACCGAGGGTGCGATCGCATCGGGCACCTACGATCGTGGGCTGGAAACCCTGACCGCCTCGTCATTTGAAGTCGCAAAGCGGCAGACGATCTACGCGCACCCGCAAACCGGCGCAGAAACCAAAGCCCTCACTATTGTTCAACGCACCAAAAACGAACCGCGCACGCTCGCCCGCGCACTCGATCTCGCCGGCGAGCCCGGTGCCAAACTGGTCACGAACACCAAATCCAAGCGCGCCGCCGTGCAGGTCCGGGCCCCCAGCGTCACCCTCGACGACGGCACTGTCGAGCGTCGTGTCCGCCTTATCCGGCCGATGGACGTCGCCACCGTGTCGGCGAGTTTCTTCGAAGACAGCACATGGGAACCCGCGGATGCCACCGGCTTCGCCATCGCCTGGGCGGCGGAATGCGATCAAGTGCCAGAGTATAGCGAACAGGAACTCTACATCGTCACCGGCTTGCTGCTGCCGATCTGGAAGCGCCTGCCGCAGAACCACGTCAAAGTGTACCGCCTGAAAACCGATGCCGGCGAAAAGATCGTCGGCCGTGTCGTCTCGGAGGCGTGGATGGCAGACATCGCCGAGCATCCTTCGACACCGGTCTCGCCGTCCGACGCTTACGCAGCCCTGCTGGCGGGCAAAGTGTGGGTAGCATTGCAGGATGGCCTCAAGCTGCGGCGGTCGAAGGTCATGGCGGAAAATCGCATCGAGTTGTGTGAGTTCACGCAGGGCATGGTTCCCCGGCTCAAAACGATGGGTCTGTTTTCGGAACTGATCGGCTGGAAGCTGCGCATGTTCGTGCCGACCGGTGATCGGGGGGCTGAAGTCCTCGACACGTTGGCTGCAAAGTTCCCGATTGTGCAGATGACACCCGCCGCCAACGCCACGGCGCGTCTTTCATAACACTCGGCATGTGTCGCCCTATGAACATGCGGCTCCGCACCGGACAAATCTGCGCTGCTCAACCGATAATCCGAGCAACGCGCTGCATGACGATTGCGTGCTGATCCGCCGTCACTTTTTAGCCGCCATTTTTTGGGCCACGACCGCTGGTACCGCTGGTTTGGCGGCGCCAGTCGGAGACTGGGTCGGTTGAGCGGACGCCGCTGACAGCGACGCCACGGTGCGCGCGCCGATCCCCAGACCGTCGATGCGCCAGCCGCCGTCTTGCATGACGAATACCAACTGAAACGTCATCTCGACGGGCCGCGTTGGCAGGTGGCCGGCCAAGCGCAGTGAACCGTTGTCGGAGATGCCCATGTCTGTAAAGACCGGAACAATCGTTGCCGCCGACCAGTAATCCAACGATACATCACGGACCTTGGCAAACGCTTCAGCCAACGCCGCCTCGCTGTTCTTCTCGCGAAAGTTGGACGACGCGAGCGCACGCAACACCGAATAATTGGTCGCATGGTTGGCTTGGCCGACCATCAGCAGTGTCGTCCGGGTCATGATCAAAATCGTCTCGGGCAACGGCACCGACGGCCGCACGCCAGACCCGATCTTCGCGAGCATTTCTTGAGCACTTACGCCGACGGAGCTCGCCGCTAATGCTGCCACAAACATAGTTATCTTGATTGTCGTCCGCATGCACTCTTTCTCCAGAAGCCATCGTTAAAAGGCGCGGCCTCGCGGCCGCGCCCCTACTCACCACTGCCCCGTCACACCGAGACGCCCACCCGGCTTGCTACCTTCCAACGACAGCCCCACAGCCGCATTCATGCTGAACGTCTTGTTGAGCCGGACTACGCTGTTCACGCCGATCGCGTGCGCACCATCGTAACCGCCGAGATTGACGCCGAGGCCGAACTTCTTGCCCGGATCGAGGTTGAGGCTGCTCATCGCCATCGCGATCGACACGCCCTTGCCTGTCGACTTCTGGCGGTCTTCCAAGGCTCCGGTCCGGGTTTCGAGAGCTGCCGTCCGGCTCGACACCGACGTGAGCCCGGCCCCCAACGCGCCCACGTCTGACTGGAGCGTGCCAATCTGCTGGCCTTGGGTCGCAACCGTCGCATCCGTCGCCGCGAGGCCGGTGTTCAAGGCCACGATCGAGGCAGTGTGTTGATTGAGCTGCGTCGTATGTCCGGCGACAGCGGTATTTGTCGCCGCAAGTCCGCTATTCAAGGCGATAATCGACGCAGTGTTGCCGGCAACCGTCGTCGCCGTCGTTTGTGCCAGCGTCTGCGTCGCGGCAATTTGCACACCATGCGCCGTCACCGTTGCATTCGTCGTCGCGAGGCTGGAGTTCAACGTCGCAACGTTGGCATTCGTCGTCGCCAAACCCGTCGTCAGCGTGGCGATCGCCGCCGTGTTGCCCGTGCCGGACGACGCCACCGCCGTTAGCTGGGTCATGTTGACCGCATCGGTGCCCCTGGTGCCCGCCGCCACGTTCGTCAACTGACGTTCTGACCCGACCGAGCCGAACGACACAACGTTGGCGAGACCGCCGTCGCTGGAGTTCATGCCGAGCGCCACAGAGTTCGTTCCCGACGACGTTGCACCCGTACCAAACGCCGAGCTCGAAACGCCGGTGGCGTGGGCAAAAAAGCCAACCGCTGTCGCATTCACAGCCGTCGCCGTCGCACTGGTGCCGATCGCCGTACTCTCGCTGCCGGAGCTGACCGCATAAGATCCGAGCGCGGTCGACGACACCCCGCTTGCTTTGGCGAGCCGGCCAACGGCTGTGGCGTTGTCAGCCGTCGCTTCGCTGCTCGTCCCGAACGCCGAGGAATTTACCCCGGACGCCGTCGCACCGAGCCCCACCGCCGAGGCACTCTCACCACTCGCGACCGCCAACGTTCCGAGCGCCGTGCTATAGTCACCCGATGCTGCTGCATTCGTTCCGACCGCAACCGCACGATCGCCTGTCGCCAACGCCGTCTGTCCGACCGCTGTCGCATAAGCACCGCTCGCCGTCGCCACGGATCCGATGGCAGTCGCGTTCACGCCCGACGCCGTTGACGCGACGCCGAATGCCGACGACCACGCACCGCTGGCGTTTGCATACGCACCCGACGCCGTCGATCGATCGCCCGAAGCGGTCGCAGAATGCCCGAACGCCGAGCTGTAGTCTCCCGAGGCGGTCGAGCTGGTTCCGACAGCCGTCTGACCGGCACCCAGACCGACGCAGCCGCTCAAGGAGATTGCGGAACCAATGATTGTGCAATCAACCGCGGGCGGCCGACCCGCAATCGCGCCCGTTCCAACCGCCGTCGACGACGGATTATACGATGTGCCCCCTGACACCGATTGCGCCACAGCCAACGTCGGACACATCGCAAGTAGCGCGATCACACACACACTGAGTTTTAACCGGTCATTTTTCATTTTGATGATCCTGTTTTCCGGCAGCCGGCCAGAAGCCCGCGCAGCCTGTGTTGATTTGGACGCCTGAAACACAACCGACCGGGGGCGCACGACGAGCGTTTGCCTCACTACCTCGCACGCGTCTTAAATCGCCGCAGGTCACCCCGCGCCGCTACGCCACTGATGAGTTTGCTTCAAGCTGCAGCCGGGACGCCGAGAATGGTTTGCGATGCCGCGCCATACCAAAGCTCGGTAACGCGAAACGCTGCGCCCATCCGCTTGCACTGCACCACGACGTCGATCGACGCCTGCAGCAAACATCGGATGTCGGATCGATCCAGACCTGACCCGGCCTCGCTCTGTTTGACCAACAGCGACAGCTGCTCAAACGCCAGCGCGCAGCTGTCGGCATGAACTGTCGTGATGGAACCGGGATGCCCCGAGTTGACGTTGCGAATGTAGAAAAAAGCGGTTCCGTCACGTAGCTCTTGCAGCAGGATCCGATCCGGTCGCATGCGTAGGCAGGACTCCAACAATTGCTGCGGGCCAACTTTGCCGCGCCCTGCATCCTTGCTGTATTTGAGCGCTACGCTATTGCGATGCGGAATGGCCAACTCTGGCGTGTCCTCGATCGTGATGATGCGCTCGTCGAGCGGGATGTGCGCAATCAGGGCCTTGGACAGTGTCGTCTTTCCAGACCCTGTCGCGCCGCTGATCAAGATGTTTTTGCGCGTTCTGACGGCACGGGCGAGAAACGCTGCGGTATCGCCGCTGTCGTAGAAAGCGGCCAATTTGGAATCGTGCAATCGGATGTCGTGCCCGCGTGCGACCGCGCTAAACAAGCCATGCGCACCCAACTCCGCCAGCGAAAACGTGACATGACTGGGCTTGCGGATGGTCATGGAGATCAGACCGGCATCGACCGCGGGCGGCAGCACGAACTGTACGCGCTCACCATCCGGCGCGACTGCCGATAGGATCGGCTTCTCGGAACTGACGCTGTCGGCATTCCAACTCGCTAGCGCCAGCGCCAACCCCCGCAACCGTTCGAAGGTGAGCTCGGGCGTTGCGTGTTCAGTCCAACCGCCCGCCGTTTCCACCCAGGTGACACCGGGACGGTTGATGCAGCACTCGAACACGCCCGGCGCGGCAAGAAGCTCGCGCAACGGACCCATCTGCGCATAAATCTGTGTACGACCGGCATGTCTATCCGCATCGGTTGTCATTTGAGCCGCCCGACGGGTTGTTCGAGCAGCGTGTTCTCGCTCCACGCGCCGGTGTTCTTGACGGCCTGCAACGCATAGACGGCCGAAAAATCCAGATCGCGCGCGACCATGATCGTGACCATCTCGCCCTGATGCTTTTTTAGGGTCGGTTTGATGGCCGCTGATTGCTCGACGGCAATGGCGGCGGCCTGATTTCCGGCTTGGCCGGTACCACTGGCCTGCACACCCTGCCTTGTCTGCAGCCGCTGCGTGCCGATCGCCGAGATGTCACTGACGACGGAGAGCAAGACCGAGGCCGAAAACCGCTCCCACCAGTGTGTATCGACCTCGCCCCCGACGCCGGCCCGGCCGAGCGCGTCTGTCGCTGCCGACCCGAGCTGCACCCGGACGCCGAGCGGGGTCGTCGCACTGGACCAGATCACATGCAGTCGGACCTGTCCGGGGCTCAGTCCACCCCGGTACTCGCCGAACACCTGCGTGCCTTTTTCCATCAGCACCACCTGTCCATTGAAGGACAGCACATCC
Organism: Hyphomicrobiaceae bacterium; assembly: GCA_031365465.1. Classification (GTDB taxonomy): domain Bacteria; phylum Pseudomonadota; class Alphaproteobacteria; order Rhizobiales; family Hyphomicrobiaceae; genus JABFRJ01. Next base: position 7,564 of record JANLYD010000064.1, read on the forward strand.
CGGGTGATCACACAGGTCACGAACCCCGGTTGATCCGACTGCATGGCGGTTTCCAACGCGCAGGGGATCGACGTGCCCTGCGTGATGGTAAAGCGGCGATCCGCGATCATGCCGGCCTTCGCGACCTCGAACGTCGAAGACGCAAACCGTCGCTCGAAGGCGCCCTTGTCGTCGGTGTCACGCACGATGCGCTCTTCGGATGGAGGGCGCGACGCAACCGGCAGCGTTTTGGAGAAGGCCGTGACGGGCGCGCGCTGCATTGCCAGCAGCATCTGTTGCCCAGTCGACAGCTCCTCTTTACGCGCAAGATGCAGCGGTGGTGGCGTTGCCGGTTGCGCGTGCGGCGTGATCGACATGGCGCGCGGCAAATCCAGTTCGGACATATCGAGCTTACGCGACGTGGCGGCGACCGCTTTGGGCGCCGTCGGCAGCGGCGGTGCCGCAGCCCGCGTCGCCACATAAATTGCAGCGGCACCGCCGACAATCAGCGCACCGGCAGAAAGTGTGCGAACGACCTGACCGGCTTTGGCCTTGGCGCCAGCCGTTAACCTGGATGCAGCCGCCATCCGATCGGTCTCGATCTCATGTGTGTCGGACATATCGATCTTCCTTATTTACCGATCACGATCGGGCCACTGGCAAGGATCGGTGCCGCGTCGCCGCGCGCCGCGCGGCCGAGAGTGGCGACAGGCGTCTTGCCGCCGGCGGCCAGCGCACGGGCCACACTCGGAGACGTCGTCCGCGTGTGCGGATCGATCCCTTCCGGCCGGTAGTTTTCATTGAAGACGCAAAGCACCTGATCGCCGCGCCGCAACACCAACTTGCGCGCCACCGCGTGCACGAGTACGGCATCGCCTGTGACGGTCTTTGGGATCAGCTCCTCTTCGCCGTCGTCAGTCGTCGCGTAGATGGCGGGCATCTCGATATTGCCGGCGAAACGCAAAGTCGTGGTTTTACCGTTGTCGTAGACCTCGACCGGTTCGAAGGCAGTCTCGCCTTGCACTGCATAGGCGTAGTTGCGGGGTCCGTTGGCTTCGTCGCGCGCCAGGACGTGATCGACGTGAGCGGCTTTGCGTTCGGCCGTCGTCGCCGCCTCGATCTGCTGCCGTCGCAGCTGCTCGTCGGACGGGTATTTGTACTTGACCAGCAGGAACGGCGGATTTTTAGCAGCCCTGTCGAGCGGCATCAATCCGAGCTCGATCTGATAGCTCCGCTGCGTGCCGTCCGGCCGTTGGGTGACCACCTGCATATTGGTGGACGGGTGCAGTTCCTTGGGTTTGACGAACACCAGATTGCCGGTCGGTGCGATTTCCCAGATGGGATTGCCGACCGTGGCGTGAACCACGGTCTCGTCCGACGCAAACTCGATTTGCGTCGACGTGCGCAGCGCGCCGACGATCTGGACGACCTGGAAGGGATTGTAATTGACGAACCTGACACGCTGGTCGTCGCGTCCCTCTTTGGGGAGTTCGGCGGCCCCCACCGGCAATCCCGAAAAGAGGATCACAGCCAGGCCAACGGGTATGAAGCGCATTAGGGTGTCTCCGGATCGATACGGTAGTCGCGGACTGCAAACCCGAGCGGATTGATCAGACGGTCCCGGTCCGACAACGGCGCTGACACGTAGTCGTAAGCGACCGTCGCCATCCAATGGCTGATGGTGCTGTGGCCACCGCGTTGAACGGTACGCGCGTAACGCACCAACCCCAGATTGGCCGACGGAAAGGAAATCGCTCGGATATCGATCTTCGACGTTCCCTCCCGGCCGAGGACGGCCAGCGCGCTCTTTGGATTTTTCAACGCGTAGCTTTCGGTGAACTTGGCTTGTTCCGGCTCGAGGCTCATCAAGTTCACCTTGCGGAAGGCAGCCGGGGCCTCGTCGTACATGTACCCTTCGCGGCCCCGGATGTAGTCCGCCAGCCAGTATTTGGTGACCGCTTCATCGTACGTTTGGATGCCGCGTATCGGTGTGACCAGATCGACGGTGCCGGTTGTCGCGTTGACGCGAAACACGTGCACATCGACGGTGCGCAGCGGCAGCATGCAAATCACCGCCACCATGGAGGCGAACCCTGTCGCGGCGCTGACGCCGGCAATGCGCCAGGCCAAACGGCGCGAGCGGCGCTCCGACATGACGCGTTCGCCGTCGAATGTCCGGCTCTGGGCGAAAAAGGCCGCAAGGTCATTTTTGTCTCCACCCAGCATCACTCGGCCCTCCCACAGGTCAGATCGAGCGTGCCCGACCATTTGCCGGCGTTGATCGCGCGCTTGTCGCCGCCATCGCAGCTCCGCGGACCGCGATCCGATGCAGCGCACCCACTCACCACGATCAAAACCGACAGTATCAAAAGCCATTTGCCCATTTGTGCCCCCTTGCTCCTCATCTTGAAGTGCCGCTCGCGGAGCCGGGAACCGTCGCCGCGCGTGTCGCTGTGGTCGGTTCTGAGCTTGTTGTTCCGGCCGCCGTCCGATGAGCGAGCGTGTCGATCCGTGCGGTCGCGTCATGGGCCCCATAACCAGCAACACCCGAGTCGCCGACCACCGATTGCAGTGCGTAGACCCGATCCGGCAGCGCCGTTTGCGCGATCGAGACACCCTCGTAGGATGGCGTGTCGTGCCGGCGCGCGCCGCGCTCCAGTGCGGCGGAAAAGGCTATTGCCCCCAGTGGATCGTTGGCAGCGTCCGGAGTGCCGGACACTGCACCTGCACCGCGCGCCGAACCACTGGCGGACGCATCGGCGTTGGCCTCCCCCACGCCACCAAAATGCTTTGGATCCGAACCGAACGTCGGTGAGTGTGCGAGAGTGCCACCGGATCGATCCGTCTGCTGTGCGTACGGGCCCTGGACCAGACGACCAGCTGGCGCACCTGCTGCGGCCGTCTCGGTGCGTGCGCCGGCGCGTTCGCTATCCGTACCGCGCACGCCGCTCGTGCGGCCCGGCGCACCGTTGCCGTACGTGTGCAACTCCGGCGGCAGATCGGCGCCCTGCGGCGGCCGGTCGGCTCGGCTTCGGTGCACCATCGCTGGAAGCGCGGTCGCGATTCCGTTGCCACCCAATCGCTGGGCCATCGTCGGCAGCTGGTAGAAAATGTACGACACGAACAAGCACAGCAGCAGAATATTCATGCAGTCGACGGCGAAGGCTTCGGCTGATGTGAAGACCATCGCCTCCTTCAACGTGTTGAGGATCAACCCCATAACCGCCGCCACCAGAACCTGCTGCACGATCAGCGTCACGGCCGAACTGACGAAATGATTGAGATACGCGCGGGTTTGCTCAAACATCGCGCAAACGATGAAGACCGGGCCAAGGCTCAGGATAAGGTACATCACGGCCTTGGTGAACATCGTCAGCACGAAGCCGGTGACGATCACGCCGGCGCCGATGATGGTGATGAGGATCGACCAGCTGCCGACACGAAACATGCCGCCGGTGTCATACCAGGCCACGCCCTTCCAGGCCTTGGCCAGAAAGATACCGAGGCTCGCGGCACACGAGTCGAACTGGGTGACGGTGGGCATCCGTTCGCCCACGAACATCTGACTGATGGTGTTGGGGATGCCGTCGATTAAGGGATCGGCGACGTAGTAGCGATAGGTCTCGAAGTTGAGCGCCAGCGCGGCGATCGCGCCGACCTTGAGCGCCATTTTGACGAACGCGCCGATCGGCTCATCGGTCTCGCCACGGACCATGCGCACGGCATTGAACAGGATGTAAAGCGTCGCGACACCCAAGACGATCGGCCCCAATCCGTTCGCAAGGCTTCGGCCAGCGGTGTCCAGGAACTTGGCGTAGGGCTCGAGCAGGAGTGTTTGCAGCCGGGTGAAAGGCGCGAAAGCAGCAGGGATCACAGCCACGTCCTTCAGTTGGTCGAGCCGCCGAATGCGGCGATCTCGGCATCGAGCCGTTGTTCGGTCGCGTCGCCGCGCCGCTGCAGCTCGACTTTGTCCTGGGCCGCCTGCACCAT
>JANLYD010000088.1:0-2696 GCA_031365465.1 Hyphomicrobiaceae bacterium
TGCACTTCGGCTGACGGGCTCATCACGCGCAACATTTCCGCCGAAAGTTGGTAAGGCGGCTGCCCCGCGAACATCACTTCAAGCTCCGCTCCGGCGTTGCCGATCGTCAGCACGGGTGGCTGCACACGCTTGCCTTGGCTCGCCTGCAGTTCCGACCAGGCTTTGGCGGCCAACTCACGATAGATCTGCGCATAAACGCTGTCAGGTTCGGTCGCGGTGATCGGCTGGCCGGCGTCCGAGCGGACACGGATATCGATATGCAACGGGACACCGCCGAGGAAGGGAATGCCGAGCTTTTCGGCTTCGGCGGCAGCGCCACCATGGCCAAAGATCTCGTGCCGTTCGCCACACTTGGTGCAGATGAAGAAGCTCATGTTTTCGACGATGCCGAGCACGGGCACGTCGACCTTGCGGAACATGTTGAGCCCCTTGCGGGCATCGATCAGCGCCAGATCCTGCGGCGTCGATACGATGATCGCACCTGCCAACGGCACCTGCTGCGCCATGGTCAACTGCACGTCACCGGTTCCAGGCGGCATGTCGATGTCCAGCACGTCGAGCTCTTTGCCGGGTGAGCCCCAGGCAACTTCGCGCAGCATCTGCGTCAGCGCCGAGACGACCATCGGCCCACGCCAGATGATCGGCGTACCCTCGTCGACCATGAAGCCCATCGACATGACCTTGAGGCCGAACGCCTCCATAGGCCGTAGCTTCTTGTCTGGCATCGCCTGCGGACGTCCGGTCAAGCCGAGCAGCCGAGGTTGCGAGGGGCCGTAGATGTCGGCATCCAAAATGCCGGCTTTAAGGCCGATGGCTTGGAAGCCCAGCGCAAGGTTGACGGCGGTGGTCGATTTGCCGACGCCGCCTTTGCCCGAGGCGACAGCGATCAGATATTTGATGCCGGCAACGTGCGTCAGGCTGCGTCCGGCAGCACCGGCTGGCGCAGCGGCTGCTGCGGGTTTTGCGGCTGGCGTTGCGTGGCTGTGCCCGTGACTGTGATCATGGCCGTGGCTGTGATCGTGCGCATGGGAATGTCCTCCGCCTGCCCCCGCTCCTGCCGCTGCCCGCGCGGCCTGTACCCGCGCACCCTCTGGGACTTTCGCGCCGCCTGCAGGTTTGACCGAGCCGCCGGCGTGCGCTTCGGCCGTTAGCACGGCTGTGACGCCTTCGATGCCGGGCATGTCTTTGACGATCTTTTCTGCCGCCTGGCGCAACGGTTCGAGTTCTTCGGCCCGCGAAGCTGGCACCGTGATCGAGAAGTAGGCGCGGTCGGCCCGGATCACGACTTCGGACACGAGGCCGAGATCGACGATGTTGCCCTCGAGGTCAGGTCCTTTGACCCGCTTCAGCTGGGCCAGCACCTGTTCCGCAGTCACTGTCATTGCAGGCTCCTGATGGTACGAATGGCCATGCCAAATCGACCGGCCCGCTCGGAGGGCCGATTTTATCTCGCGTACCGGTTGCTCGGACGTTGAATATCGATACTGTGGCAGTTGGGGCGCTGGAAGTCACGCAAAGCCACAGCTACCATAGGGCGGCAAAGTGGCATGAAGTCCGGCAGCAAGACCGGCCGCACGTCCGGTGACAGCGACTTTTGGGCTCTGGGAGGGGACCATAGATGGGTGGATTACTGAAATTCAGCCGCGCGATCGACGCGATGAATACGTGGCTTGGCAAAAATATCGCCTGGGCCATATTCGTCGCCGTGCTGATCAGCGCAGTTAATGCGGTCGTGCGTAAGGTGACCGGCTATTCGTCGAACACCTGGCTGGAGCTGCAGTGGATTTTGTTCGGCGCGGTTTTCCTGCTGTGCTCGCCATGGACGTTGCTGTCGAATGAGCACATCCGCATCGACGTGGTCTCCAGCATGCTGTCGAAGCGCGTGCGCAACTGGATCGACGTGATCGGTCACATTTTTTTCCTGATCCCGATCAGCCTCGTCATGATGTGGACGGCGTGGCCGTTTTTCTACCGGTCGCTGCTGCAGAACGAACAGTCGAACAACGCTGGCGGACTGCCGCAGTATCCGTCGAAGCTGTTCGTGCCGTTGTGCTTCACGCTGCTGTTCATTCAAGGGCTGTCGGAGCTGATCAAGCGCGTGGCGATCATGCGCGGCGAACTCGCCGACGTCTCGGGTGGCGGCCATCAGGAATCGGCTGAAGCCGAAGCGGCGCGCTTACGCGAAGCGCTGGCCGAAGAAGCCGATGCCAAGGCCCGCGCGCAGGCGGCACAAATGGCCGGCAAGCCGAGCTGAGCGCGACCGGCGCTTACTGCACCCTCTTGCGCTAATCGCGCATCCTTTCATCGTGTGGAGCTTCCTCAATGGCCGCCTGGATCGCCCAGAACATGGCGCCGATCATGTTCGCCGCATTGATCGTATTTTTGCTGCTCGGATACCCCGTGGCGTTTTCGCTCGGCGCGTGCGGCCTGTTATTCTTTATCGTCGGCGTCGAATTGGCGCCGCTGTCCGGCGGTGCGATCTCGCTATCGTGGCCGCTACTGCGATCGCTGCCCGAACGAATATTCGGGGTCATGGCCAACGATACGTTGCTGGCCATTCCATTTTTTACACTGATGGGATTAGTGCTTGAACGCTCGGGAATGGCGGAAGATCTGCTCGACACGATCGGGCAGTTGTTCGGCACGATCCGCGGCGGGCTAGCTTATGCTGTCGTGTTCGTCGGCGCGTTGCTGGC
>JANLYD010000089.1:0-1967 GCA_031365465.1 Hyphomicrobiaceae bacterium
CCTGCGCTTGTAGCGGCGATGTTGGGGGCGTCGTCCCCCGTGAAAGCCACTTCTCCGCATGACCGATCTTGCAGCTCGCGTTTACAATCATACCTGGAAGATCGATCCGATCGTGCGGTCGGTGCTGGATACGGATTTCTACAAGTTGCTGATGGCACAGACGATCTTTCGGCGGCACGCTGAGGACCGCGTGACGTTCGGCATCATCAATCGCTCAACCAAGATCCCGCTGGCGCGTCTGATCGACGTCGGCGAACTGCGCGAGCAGCTCGACCACATCCGCACGCTGCAGCTCAGCCGTGGCGAGAGCACGTGGTTGCGCGGCAATATGTTCTACGGCAAGCGGCAGATGTTCGCGCCGGAGTTCATCCAGTGGCTCGAAGGTTTTCGCTTCCCGGCCTATTCGCTGGAGCGCGTCGGTGATCAATACGAACTGGTGTTCGAGGGGCCGTGGCTCGAAACCACGATGTGGGAAATTCCGGCGCTCGCCGTGATCATGGAGTTGCATAGCCGGGCCGTGTTGCGCGGCATGGGGAAGTTCGAGTTGCAGGTGCTGTATGCCCGCGCGATGACGCGGGTGTGGGGGAAGATCCAACGCCTGAAGCAGTTGCCGCATCTTGGTATCGCCGACTTCGGCGCGCGGCGGCGGCATGGGTTCTTGTGGCAGGACTGGTGCGTGCAGGCGATGATCGAGGGGTTGGCGCCGTCGTTTCTCGGGACGTCGAATTGTCTGATCGCGATGCGGCGGGAAGTCGAGGCGGTCGGCACCAATGCGCACGAGTTGCCGATGGTGTACGCGGCGCTGGCCGATACGCCGGCAGCGCTGTTGGAGGCCCCGTATAAGGTGCTGTCGGACTGGCAGGAGGACTACGAAGGCAATCTGCGCATCATCTTGCCCGATACGTTCGGCAGCGCGGGGTTTCTGGCGTCGGCACCGGACTGGGTGGCGCAGTGGACCGGCATCCGCATCGACAGTGGCGATCCGATCGTGGGCGGCGAACAGGCGATCGCCTGGTGGCAGAGCCGTGGCCAAGACCCGCGCAAAAAGCTGGCGATCTTTTCCGACGGTCTCGACGTCGAGGAAATCGAGCGGTTGCATGCGCACTTCAACGGGCGCATCCGGATTGGCTTTGGCTGGGGCACACTGCTGACCAACGATTTCCGTGGCCTCGGACCGGATGGACGTCTCGACCCTTTCTCGATTGTCTGCAAGGTGTTGTCAGCCAACGGCCGACCGACGGTGAAGCTCTCGGACAATGCGCTGAAGGCGGTCGGACCGGCTGCGGAGGTCGCGCGGTATCGGCAAGTGTTCGGTCACGCCGAAGCAATGCACGCGCCGGTTATTGTCTGACGTCGGGGTTTTACCGACAGCGTCCGATCCGCCGTTAACATACGCCACCTTGAAGGCTGGCAACGGCTGCGCTAGGACACAAGCAACGTAGCTTCATCTGATTTCTGAACATCGCAGCGAGGCACTATGGATATCGATACGAGCAAGGGCCACCCGGCCATGGACTATAAAGAGCATCTGCGGACGTACAGTGGTTTCTTGCGCGCGTCTGTCATCATGACGGTGCTGGTATCGCTGTTGCTGCTGGTGATGTTGCTGACGCTGGTTTGATCGCCGGGTGCGTGGCTTCTCAGGGTCATGTCGACCATCCTCCCCCCCACCCTAACCCTCCCCCGCAAGGGGGAGGAAATCGGACCGAGAGCGTCGCCAATTGTTGTCACTTGTTTTCCGGTTGATTGACTGACGTCTGTCGATTTCGGATCATTCGTCTGCTCGCCCCGCTTGCCGTCACCTCCGCGCCGTCAGGGGGTTATTCGAGGCTGTCCATGACCATTATTGCCGTCACCGCCGAAGATCAGAGCGAGCCGCGTGTCGCGATCTCGCCCGATACGGTCAAGAAGTATAAGGCGCTCGGCTGCACCGTGCGGGTCGAAAGCGGCGCGGGCAAACGCTCGCG
>JANLYD010000138.1:0-2912 GCA_031365465.1 Hyphomicrobiaceae bacterium
GGATATTCCGGTGAAAACCTTCACCATCCCGCTGCACGATGTCGATCGCGCGATTGCCGACGGCGAAGAGGAGGGCTTCGTGAAGATTCACGTCAAGGAAGGGACAGACCGCATTCTCGGCGCGACGATTGTCGCCCGTCACGCGGGCGAGATGATCAACGAGATCACGCTGGCGATGGTCGCAGGCATCGGGCTGCGCACACTGGCGCAGGTCATCCATGCCTATCCGACGCAGGCCGAAGCGATCAAAAAGGCGGCGGATGCCTACAACCGCACGCGCCTGACGGCGACCGTACAATCGCTGCTAAGGCGCTGGCTCCAGTGGTAAGGACGTAAGGAGATGACATGAAACTCGGTATGATCGGTCTAGGGCGGATGGGCGCCAACATGGCGCAACGTTTGATGCGCGGCGGACACCAACTGGTCGGCTTCGATCCAAAACCCGAAGCTCGTAAGGACCTTGAGTCTAAGGGCGCTGAATCCGCGGAGTCGCTTGCGACGCTGGTCGCAAAGCTGCCGGCGCCACGCACGCTGTGGCTGATGGTGCCCGCCGGGGAAATCACCGAGGGAACCCTTGAGAAACTTTTGCCGCTGCTTTCTGAAAAAGACACGGTCATCGACGGTGGCAATTCCAACTACAAGGACACGGTCCGCCGGTCCAAGACGTTTGCTGATAAAAAACTCAACTACATCGATTGCGGCACGAGTGGAGGCGTCTGGGGCTTGGCCGAGGGCTACAGCATGATGATCGGCGGTGACGAAGCGGCTGTTGAACGGCTGCGGCCGATCTTCGAAACGTTGGCGCCCGCGAAAGACAAAGGCTGGGGCCGTGTTGGTCCGGTAGGCTCTGGTCACTTCACCAAAATGGTCCACAACGGCATCGAATACGGCATGATGCAGGCTTACGCCGAAGGCTTCTCGATCCTGCAGCATAAAAGCGAGTTCGGCCTAAACCTGCACCAAGTCGCTGAAATCTGGCGCTATGGCAGCGTGGTGCGCTCCTGGCTGCTGGATCTCACGGCTGCGGCACTGGAGAAAAATCCCGCTATGTCGGGGATCGCGCCATACGTCGAAGATTCCGGCGAGGGTCGCTGGACCGTCGCCGAGGCCATCGACCTCAATGTTTCGGCGCCGGTCATTAAGCTGTCGCTGCTTGAGCGGCTTCGCTCGCGCGACGCGGACTCTTACTCAGACAAGCTGCTGGCAGCGATGCGCAACCAATTTGGCGGCCACGCGATCAAGAAGGAATGAGTTTGATCATAAAGCAAACGGAAGCCGGACAAGCCGGTGTGCGCTGGATAAAGGTCACGGACACCAAGGCGCTGCAAGAAATGGCGATCCAGCGCATCCTCGATGCTGCCGCACGGGCAATCGACCAGCGCGGAACTTTCCTGATCGTGCTCGCTGGCGGCAACACGCCGGCTGGCGTCTACAGGATGCTGCGCGCGGCTGACACCGACTGGTCGCGCTGGCTCGTGTACTTCGGCGACGAGCGCTGCCTGCCCGCGGACGATAGCGAGCGGAACAGCCGTATGGCGGCTGACGCCTGGCTCGATCATGTTTCCATCCCACGTCATCAGATCCATGTTCTGCCAGCCGAACTTGGCCCTGAAAGTGCAGCACTGGCCTATTCGGAAACGCTGCGCGGCGTCGGTGATTTCGATCTGGTGCTGTTGGGACTCGGCGCTGATGGTCATACCGCCAGCCTGTTTCCGGGTCATGACTGGGGCGTCGCAGCAGACGCGCCCGAAGTGCTGGCGGTCTTCGACGCGCCGAAGCCACCACCGCTACGCGTGTCACTCAGCGCTCGCCGCCTGAGCCGCGCGCGGGCCGCGCTGTTCCTGGTCGCAGGTGAATCAAAGCGCGATGCCGTGGCCCAATGGCGCATGGGTGCAGACATTCCCGCGCGCGCGGTCCGGCCGGAAAGTGGAGTCGATGTCTTGATCGACTCGACGCTGTTGCCCGCGCAAGCAGCATAGCGCGCAATCCTCGTTGCGTTTGCTCCTGGAACTGATCACGTCTCAACGCGTTCACACATTGGCTCTCTTGCCGTTCAAGCCATGTCGAAAGAACTGAGGAGGAGCTCGGAGTGCCCATCACCGGAAGTTGCCATTGTGGCAAGACCGCATTCGAAGTCGACAGTGACATTCCCGAGAAACTGACCCGGTGCACGTGTTCGTTCTGTTCCAAGCGCGGGACGCTTTACGCCTACTACGAGCCAGCACAGTTTCGTCTGACGACGCCTGCTGCTGACGTCGCGACCTATCGCTGGCAGTCTAAGATGGTCGCGCACAATTTCTGCCCCACCTGCGGCTGCGGCACGTTCAGCGACAGCCCGGACTTCCAACCCGATGGCAGCTGGGACGGCAAGACGCGCCGCATCGGCGTTAACGCGCGCCTGTTCGACAATTTCGATGCGGCGGCAGCACCGGTGCAGGTGATCGACGGGAAGAATCTTTGGTAGATGCGCCATATTGTGGAGAGCCGCGAAAGGAGAACCCCGTGCATTCGCATACGTCAAACTCTATTCCAGTTCTGACGTCTGACGTCTGGTGCCTACGAATAGATTTGTGCACTGCAATTAAACTTTGGAGGCTGTAGCCATGAGAAAAATAATTGTATTGTCATTCATCACATTGGACGGGGTCATGCAGGCGCCCGGTGGGCCCGACGAAGATACGTCAAACGGGTTCAAATATGATGGTTGGGTTGCGCCCTATTTCGCCGAAGCAGACGAAGCAGCCGGTGATCTCATGAAAAAACAGATGCGGCCCGCAGATCTTCTTCTAGGCAGGAAAACATTTGAGATTTTTGCGTCCTATTGGCCTCAACATGTGGACATGTGGCCAAGCATCAATGACGTCACAAAATACGCAGTGTCCAAGACCATGAAGAAGTCAGATTGGAAGAAC
>JANLYD010000139.1:0-3556 GCA_031365465.1 Hyphomicrobiaceae bacterium
CAGCCCTTCCAGCGCGGTCTCCAGATCGCGGACGATGGCCAACCGCTCGTTCCATCGCTTCTCCAACTCGGCGGCAACGAGGCGGTTGTCGGGATCGACGGCATCGTACTGACGACGGGCGCGACCGACCTCGTAGCGGGCTTGCTCCAGCGCCAGCTTGACTTGGCTCCGCTTATCCTCGTTTGCACAGCTGTGTGCGACCTGTGCTGCAAGCGCCGCCTCGATGCCTAGCGGCTGCAGGCGCTCGATCACCTCGGCGGTATAGCGCGTCAATCTGGATGAGACTGGCGCGTCAATCTGGATGAGACTGGCGCGTCAATCTGGATGAGACGAGGCGACCGGGTAAAGGGATGATTGACGCTTGCCGACAAAGTAGCAAGCGTTTTGATTGACGCGCAGCGACAATCAGGTTTCTGCCGGTTCGGCTTTCTTCGCCCGTTTGCGATCAAGGGCGGCGCGGCGGCGGTAGCTTTCGACGTTCATTTCGAAAATCGTCGCGTGGTGGACAAGACGGTCGATGGATGCGAGCGTCATGGCTGGATCGGGGAAGATCTTGCCCCAGTCGCCGAACGGCTGGTTGGCTGTGATCAGCATTGATCGGCGCTCGTACCGGGCGGCGATCAACTCGAACAGCACGCTGGTTTCGGCCTGGTCCTTGGTGACGTAGGCGATGTCGTCGAGGATCAGCAGATCGTAGCGTTCGAGCTTGGCGATGGCGGCCTCCAGCGCCAGCTCGCGCCGTGCCATCTGCAGCCGTTGCACGAGGTCGGTGGTGCGGGTGAACAGCACGCGCCAGCCGTTTTCGACCAGCGCCATGCCGAGCGCCGCCGCCAGATGACTCTTGCCGCCGCCGGGCGGCCCGAACAACAGGACGTTGGCGCCTTTTTCGAGCCACGCGTCACCAGCCGCCAGCGCCATCACCTGCGCCTTCGAGACCATCGGCACATGCGCGAAGTCGAAGGCGGCGATGGTTTTGCCAGGTGGCAGCTTGGCTTCCGCCATGTGCCGTTCGGTGCGGCGGCGGACGCGGTCGGCCACCTCAAGCTCGGCCAGGGCCGCCAGGAAGCGGGCCGCTGGCCAGCCTTCCTTGTCCGATTGCGCTGCAAGTTTCGCCCACATCAATTTGACGCCAGGCAGACGCAGTTCGCCGAGCAACAGCTCAACGCGCGCGGCGTCGATCGTGCTGGATGCGCTCATGCCGCCACCTGCCCGGCTGGCGCTGCCGTAACCGCGACGACAGCCGCCAGTTCGTCGTAAGCAGAGAGGGGCACGACCTCAACGTCGATCAACGGCGCCGAGGCCAGGCCGGGGCCGAAGTAAGCGCTCAAGAACGCCAGATCCGGCAATCGGCCTGCATTCACATCGGCGGCGAGCGCTTCGGAGAGCTCGGCTTCGCAGGCCCGATCATGGGCCAGCGCCAACAGTCCGACCGTGGTCTTGCACGCCCGCCTGTCACCGGCAGCTGCCAGCAACGCTTCGAACGCCCGCGCATAAGCCGGGCGCGGGAACAGCTGATCGCGATAGACCAGATTGAGAAGCGCCATCGGCTTTTTGCGTAACGCGTGGATCACATGCCGGTAATCGACGACGTGACCGCCCTTGCTTTCGGAGACCGGCTGGCCGCGGCGAACCGTCATCATCGCGGTTGAACCCAGGAAGCACTCAAGCCGGTCATCATAGAGCCGCACGCGCAGGCGATGGCCGATCAGCCGCGACGGTGCGGTGTAGAACACGCGGTTCAGCATGAACCCGCCGCTGCGCGTGACTGTCACGGTTTTTTCCTCAAAGTCCGCCGTCCGCCGCTTCGGAAGTTTGCCCAGGCTCGGCATCTCCAGCTCGATCCGCTTGCGGTTGTGCGCGTTCTGCCGCCCGATGATCAGATCGACAAACCGGCGGTAGGCGTCCAGATCGTCGAAGTCGGTGGAGCCACGCAGCAAGAGTTCATCTCTCAGGGCGTTTTTGAGGTGGCCGTGCGGGCTTTCGATGGAGCCGTTCTCGTGGGCGACGCCGGGATTGTTGCGCGAAGGCTTCATGCCGTAGTGCGCCATCAGACCAAGGTAGCGCTGTGTCAGGTCATCCGAGGCAGCTTTGCCGAGGTTGCGGAACGCTGCCGACAGACTATCGCTGCGATGCTCGCCGGGCACGCCGCCGAGCGCCCAGAGGGCGTTCTGCAGCCCCTCGGCCAGCGCCACGAAGCTTTCGCCGCCCAGCACGACATGGGCGTGCGCGAAGCCTGAGAACGCCAGCCGGAAGTGATACAGCCGGTGCGCAAGCGCGACGCCAGCCACCGTGATGTTCAGCGCGCTGGTGTCGGTGAAGTCGGACAGCCCCATGCTGCCGGGTTGGTGTTCCTGGCGGAAAATCACATCCCGTTCCGGCCCATGCCCGGCGCGCCAGTGCGTAATACGCCGCTCCAGCGTGCGGCGTATGTTCGGGTTCAGGTCGCGATGTCGCCGCCGCAGTTCAGCCATAATGCTGACCGTGCGGATGCCGGGCGCGGCCTTCAGGATCGGCACGACGTCGGCCTCCCAGATGGCGGCCAGCGGGTCCGGCCGCCGCCGGGTCCGCGGCGCCGCCTTCTGTGACGGCAGCCGTGAATCGGCATCGGCGCGGAAGGCGGTGGCGCGACTGATGCCGGCCTTGGCGGCGGCAACGGTCGTGTCGTGGGTTTTTCGGATACTCATGTAAAGCCTCATCTGGTGGTCGGTGATGTGGAGGCCGGGCAAATGCTGATCCCTCAATTGCTGAGACGAATCAGACCTTTGCCGCAGACCTGCCCGGCCGCCAGACGGGTTTTAAAAAAGCGCCGCCGTGTGTGAGCTACCGTCGGTCGGGCTCCGCCCTCCCTCCGTCAGCTCTCACACGGCGCAGTCTCATCCTGATTGACGCTGAGTCTCACCTTGATTGTCGCGCAGCACATAGGGCGTATTGAAGCAGCGTATACCCCGTTGTTGAATTGGTCGAGACTTTGGGACAGTCCACGTCAAAGCGTTAAAGCCAGCGCCTGAAGTACCGAAATTTTATTCGTAGGTTAGCACCCAAGTAGATGCAGCGAGGCCTAGCGGCGGGCCTGTGTTGGGGTCTAGGATGCTTGGAGTTTTGCCGAGTGGGGGGTATTTCAGGATGTTTCTGAAATTTTTGGGAGCGCAGGTTTTCTTTCTTATTGTGTCATTGACGTGTGTTGGCACGCCAGCAGCAAAAGCTGATCGCTGGCTCATTCTTGATGTTCACGAATTCGATGGCAGCTCGCTGACGACGCGAATTGATCTTGCGAAGACAAAGGGCCGCTTTAAGGCCGTTCGCCTCGTCTTGAGACGCGGGGAATTGAAATTGAGTCGTGTCTTGGTCGGCTACGGAAATGGTCAAGTCCACTACGAGGACAGGCCGATCATTCTAAAGCGGGGCGAGCGAACCCCAACGACAGCTGGCGCTTCAAAAACCGTGCCTGAAACCTGAGCATCCGCGCCGCGCACCCGGCTCTGATCTCTTCGCTGTTCCGCTGCGCTTCACAGCTCCGCTCTCAGAACCGGAACGTGCACGCACAATAGGGGTCAAT
>JANLYD010000165.1:0-2871 GCA_031365465.1 Hyphomicrobiaceae bacterium
TGGCTCGGCCTCGCCGGCCGCGTGGCGGCCGTCACGGGCGCTGGCAGCGGCATCGGTGCGGCCATCGCCGAAGCCCTCGCCGCCGCCGGCGTGCACGTCGCGGCCCTCGATCGCGATGGCACGGCCGCCGCTCGCACCGCAGCCCGCATCGCCGCCAGCGGCGGCAACGCCCGCACCTACACGTGCGATGTCTCCGATCAGGCAGCCGTCAATGCTGCCGCTGACGAGGTCCGCGCCGACCTCGGCCCCTGTTCGATCCTCGTCAACAACGCCGGCTTGCTGCGCGCCGGCCCCGTCGCCACCGTTTCGCTCGCGGACTGGAACCACGTGCTCGCCGTCAATCTGACCGGCTATCTGCTGTGCGCCCAGGCGTTCGGCCCCGGCATGCGCGCGGCCCGCCGCGGCAGCATCGTGCACATCGCCTCGGTGGCGGCGGTGCATCCCCAGACCGGCAGCGGCGCCTACAGCGCCAGCAAGGCCGGCGTCGTGCTGCTCTCGAAGCAGATCGCCGCCGAATGGGGGCCGGACGGCGTGCGCAGCAACGTCGTCTGCCCCGGCCTCATCCGCACGCCCCTGTCGGCAAAGTTCTACGAGCAGCCGGGCTTCGAGGCCCGCCGTGCCGCGATCACCGCCAACCGCCGCGTCGGTGAACCCTGCGATATCGCCGACCCCGTCGTCTACCTCGCCAGCGACCGCGCGGCTTATGTCAACGGCACCGAACTCATGGTCGACGGCGGCCTCGACTGCATGCTGATGGATACGGTGCCGCGCCCCGGCTTCAACGCCACCCCCGGCGGCTGAGGCGCCGTGTCCGGGCGCAATCGGATGCCGGCAGACGCCGCGTGAAATATCATGGCGGTCGGACATTGGCTTCCACCGAGCTGATGCGCGTTTCAGCGTCATCGCGATGAAACCGCAGATGCGCGGCGCATGTCGGCAACGGAAATGCCAGCGCGCGCCGCCCAGCCGCACCCCATGCGCCGCAGCCGCTGTACTCGTCCGGCACCGTCGATATCGTGATGCGACGCTCCACCCTATCCCAGCACTTCGTCGAAATGTCAGCGCTGGTCACCATCGGCCGGAACGACACTCCGAACCCGCGCCGCATGCCAGGACATCACAAACATTTGCCCGCGCGCCCGGGATCGGCTATCTCTGCGTCCCGAAGCACCCATAGCTCAGATGGATAGAGCGTTGCCCTCCGAAGGCAAAGGTCGCAGGTTCGAATCCTGCTGGGTGCGCCAAAGCTTGATCTCAAGTTGATAGCTTGTATTTTCTGTACCGAAGTTGACGCGGATGCGAGTGGGGCAAGTCTCATGCGATCGCGTCGAGGCCCTTAGCCTTGATCAGCGCCAGCAGCTTGAGCGATGGGCCTGACGGGCACTTCTCGCCACGCTCCCACTCGCCGACAAGCTTGACCGCCACGTTTAGATGACGGGCGAGCACGGCTTGGCTGACGCCTTCCCGTTCGCGCAGCGCCGCGACCTCCTTGGCCGACAGCTTCACGACCGTCGTCAGGCACGACGCATCGAACTCGCGCATCGTCTTCTTGTCGATGACGCCGACATCGTGCGCGTCGGCCATCGCCTCGTGGACGGCCGCCAGAATCTTGCTCTTGTAGGTCTTAGTCATCGCACTTCACCTCGGTCCACTTGCCAGCCGCCACCAGTGCAGCAACGTCCTTGTCATTCCAACCCAGCATCTCGACGGCAGCCTTCCGCAAGTTCTTCAACTCGTCCTCGTCGATATTGTCCTGATCGTTCTTGGCGAAGCCGAACAGGAACACCGCGCGGGTCTCGGAGCGGTAGGCAATCAAGGTCCGGTAGCCGCTGGAGCGGCCTTGTCCCGGCCGCGCGACGCGTTGCTTAATGACGTGCCCGCCGAGGTCGGCATCCACGACGCCGCGACCGGCACGCTCGATGGCCTCGCACAGGAGGGCATCTCCAATCCGCTCCTTGCGGGCGAAGCGCCCGAAGGCTCGCGTCTTGAATATCCGCACCCTGCTCCCAGGTTAATTCAATTCATCAGGACGTCGCGTTGGTCGGATAGAGCCGATGGCGAGATCCGACACGGGGCTCTTCGGTATCGCGGACGTCGGATCTCGCTGAAACGCTCTATCCGACCTACGTCCGTGAGAATTGAATTGCCCTGGGCCTGCCCCAGACGCTCTGGCCAGGGCGGATCAAATCTGGCAGCAATGCGCGACAACCAGCCTCGTCGAACTCGATCGGCGCGCTGGGCAAATCGACGAGCACAGGAATCTCCGATGTTGAAAGCCGCAGTGATCGGACTTGGCTGGTGGGGCAAGCACATCGTGCGCCGCACCAAGGGCTCGCGCGACATCCGCCTGGTGCTGGCGGTCGACCAGAACACCGCGCTGGAAGCGTTCGCCAACGAGAACGGTGTGCCGTATGCGGCGAGCTTCGAGGCGGCGCTGGCGAGCAAGGATGTCGAGGCCGTGCTGCTGGCAACGCCGCACTCCATGCACACGGCGCAGATTGCCGCCGCCGCCAAGGCCGGCAAGCACGTGTTCTGCGAGAAGCCCTTGGCGCTCACCCGCAAGGACGCGGAGGCCTCGGTTGCAGCTTGCAAGGCGGCGAACGTGTTCCTCGGCATCGGCCACGAGCGCCGTTACGAGCCGGCGATGACGAAGCTGCGCGAACTCGTCAAGTCGGGCGCGCTCGGCACCATCATGCACGCCGAGGCCTGCTTCAACCACGACAAGCTCGCCAATGTGCCCCAAGGCGACTGGCGCACCTCGCCGAAAGACGCGCCCGCCGCCGGCATGACGGCGATGGGCATTCACTTGTCGGATGCGTTCATCGACCTGCTCGGCCCCGTGTCGGAGGCCTACGCGATGACGGCTGCCCG
>JANLYD010000208.1:0-2014 GCA_031365465.1 Hyphomicrobiaceae bacterium
GCCAAATCGGCGGCACGCTGGCACTGCTCGCGGGTCTCAAAGAACTCGGCGACATCGTGATGACCGACATCATGGAAGGCGTCGCCAAGGGCAAAGCGCTTGATTTGTCGCAAACGGCCGCCGTCGAAGGCTACAACGCCCGCGTCACCGGCGTGGGCCCCGACGGTTATGCCGCGATCGGTGGTGCCGACGTATGCATCGTGACGGCCGGCGTGCCGCGCAAAGCCGGCATGAGCCGCGATGATCTGCTCGGCATCAATCTCAAAGTCATGGAGCAGGTCGGCGCGGCGATCAAAAACCACGCGCCCAAAGCGTTCGTCATTTGCATCACCAACCCGCTCGACGCGATGGTTTGGGCGCTGCAAAAATTTTCGGGCCTGCCCGCCAACAAAGTCGTCGGCATGGCCGGCGTGCTGGATTCGGCGCGCTTTTCGCATTTTCTCGCCGACGCTGCGGGCGTCTCGATCGAGGACGTGCGCGCCATGACGCTCGGCGGCCACGGCGACGATATGGTGCCGATGGTGCGTTATTCGACCATTGGCGGCGTGCCGCTGCCAGACTGCATTGCGCTCGGCATGTTCAGTCAAGAAGCGCTCGACGCGATGATCAAGCGGACGCGCGGCGGCGGCGGCGAGATCGTCGCGCTGCTGGGTAATGGTTCGGCGTTTTATGCGCCAGCTGCGTCTGCGATCGCGATGGCCGAGAGTTATTTGCGCGACAAGAAACGCATGCTGCCATGTGCGGCGCATCTCACCGGCCAATACGGTTTGAGGGATACCTATGTCGGCGTGCCAGCGATCATCGGCGCAGGCGGCGTCGAGAAAATTATCGAACTGACGCTCAACGCCGAAGAGAAGGCGATGTTCGACAAATCGGTCGCGTCCGTGCGCGGCCTAATCGATGCCTGCAAAACAATTCAGCCAAGCTTGGCTTAAGCAGACCTCCCTCCCTGTTCTGCCCCTAGCCTGCATGGGTAGAGCGAAAAAGGATTCAAGGACCAACATGAACATCCACGAATATCAGGCCAAAGAGCTTTATCGCGAATATGGCGTGCCGACCCCATCAGGCTTCCCCGCGTTCAGCGTGGATGAGGCGGTGGCTGCCGCCAAAAAGCTTCCCGGGCCAGTGTGGGTGGTGAAGGCGCAGATCCACGCCGGCGGGCGCGGCAAGGGCACCTTCAAGGAGAAAGACGCTGGCGAAAAGGGTGGCGTGCGCCTCGCCAAATCAATTGATGAGGTCCAGCAGTTCGCGACCGAAATGCTCGGCAAAACTCTGGTGACGATCCAAACCGGTCCGGCCGGCCGCGTCGTCAACCGGCTCTACGTCGAAGACGGTTCGCAGATCGCGCGCGAGCTTTACCTTTCGGCGCTGGTCGATCGCGCAACGTCGCGCGTGTCATTCATTGCCAGCGAAGCGGGCGGCATGAACATCGAAGACGTCGCGCACGACACGCCGGAGAAAATCTTCACGATGTCGATCGACCCGGCAACCGGATATCAGCCGTTTCACGGCCGCAAGATCGCGGGCGCGCTCGGCCTGAAAGGCGTGCAGGCCAAGGACTGCGGTGCCATCATCGAAAACCTGTTCTGCATGTTCGTCGACAAAGACATGAGCCTGCTCGAGATCAACCCGCTGGTCGTCACGAAAGATGGCAAGCTCATCTGCCTCGACGGCAAGATCGACTTCGACAGCAACGCGCTCTATCGCCATCCCGAAATCGTCGCCCTGCGCGACCTGGGCGAAGAAGATCCGACCGAGATCGAAGCCTCCAAGCACGATCTGGCATTCGTGAAGCTCGATGGCTCGATCGGCTGTCTCGTCAACGGCGCAGGCCTCGCGATGGCGACGATGGACATTATCAAGCTTTACGGCGCCGAGCCCGCAAACTTTCTCGACGTCGGCGGCGGCGCGTCGAAGGAAAAGGTGCAGGAAGCGTTCAAGATCATTCTGTCCGACCCCAACGTGAAGGGCATTCTGGTCAACATTTTCGGTGGCATCATGCGGTGCGATATCA
>JANLYD010000212.1:0-5260 GCA_031365465.1 Hyphomicrobiaceae bacterium
GACGAGAACTCGTGCAGGACGCCGTCGATCTGAACCGTGGTGATCGCCGCGCCCTGCAGCGACGACAACAGCACGCGACGCAACGCGTTACCGAGCGTCATGCCGAAACCGCGCTCGAGCGGCTCGGCCACCAGCGTTGCAAACCGCACCTTGTCACGGCCAGGAACCACCTGCAGCTTCGACGGCTTGATCAAGTCTTGCCAGTTTTTTTGCAGAATATTCGCCATGTCTTGGCCTCACACGTCAGTTCAGGGGGAAATGCGACAGTTTTATCAGGACCGGTCGAAGATGCTGGCGGCGCGCCGACCGGACGGCCAGCAACAAGTTTGCGTCGAATGCCGATACTTCGAGAAAATCAGCCGAAACTAAATCCGGTACTTGTTCTTGATTGCTCGGCGATTGCGAAAACAACCCCAAGTTTAGCTTCCGAACGGCATGCCGCTCGACACCAACTCGAACACGTCTTGCGCAGTGCAGCGCTCGGCGCCACGCAACACGAGACAACCGGACGGCAATGATCAAACCCGGCGACGCTTACGCGGGCGGCAACCGTTGTGCGGGATCGGCGTCACGTCACGGAACGACGTAATCTGGAAGCCGACCGCCTGCAGCGCGCGCAGCGCCGACTCACGACCCGAACCCGGCCCCATGACCTCGACTTCGAGGATCTTCATCCCGTGCTCCATCGCCTTGCGGCCAGCATCTTCGGCAGCGACCTGCGCAGCATACGGTGTCGACTTGCGCGAGCCTTTGAACCCCTTGGTCCCCGACGAGGACCACGCAATGGTGTTACCCTGCGCGTCCGTGATGGTGATCATGGTGTTGTTGAAGGTAGCATTGACGTGCGCAACGCCGGACGTGATGTTCTTGCGCTCGCGCTTGCGGGGGCGGGCGGCAGCTGCTTCTTTAGCCATTCGATGTACTCGTGCTTTCTGAAAGTCTTCGATCATTGGGGCGCATCGCAAATTCACGCGACGCCGGCACTGCCTTGCCCATCTGCATCATTACGAACGGACGCCACAGTCGGCCACGGCGAAGTGCGCCAAGACTGCGGCAGGCCGTTCTTAGGTTTTTTTCTTGCCGGCGATCGCCTTTGCCGGGCCCTTGCGCGTGCGCGCATTGGTGTGCGTGCGCTGACCGCGTACGGGCAATCCACGACGATGACGCAGACCGCGATAGCAGCCCAGATCCATCAGACGTTTGATGTTCATTGCAGTATCACGACGCAGGTCGCCCTCGACCATATAATCACGATCGATGGTTTCGCGAATTTGCAGTACTTCGGCGTCCGTCAACTGATTGACCCGACGCTCGGCAGGGATTTTGACCTTGGTGCAAATCTCCGACGCGAATTTTTCACCGATGCCGTGAATATATTGAAGCGCTATCACAACTCGCTTTTGTGTTGGAATGTTGACACCTGCAATACGAGCCACGTCTTCTCTCCTTCAGCCGCCATGCGGACTTACTGTTCGAACCGCTTGGCGGCACTTGATATCAATGGCTTTTCAGCCCGTCTTCGTTGGCATTTCAGCCGCAGTGTCGATGGATTCGGCCACTCGATGCCTGCCTTGCGGTCACAAGATCCAGCGACCTGCCATTCCGCACGCACCGACCGAAAGCTCGGCCCCCTGCAGCACCGTCATCTCGGGACTGAATAGAGTATTAGCCCCCCGATGAGAACGCCCTCATTCACCTCGCAGCGCGCCATATCGACGCATGCAATCGAAAACACATCGACACCGGGTAGACGGGATCGCACCAGCCTGCCCGGTCTCATAGTTGCATGAGGATTTCAGTGCCTTGTAACGGGTACCTCGCCAGTCGTCAACTTCACCGCCTCACACCTCAGCGCAGCCGGCATCTAACTCGCCGCGTGAGCCTTCGATTTGGCGACCTTCGCCAGAATTTCTTCCAGGGATTTCGTGACCTCGGCAATCGGCGCCATCCCATCGACGGTCGCCAGTTTGCTCTTGGCAAAATAATAGCCGATCAACGGCGACGTCTCGCGATAGTAAACCATCAGACGCGCCCGGACCGTCTCCGCTTTGTCGTCGGGACGCCGTGTAAAAACCGTGCCTCCGCACTTGTCACAGACGCCTGCCGTCTTGGTTTTGTGGAACTCGTCATGATAGCCCGTGCCGCACCCCGCGCACGTGAACCGCCCGGCGATACGCCGCACCAGCTCTTCGTCTTGAACGCTCATCGCCACGACCACGTCGAGCCCGGCTTTCTTCGTCGCCAACAGTTTGTCCAGTGCCGACGCCTGCGTCAGCGTGCGCGGAAAGCCGTCGAGAATGAAGCCCTTTGCGCAATCCGGCTGCGCAATCCGATCGGCGATGATACCGATGACGATCTCGTCGGAAACCAAAGCGCCGCTATCCATCACGGCCTTGGCTTTTTTTCCGATCTCCGACCCTGCTTTGACCGCCGCACGCAACATGTCGCCGGTCGACAGTTGTGGAATGTCATGTGCGTCAGATAAAAGTTTCGCCTGCGTGCCTTTGCCGGCTCCTGGCGGACCAAGAAGAATTAAGTTCATCCTCGCACCCATTACTGGCGCTTCCGCGCGCAGCCCCCCTGATTAACGGACGCGTGGCGTCGCTCCCCGCAGCTTGGCCTTCTTGATGAGACCTTCATATTGTTGAGCGATCAAGTGGCTCTGAATTTGCGCCACCGTATCCATCATCACGCTCACCGCAATCAGCAGCGACGTTCCGCCGAACGTGAATTGGATGCCGCCGATGGATGTAAGGACTTCCGGAAGGACGCAAACGACGGCCAAGTAAAGCGCACCGACGACCGTTATGCGAGTCAGCACATAGTCGATGAACTCAGCCGTCTTTGCGCCCGGACGGATCCCCGGAATGAACCCACCATATTTCCGCAGATTGTCAGCCGTTTCCTGCGGGTTGAAGACGACCGCAGTATAAAAGAACGCGAAGAACAAAATGAGCGCCACGTAGACAGCCAGATATAACGGCTGCCCGCGGCCCAGCATCGCCACCACGTCCTTGAGCCAATCCGGCCCCGACCCCGACGCGAAACTCGCCGCCGTGATCGGTAGCAACAACAGCGACGACGCGAAAATCGGCGGAATGACACCCGACGAATTGAGCTTCAGTGGCAGATGCGAGGCATCGCCCTGGAACATCTTGTTGCCCATCTGACGCTTCGGATACTGGATCAACAACCGCCGTTGCGCCCGCTCGATGAACACAACCGCCGCGACGACAGCCAGCATCATCGCCAGCAAGCCGAGCAACAGCGGCACCGAAATCGCACCCTGCCGCGACAGGTCGAACAGATTGCCGAGCGCGGCCGGAAGTCCAGCGACGATGCCAGCCATGATGATCAATGATGTGCCGTTGCCCACGCCCCGCGCCGTGATCTGCTCGCCCAGCCACATCAGAAACAACGTGCCGCCCACCAAAGTGATGACCGTCGTCAGCTGGAAAAACAGCCCCGGTTCTGTGACGACCGCGCCCACCTGGCTGCGGCTGCCCTCGAGACCGATGGCGATGCCGTAGGCTTGGAACGCTGCCAACGCAACCGTCAGGTAGCGCGTATATTGATTGATCTGCTTGCGACCCGCTTCGCCCTCTTTCTTGAGGGCTTCGAGCGTCGGCACGACGCTCGTCATCAGCTGCATGATGATCGACGCCGAGATATACGGCATGATGTTCAAAGCGAAGATCGCCAGCCGTTCGACAGCGCCGCCAGCGAACATATTGAACATGCCGAGCATGCCGCCGGACTGTTGCTTGAATGACGCCGCGAATGCCGCCGGATTGACGCCCGGAAGAGGAATGAAGGTTCCCAAGCGATACACCAGCAACGCGATCAACGTGAACCAGAGCCGCTTTTTGAGCTCTTCGGCCTTGGCGAAGGCACCGAAGTTCATGTTTGACGCAAGTTGCTCGGCAGCGGAAACCATATCGTATCACTCCCAGGCGCAGCGATTTCGAACGCCGGCTTCTCGGCTATCGTTCAGCCCCGCGCTCTCGAAGCCTGCCACCGGCCCGCTCAGGCCGGGCACACAAAAGTCTGGCAATCCTGCCCGAACAGTTGGCCCGCAGGCTCACACCTACATGGTGGCGCCGGCATTTCATTTCGAGATATGTTAGCCGATTTGTTTGCGGCTGAGCAGTCGAAAAATATCCCGCACCGACGCGCGGGCGCGCTGGCGTCTTACTCGTCGGCACCGGCCTTCTTCGGGGCGTTCTTGCCAGCCTTGGCGGCCTTTTTCGCAGCTGTCTTCGCGGCCTTGTCGACGTCGGCCTGCAGCACTTTGACTTTGATCAAAGTCAACGAACCGCCGGCCTTTTCGATGGCTTCCGTAGCCGACCCCGTGGCGTGATTTGCGGTAATCGCGATCTTCGACTTCAGCTCGCCCTCACCGAGAACACGCAGGCCGTCCAGTGCGCGGCGCAACACGCCTGCAGCAACCAGGACCGCCACATCCACCGGCTTCGAAGCATCGATGCGCTTTGTATCGATCGCGCCTTGCAGGTCGCCCAGATTGATCTCGTTCCAATCCTTGCGGTTCATTGATTTGAACCCGCGCTTGGGAAGGCGGCGATGCAACGGCATCTGGCCACCTTCGAACCCGCCGAGACGCACGCCCGAACGGGCTGTCTGGCCCTTGCCGCCGCGTCCGCCCATTTTGCCCATGCCCGAGCCGATACCGCGGCCGATACGGATACGCTCTTTGCGCGAGCCGG
Source organism: Hyphomicrobiaceae bacterium (assembly GCA_031365465.1). Classification (GTDB taxonomy): domain Bacteria; phylum Pseudomonadota; class Alphaproteobacteria; order Rhizobiales; family Hyphomicrobiaceae; genus JABFRJ01. The sequence goes on from JANLYD010000212.1 coordinate 4,725, forward strand.
CGTTGTCTTTGATTTGATTGAGCCGCATGGCGTCCATTCCCTAGATTTCGAAGCGCCGCTCACGGCGCATAGCTCACTTTGACCATTTGCATCGAGCCGGAGCGCACGCGCTCAGACGGCCACGACACATAAATCCTTATTTCTTTTTCGCGCCATCCGGCACGATTCGCACGAGATGAGCGATACGGTGCACCATGCCGCGCACTTCCGGGGTGTCGATCAACGTGCTGCGGCGATGCAGCTTGTTGAGCTTCAGACCCTTCAGCGTTGCTGTCTGGATTTCAGGGCGACGGATCGCGCTCCGGTATTGCTCGATAGTTATCGTCTTTTGCGCAGCCATGATCGTCACCTTACGTCGTCGAACCAGATCGAAAGTCAAATCAGATAGCAAAGCGCGCTGCGAGGGTCACAGCGCGCTCGGTTCAGAACTCAAGCAGCGTCCGACGCTGCAGCCTCGGCGTCGGCAGCAGAACCATCACGGCGGCGCGAAATGATTTCCGAAACTTTCTTGCCCCGCCGATTGGCCACGCCACGCG
>JANLYD010000353.1:0-8535 GCA_031365465.1 Hyphomicrobiaceae bacterium
GCGCGTGGGTTACGGCGAAGGGGTCGATCTCACGACGATCGGGCCGACCATGAACGTGGCGCGCTGGCTCGACCGGGTGGCAAAGGAAAACGCGTTCCAGATCGTGGTGACCGAGGAGGTCGCAGCGCGCGCCGGATGGAGTTCGGACGCCCACAAGCGGATCGACGTCGTGGAGCCGGTAACCTTGAATCCGATGGCTTTGGTCGGCATCGGCCGCGGGCGCGACCTGCCGGCAAGCATCCTGTCACGCTCGAAAGGCTGAACGAGCCCGACAAACGACGCAGCGCGCGTGGGCCAATCGAGCCCGCTTCGCTTACTCGTTTTTTGCGATCATGTGGCGCAGCAGCACGTAGTAGGTCTCGGCGGCGGTCAGGCCGGTAATGCGTTCGACTTCACGGCCGTCGCGCATCAGCACGCTGGTCGGCAGGATTTCGACCCGTGCCGACAGCCCGATCCGTTCGAGATCGACCTTGGCGACGTCGACATAGCGAAGTGGCGCAGTGGTTGCCAAGGGCGCCAAACGGTAGCCGGGTGCAACGTCGCGACGGAAGATTTCGCAGTAAGCGCACGCGTCGGTTTCAAACACCAACACTTCCAGGCGAGGGCCTTGCCGCAAGTGCTGGGGCGAGACGTCACGCGCGGCTTGCCCGGCACCTTGGCCGGCGATTGCGATCAAACCGATACCGGTTGCCGCAGCTAAAACACGACGAGAAAGTTGCATGAGGGAAACGCTTACGCTGACAGGAACCCAGCCGCAGCAAACACAAGAACTCAACGCACACGGCCCATACAAACTATCACACGCGCGGCGCAGACACAGAGCGTTTATGGATTATTCCTAAATGCGCGTCCCGGAATGGGACACCACTCACCCACCGGAGATGGCAGTCAGTACGAAGATTGCGGTGCCGGGACGCAGCGGCGTATTCAACGTCGCGCGCTGGCCGTCGCAGTAGATGGCGATGTGGCGGCGGACGCTGGGTGACGAGTCGCGCAGGCGGTCGCCCATGCCCGGCCATCGCGCATCGAGCGCAGTGATCATTTCGTCGACAGTGTCTGCGCAGAGCCGCAAGCGCTGCGGGGCCGACGGAAACAGCGCGCACAGCGCCGGCGCGAGCACCACGGAGACATCGCCGGCAGCTTGAGATGTTTCGATGGCGTGATCCCGCTCGTGCACTGGCGGTGCCTTTCCGTTTCACAACACCACCGTCTCGACCGAATAGATCGGCGGCAACGTATCGCTGATGCAGGTCCAGGCCTCGCCCTCGTCGGCGCTGGCGTAGAGCTGGCCGGTATTGGTGCCGAAGTAGACACCGCACGGCGTCAGCGGGTCGGTGGCCAAAGCCTGCCGCAACACGCCGAAAAATGCATTTTTCTGCGGCAACCCGGTACGCATCGCGGTCCACGTGTCGCCCGCGTCTCGCGTCCGGTAGACGGCTGTGGAGCCACCCGGCATGAACCGCCCGACGCTGTCGCCGTTGAGCGGCACCAGAAACAACGTCGACGGATTGCGCGGATGCACGGCCGCTGGAAAACCGAACGACGAGGGCAGCCCCGTCTCGATGCTTTCCCACTCGACCCCGCCATCGCGGCTGCGATACATGCCGCAATGGTTCTGTTGGTAGAGCAGATCGCCGGTGCCGGGCGCCATCACCAGCGCGTGCACGCACTGCCCGAATTCGGGATAGCGCTGGCCTTCCGGCATGTAATCGGCGCGCGTGCCGCGATTTCGCGGCGTCCACGTCGCCCCGCCGTCTTCGGTATAAAACGCGCCCGCCGACGAGATGGCGATCCACACACGCTTGGCATCGGTGGGGTGGGTGACGATGGAATGCAGGATCAGACCGGCGCCACCAGGCATCCACTCCGGCCGCGTCGGATGATCGCGAAGGCCTGCGACGTGAGCCCATGTCGCCCCGCCATCGACGCTGCGAAAAAGCCCTGCAGGTTCCACGCCGGCATAGAGACAATCGTGCCCGCGCGCGAGGCTCCAGGCGGATTTGATGGGCGTTTCACCGGCGGCGTAGGTCAAACCGGCGCTCGAATGCGTCCAGGTTTTGCCCCGATCCGGTGACTGCCACACAGCCGGCCCGAACCACTCGTTGCCCCCAGCCGCATAGATCACGCCGCGTTCGGCGTCGGCAATGACGTGATTGATGGGCCACGTCTCGCAGAAGGGACCACGGATGGTCCAGTCACGGCGGCTCGCATCGCCTTCGACGATGAATGCGCCCTTCTTGGTTCCGACGAGCAGCAGCAGTGACTTGGCCATGACCTGCACCTCCCCGGACACTTTAGCGCGCGACGGTAACCGTTCAAGCGGCGCCTTCGCACGAGACACTTGCGTTCAGCGCGGCAGCCACTCAGCCGCATGCGATCCCAACGGCATGGCGGGCAACGCCCAGTGAGCGGGCGTCGCCGACAACTGCGCGGCGTGCCGCACCGCGGTCAGCGGACCGAACCCGGACGGCGATTGCTCGAGGAATGCGCCGACATCGTCGAATTTCGGATCGGTCGCGCTCAGCCCGCCGGGATCGCACGGCAACTGTTGGAGCCAGTGGCCAACCTGCGCCAGCGATGTGCGCACGCGCCAGGAACCGCCTTCGGTTGCGCGACGGCTGAGGGCGATGAGGATTCCGAGCGCCAGCAGGTAGCCGGCGCCATGATCGAGCGCTTGCGCGGGGAGTTCGCGCGGGCGGTCTGCCGTGGCGTCTGGGCTGGCGGCGCGGGCTTCCGCGATGTTGATACCGTTGGCGTTCTGCGTGAGGCTGTCGAAGCCGCGCCGGTTCGCCCAAGGGCCGACATGGCCGAAGGCTGACAAGTCGGCGACGACGATGCCAGGCCGCAAGTCCATCAAGTCCTGCTCTCCAAAGCCACGTGCGGCGATGCCGCCAGGCCGATAGCCTTGCAGGAAGACATCGCAATCGCGCACCAGACCGCGAAGGGCTTCCGCACCAGCGACGGTATCGAGATCGATAGCGGCGGAGCGTTTGCCGCGTCCGGTGTCGATGACCAGGGCAGGGATCGAGGGCAGGCGGGCGCAACTGACGTTCAAAACATCGGCGCCATGGGCGGCCAGCGTTCGGCCGGCGACGGGACCGGCAATGATGCGCGTGAGATCGAGCACGCGGACGCCGGACAGTGGACGTTTCGCTGCCGGCAGCGGCATTGCGGGCGCATCGCCGATGCGCGAAATCTCGAGCAGTGGCAGGGTTGCGACGGCGCGGCCTTGCGCATGCTGTGTCCACTCTTCCGGCGTGCGGGTCATGGTGGCGACGAGATTGCGCTGTGCCGCAGCGGTTTCGAACGGTTCGGCATCCCACTGCATGAGAGCCGCTTGCACCGCGTCACGCGTGTTCTCACATCCGAGCAGTGCCAACATCCCGTCGCGGTGATGGGCGAAATTGGTATGCAGCCGGACCCAGCGATTGTCGCGCGTACGATAGAGGCCGGCGATCGGGTCCCACATGGCGGCGGGTGGTTCCGCCGTGCGGAGGTATCGCTCGGAGCGAAACTCGGCGGCGGCGTGACGGCGGTCGACGGTCACGGTTTGCGCGACACCGCTGCGGGCGCGATGCAGTTCAGCGGCTGCAAGACCGGTTGCGGCAATGGTCGCCTGTGCGAGGTCGTCGACGGCGAACGAAGACGGCAGCACAGGGCCGGAGCCGGTCAAGTGCACGCGTTCCAGCGCGGAAGCGTCACCCCCGGCAAGAGACCAAAGCCGTGCGAGTGTGTCCGACGATTGCGCCATGGTGCACCTCGTGTTGGCGATCGGATCCCGTACCGATGGCCGGCGGGATCGATGGTAATCCCGCCGAGACACGTTTGCGACAGTTAAGTCGTTTTCACCGGGCGACGCAGGAACGCTGGCACGTTGTCGGCGAAACCGACGTTTTGCTCGCCCCCGCCCCGTTGCTCGCTGCCACTCTGGTGCTCGCCCCCGCTGCGCACGCCAGATGGCTGACGCTGCTCGCGCTGGCGCGGCGGACGGGCCGCGCGCGGTTCGCTACCCTGCGGGCTCGGTGTTTCCCCCTGGCGGCTCTCACTGCCGCCGCCTTCACGTTGGCCGCGTGGCGGACGATCGCCTCCGGTGCGCTCGCCTTGCTGATGTCCGCTAGCCGACCGATGACGATCGCCGCGACGAGGTGGCCGCTGCGATTGGCGCTCAGGCGATTGCACTTCTGTCGGCTGAGCGGGTTGTGCCTGCTGCACGGACGGCTGATCCCCGCTGCCGGCGACCTGCGCCGGAGCTGATGCCTGCGCACTCCGCCGTTCGGGACGCGGACGCCGGCCAAGGCGTGGACGGTCCTGTGCGCCCACCTCTGCGGACGGTGTTGCCTCGGCTTGCATGGGCTGACCTGATGCGGCCGGACGTTCGACACCCGCCGTGCGTCCGCCGCCTGCACCGCCCCTGCCGCGTTCGCGACCCCGGCCACCACGACTGCCGCCTTCGGCACGCGTCTCGCGCGTGCCACTGCCTGCGCGATCACCACGGTCGGAACCGGGGCGAGCCGCCGGCGCGCCGGGCCTTGCGCGGCCACGGCCGCGTTTGCGCTTGGCACCGTCGGCCATTTCCTCGGCCGTTGGCGCATCGCCCACCCATACGGCGGCTTCCCCGGTGATCTTTTCGATTTCAGCCAGCGCCTTGAAATCGTCAGCCGATACCAATGACGCGGAAAAACCGGACTTGCCTGCGCGACCGGTGCGCCCGATGCGATGGACGTAGTCGTCCGCCTGCCAGGGCACATCGTAGTTGAAGACGTGGCTGACATCGGGGATGTCCAGGCCGCGTGCTGCAACGTCGGACGCGGCGAGAAATGCGATTTCCCCGTTGCGGAATTTGTCCAGCGTCGCCGTGCGGCTCGACTGGTCCATGTCGCCGTGCAACGCGCCGGCGTTGAAGCCGTGCTTGACCAGCGACTTGTGCACGATGGCGACGTCGCGCTTGCGGTTGCAGAAAATGATGGCGTTGCGGACGGTTTCGCCACGGATCAACTCGCGCAGCGCTTCGCGCTTTGCCCAGTCTTCGCCGTCCGGACAGTACACGAACCGCTGCGTGATGGTCGCGGCCGTCGTCGCGGGGCGCGCGACCTCGATGCGGAGCGGATCGTTCAGGAACTGATCGACCAGTCGCGTGATTTCGGGTGGCATCGTGGCCGAGAAAAACAGCGTCTGCCGGCGCGGCGGCAACAATTTGCAGATCTTCTCGATGTCGGGGATGAAACCCATGTCGAGCATGCGATCGGCTTCGTCGATAACGAGGATTTCCACGCCCATCAGCATGATGCGGCCGCGTTGGAAATGGTCGAGCAGGCGGCCGGGCGTGGCGATCAGGACATCGACGCCGCGATCGAGCTTGCGCACCTGCTCGTCCATCGAGACGCCGCCGATCAGCAACGCCACGTCGAGCTTGTGGTTGATGCCGTACTTGATGAAGCTCTGCTCCACCTGCGCCGCGAGCTCGCGGGTGGGCGCCAGAATCAGCGAGCGGGGCATGCGGGCGCGGGCGCGCCCAGTCTCCAGCCGCGTGATCATGGGGATCACGAAGGCGGCGGTCTTGCCGGTGCCGGTCTGAGCGATGCCGAGCACGTCCCGGCCACTGACGGCAACCGGAATGGCCTGAGCCTGGATGGGGGTGGGAGTGGTGTAGCCGGCGGCAATGACTGCAGCCAAAACCTTGGCGCTGAGACCGAGCTCAGCGAACGTCGTCGTTTCCAAAAAATAACTCTCCGCTTTGTAGGCGCGGGATGTCCGGAGACTCGGGCTGTGGATCAGGAAACCGAGCGGATCAGACGCTGCGCCGGGGCCGGCCACGGACCCGCAGCAGGCATCACATCGTTGCAGCGCAGGGGAATGCCGAAAGGGGCTAACCAAGAGGGCTCGGAAAATTGCGCAAAGTAAAGCAGTCGAGCCCCTGCGCTAATCGGGGGCATGTCACACACTGCTGGCTTTGACAAGGAAAATTCGCGGGGGATGGGGCAGCGCAGGGTGGTTCAATTCATCACGGTCGCCGCCAGCCCCCCGTGTCATCCTACCCCTGGCGAGAGATGATCGACATGGCGGGCGCATCGTTGGTCAAACCAAATGTTTTAAACAGACATTCTAGCGACGAAGAGATATTTAAATATCGGAACTCGGGACTCCGATACATATGTAAAAAACATACCAACGTATGTTCTTATTCGTACTGACGATGCTGCTTGATATTATCAGATTAGATCGATTTTTTAGTTTGCCACACAACCGCCATCCAAAGTGCAATCGTCTTCATTAATCGAACGTAATTTCATGTAATAATTGCCGAATCCGTTATTCGCGAAAATTGCGCTCAAGAGATCCTTTTGTGGCCGTAAATAGGCATTTGGATTCTCACGGAACTCCGTAAGCAGTCTAAGGTTAGACTGTTTTTACACGCCTTCTTACAACGGCTTCCGGGCGTGGCTACGTGCCCCGCCAAGTAAGTCAGAGACTGCAAAATGGGCAAGAAAATCTTTATCAGCTACCGGCGCAACGACAGTGCTCCGTGGGCGGGTCGCATCCACCAGGATCTTACCAAGCGATTTGGCCGTAACCGGCTGTTCATGGATGCCGACACCATTCGCAGAGGCTGGGATTTCAAATCCGAACTCGGCACGGCGCTGCGTGAGACGCGCGTCATGCTCGTGCTGATCGGACCCAAATGGCTGACCGCACGCAGTAAGATGGGCTGGCGCCGCCTGGACGATCCCGATGATCAGGTTCGCATAGAGATCGCTACGGCGCTTGCGGGCACCATAGCCGTCATTCCGGTGCTGCTGGAAGGGCAGACGATGCCGGAGCGCTCCGAATTACCCGATGATCTCAAGGACTTGTCGGGACGGCAGGCGGTGTCCTTGTCGCATGCCAATTTTCCCCACGAAATGGACGGGCTGGAAGCTGATCTCAAGCCGTTTTTCCGGCCGGCATTCGTCGGTGCGCGAGCGTCGGTCGCGGCTTCGCTGGCGGTCGTCCTCGCGTTGGTGGGAGCGCAAATCCTGCCGTTGATGTCGAATGCGCTCGGCGCATTGACGTCGGCCTTGCCGCGCAAGGTGGCGAGTTCGATGACATCCACCAACCATCAGACGCGTGGCCCCACGCTACACGACCGCGAACTCGAACGGGATGTCTGGGCGAACGCACGCGCAGACAACAGCATTTCGGCCTATCAAGACTATATACGCCGTTATCCGCTTGGGGCTGATCGTGACGCAGCGGAACAGGCTATCGCCGACCTCAACGACGCCGAGGAGCGCAAGCGTCTCGTCGAATCGCACGACTGCACCGGTGCGGTCGAGACAACCGTCAGCGGCCAGCATGCATGCCTGAAGCCGACACAAGCGTTCAAGGATTGCGCCACATGCCCCGATATGGTGGTCGTTCCCGCCGGAAAATTCGTCATGGGCGCGTCTTCCGGGCACGCCGGATCGCGAGAGCATGACCGGCAGGTCAAGCGCATCACCCTCGCCAAGCCCATCGCCATCGGCAAATTCGCCGTCACGGTGGGTGAGTTCAAGCGCTTCGCCGAAACGCAGGGCGTGGGCACGGGCTGCTGGATCGCCGGCAGCAAAGGGGCGCGGAAGGAAACTGAGCGCACCTATGCCAATCCCGCCATGACCCAAACCGCGAGACACCCCGCCATTTGCGTCAGCTGGGCCGATGCGAACCGCTACGCCGCGTGGTTGAGCCGGAAAACCGGCGTGACCTATCGATTGCCGAGCGAAGCCGAACTCGAATACGCGACACGAGCCAACAGCACGACCGACTATTACTTCGGCGACGACAAACGCGACCTTTGCAAATATGCCAATGCCGCCGACCGCGCGGCCGGCGGCAGCGAAGCCAATGGCTGTGCGGATGGCACAGGTGCGCAGACGGCACCCGTGGGCGAACTTTTGCCCAATGCCTTCGGGCTCCACGACATGATCGGCAATGCCGCGCAGTGGGCTGCCGATTGCTGGCAACCGAATGTATCGGCACTGCCGGCTAACGGCGCGGCCAACGCTGCATCGCCCTGCAACGCCCGGGTGGCGCGCGGCGGCGCGTGGAATTCCAGGCCAGACGCGCTGCGGTCTGCGGCGCGAAGCCAATATTCCCCTGATGCGCGCGATACCGTGGGCTTCCGGGTTGTCCGTGAGTTGGGGCCGTGACGACCGAGCGGCGCACGCAGCCACGCACTTGACGCACCTCCCTCGACTACGCGACATGACGCCGAACTCGAGGAGCAGCCGATGTCCACCACGCCGAAGTCGCATGATCTGTCGACCGGGCCGATTGCCGGCGACCGGCCGATCAACCCGACCCTGAAACAACCGTTCCCGACGTCGCTCCCCAAGGACCGGATCAAGATCCTGTTGCTGGAAGGAATTTCCGATACGGCCGTGAACGTGCTGAAGGCGGCCGGCTACACCAACATCGAGCGGCATACCAAGGCACTTGATGGCGCAGCCTTGCGAACCGCACTCGAGGGCACGCGGCTGTTGGGCATCCGCTCGCGCACGCAGATCACCGCCGACGTGA
>JANLYD010000365.1:0-2150 GCA_031365465.1 Hyphomicrobiaceae bacterium
CCGATTCGGGAGCCAAACTACTATCCGAGATCGATCGCTGTTCAGCCCAGGTAATATGCGACCGGTGCGCTAACAGCGGTGTTAAGTGACCTGTGTCACCGCTCCGTCGGAGCTTCCCCAGCGACCGAGCGTATGTGCATGCTCGGCACCAGCGACATGCACATCATCGTCAGGCACGTCACCGAAGCCGGCGCCAAGCTGGTTCTTGCCGGGGATCCGGCGCAGCTGCAGCCGATCGCCGCCGGCGCACCGTTGCGGGCCATTATCGAAACCGTCGGCTTCCACGAATTGACCGGCATCATTCGCCAGCGCAACCTTGCGATGAGAACGGCGACCGCGCACTTTGCGCGCGGTCGGATGATGGAGGGTTTGGGCCACTACAAGCGCATCGGCGCTATGACAACTGTCGAAACTACCGATCAAGCTGTCCACGAACTCGTACTCGGTTATCTCGCGACGTACGATCCTTCGGCCGGCACGCAGATTGCGCTCGCCTACACGAATGCGGCCGTCGATCGGATCAACACCAACATCCGATCCGCGCTGCAACACACCGGCAAGCTGCCTCACGATCATAGCTTCGACACGGCCGACGGCAGCCGGATGTTCTCTGCGGGTGACCGCGTTCTATTCAATGAGACAAAACGTGTTGTTCTTGCATCCGGACGTGCCATCCAGCTCGATCGCGGCGCGCTCGCCACGGTCGAAGCGGCGGCCATCAACCAAGTCACCCTGGCGCTCGACAGCGGCACGTCCATCATCCTCACACCCGATGTCTACAACGCCTTGACGCACGGCTACGCCGCGACCTTCCACAAGAGCCAAGGCGTGACCGTCGATAGAACCTTCGTCCTAGTCACCCCGAACATCGACCGGCACATGGCCTACGTTGGCTTCTCCCGTCATCGATCGACCCTGCGGATCTATGCCGGTCAGAGCGCCTTCAGAGACACCTCGATCGAGGCCGCCTTGGCGCGCGGGGCGCCACACGTGAATGCGCTGGATAGCGTCGAGCGCTACCTCGAACGCCGGGGCATGACGACCCCCGCCACGCTCGCGCACCGCCTGCAGTCACGCCTGCTAGCCGCACGCCTGCGCCTGACGGTGGCCTGGAAGGCTGTCTGCGCGCGGAGCATTGCTGTTGCCCAGTGCCACCGTGAAGATGCACCCCCGCCTATTGACGACGCGCACGCGTCGGCGGTGGCGAAGACCCTGCGCAGTGAAATCTATGAACTCGGGATCTCGGCCAAACACGATCACATTGCCGTTGCCGATCCGAAGGACGCGGCGTCGCGAGCTGCGCTGGTCGCGGCCGGCGGTCGCGAGGTGCAATCGAACTCAAGAGCGTACTATGCATTCGCGGCTCCGGACACCGCCAGCGGCGTGGCTGAGCTGATCCGGCAGTTCCGTCGCATCGAGCGCGGCGTTCCCCCAGTGAAGCGCAGCGCGGCACAGGTGTTGCCGAGCCCTGCGGGTTACCGGTTGACCGCTGCTGGCATGGTGTTGACGATCGAGACCGCGTCGCTGCCTCAGACGGCAGCCATTCTCGAACGTATTCAGCCACGGCGAACGTCGTCCGGGGCGCTGGACGTTCGGATGGACATTCAAGATCCCCTCGTTGTCAAAGAGACCCTGCAAAAGCTGGGTATGTATCACCAGACGATCCTTGTGCCACCGTATTCGCCGTCCTCAGGTATCGACCTGCCGCGTGCGACGGTCGACGCGGTACTGGCAATGACCGCCGATCATCTGTTGCACGACCGCGGTCGTGCCATCGCGCGACCGGTAACACGGATGATCGAGGCACATTTTGGATCGCTGGATGCTGCCGGACGTACGTCAGACCGCGACGCAACCGCTGTCGTCGCAACAGTCGCACGGCACATCGAGTGGATGCAGCGCGTACTGGAACCCAAAATCGCGCCCGCCGCGCATGAGATCTCAGTCAGCCGCTGAACGTTATTCCGAAACAGAGACACAGGCGGAGGTGTCGCTTATCGGCATTTCCACAACAAATTCTGCAAGCCGCGACACGTTGATCTCCCTCGGTGAAAATTCCTGTGCGTAATTCGTCGCCCGTGAAGTATCACGAATCCTTTGATCTGGCTGAATTTGTCGGTCTTGCGGCTGCGTATGTGTTGCAAGATTTC
>JANLYD010000396.1:0-2666 GCA_031365465.1 Hyphomicrobiaceae bacterium
CGGAGGATCTGGTTCGCATCCAGGAGGTGATCTGGCGGCTGCAGCCCGACGTGATCGTCGAGACCGGCATCGCCCACGGCGGCAGCCTTGTGTTTTACGCCTCGATCCTGAAGGCGATCGGCAAAGGCAAGGTGGTCGGCATCGACATCGAAATCCGGCCACACAACAAGGCGGCAATCGACGCACACCCGCTGCGGCCGTTGATCACCACCATCGAAGGCAGTTCGGTCGCGCCGGATATCCTGGCCAAGGTGACAGCTGAGATGCCGGCCGGCGCTAAAGTGCTGGTGCTGCTCGATTCCAACCACACCTACGACCACGTGATGGCGGAACTGCAAGCCTATGCGCCGATGGTGACAGTCGGCTCGCACATTGTCGTCACCGACGGCGTCATGGAATTCCTCGTTGGCGATCCGCGCACGCAACCGGACTGGGGCACCAACAACCCACGCCGCGCCGCGCTCGACTTCGTCAAGATGGACAAACGGTTTGTATTAGAACAACCGGCACCCGGCTTCACCGAAGCCACCATCGATGTGCGCACCACCTATTGGCCCGACGCCTATCTGCGCCGCATCAGCTAACCAACGCCCACGCGCGGTCTTTGGCATCGATAACTGCAAGCTCCGCGGGCCAGGTGATGCCGAACGCCGGGTCGTTCCAGCGGACGCCCTGGGCGTGGCCCGGCACGTACATGCGACCCATCTGGTAGAGCACATCGGTGTCCGGTTCCAACGTCATAAAACCGTGCGCGCAGCCGTCTGGGATAAAGAGTGCGTTGCCGTCGTTGGCGTTGAGCGTGGCGGCGGTCCACTTTCGATAGGTCCTGCTCTCAGGCCGCAGGTCCAACACCACATCGTAGATCGCGCCGCGCACGACGCGCACCACCTTCGCCTCGGCGTGGGGGGCGTCCTGGAAATGCATGCCGCGCAAGGTGTGCACATGCCTATTGCGCGACAGATTGATCTGGACGGACGTGAACTCGATGCCCGAAGTGGCGTACTCGCCGGGGCAATACAGCCGCGCGAACAGGCCGCGCTCATCGCCATGCGGCGTCATCTCGATGCGTTTCACACCGGCGATGGCCGTATCGAAAAACTTCACGGCAGCACCCGTGTGTCTGGAATGGCGGTGACGAACTGCCCGCCCCAGCCGCGCACGTCCGCCATGTCGCGCGTGATCTCAGCCGCGAGGTTCCACGGCAAAATCACGACATAATCCGGTTTTCTGCGCCGCAGTTCGTCCGGCGACACCACCGGGATGTGCGTGCCCGGCAGCAGTTTGCCTTGCTTAGCGTGGCTGGCATCGGCGACGCACAGCATCTCTTGCGCTGTCACACCGCAATAGTTGAGGAACGTATTGCCCTTGGCGGCGGCGCCATAGCCCGCGACCGACTTACCTTCGGCTTTGGCACGCTTCAGGAATGCCTGGAACGACGCGCGCGCGGCGTCGACACGTGGCGCGAAATCACGATAGGCCGTACCGGTTGCGACATCGAGCCCGGCGGCATGCTCGGCCGCACGTATAGCTGCAACGCCGGGCATGGCTCGATGCGCCGCCGCATCATGGCAGACGAACAGGCGCAACGATCCGCCATGCGTTGCCAACGGCTCGACGTCGAACACACGCAGGTGCGCGCGCGCCAAAATCGTCTCGACGGCAGTCAGCGACAGGTACGAATAGTGCTCGTGATAAATCGTATCGAACTGCACCTTCTCGATCAGATTGAGCAGATGCGGGAATTCAAACGTGATCACGCCCTCGGGTTTCAGCAGGATTGCAAAGCCTGCAATAAAATCGCCGATTTCCGGCACGTGGGCGAGCACGTTGTTCGCCGCCATCAGACTGGCCTGCACGCCGCGCGCCTTCAATCGTTCCGCCGTGTCGCGGTCAAAGAAGGCGACCTCGGTGGTGATGCCCTTCGCGATCGCGGCAGCTGCGGTACCCGCCGTCGGCTCGATGCCGAGCACGGGGATCGCGCGCTTGTGGAAGTGTTCGAGCAGATAACCGTCGTTGCTCGCGACCTCGACAACGGTCGAAGCCGCGTCGAGCCCGAACCGCGCAATCATCGCCTCACAATAGCGCCGCGCATGCTCAACCCAACTCGCCGAATAGGACGAGAAATAGGCGTAATCCGCAGTGAACAGCGCGTCGGCCGGAATGGCGTGATCCGCCTGCACCAACAGGCACGCGGGACACGTGCGCACGACCAACGGTAAGCGTTGCTCCAGCGTCTCTGTTCCCGGCACCAGATAGGCGTTGGCGATGGGCTGCAACCCGAGGTCGACCAGTGGCGCGCCCAGAACCGCGCGGCAAGACCGGCAATGGGCAGGTGTCATGACAGTGCTCGTCCGTGTGAAGTTTGCGACGTATAATCCACGATCTGCTCCAACGTCACCGTGCGCGCGTCATGGCCGGCGTCGAAGCGGCGGTACCAGGCGGCGGCGGCGAGCAGGCCGGCGCGTCCTGGCCAACGGTCCTCGATACCGAGCACACGCCGCGACAGCGACGGATCGAGCGACAGATACGTCATCTCGCGCGGCTGTGTCTCGCGTTCCAACTGCCAGGGCGTGGTCACGCCAAGTTCCGCCTGCAGCAAGGTTGCTATCTCGCCGACCGTCAGATGGCGGCCGTACAGCGGGCCGATGTTCAGCGCACGCGGCGTT
>JANLYD010000417.1:0-12129 GCA_031365465.1 Hyphomicrobiaceae bacterium
TGGCTGAAATAGCCGATGGTGATGCCGCGATCCGACGACACCTGCCCCTCGTCGGTCTGCTCCTGCCCCGTGATGAGGCGGAACAACGTCGTCTTACCCGCCCCGTTCGGCCCGACCAGCCCCACCTTCTCGCCCCGGTGCAACGCCGCCGACGCCTCGATGAACAGAATCTGGTGGCCGTTCTGCTTGGAAATGTTGTCGAGGCGGATCATGGGGCAGAGTTCACTGAGTTAACGCCGTCGGAGCAGGCAGCCGTCCCATAAGCCATGCCGGCAGGAGTACAAAGTGTGCTGGCGTCACAGTCTTGCCGACGTGGCCATCAGCCGCCGTTCTGGCCTGATACGAAGCCGCGCAGCACTTCGATATCCAGTTCGCGGATGCGTTTGCGCAGGGTATTGCGGTTGATGCCGAGCAGATCGGCCGCCTTGATCTGGTTACCGTGGGTGGCAGCCAGTGCGGCGATGAACAGCGGCCGTTCGACGTCGGCGAGAATGCGGTCGTAGAGGTTGACCGGCGGCAACGCCTTGCCGAAGCTGGCGAAGTATTGCGCGAGATGCCGCTCGACCGCTTCCGACAATCCCACAGGCGCTGGATCGCCGCCACGGCGCGAGTCGATCACCGGCCTCAGAGTTTGTAACTCCGCATCGATCACATCGGGTGTCAGCGTGTCTTCCGAGCGCAACGCAGCCAGCCGGCGAATGAAATTTTCGAGTTCGCGAATGTTACCGGGCCAATCGTGCGCCTTCAGCCTGTCGACGGCCGCGGTGGCGATGGATTTGTCGCCCAGCCCCGCCTTCGCCGCGTGCCGCAGGAAATGCCGTGCGAGATCGCCGATGTCCTCGACGCGCTCGCGCAGTGGCGGCAAGCGCATGGGCACGACGTTCAGACGGTAATACAAGTCCTCGCGAAACAGCCCCTGGTGGATCTGGTTCATCAGATCGCGATGGGTAGCTGCGACGATGCGGACGTTGGTCTTGATCGGCGTGCGGCCGCCGACGGTGGTGTACTCACCTTCCTGCAGCACGCGCAGCAGACGCGTTTGCGCTTCCATCGGCATGTCGCCGATTTCGTCGAGAAACAGCGTGCCGCCCTCGGCTTGTTCGAACCGTCCTGTGGCGCGCGACATCGCGCCCGTAAACGCACCCTTCTCGTGTCCGAACAATTCGCTCTCGATCAACTCGCGCGGGATCGCCGCCATATTGATCGCCACGAAGGGTCCATGCTTGCGCTTGCCGAAGTTGTGCAGCACGCGTGCGACGAGTTCCTTGCCGGTGCCGCTCTCGCCGTTGATCATGACGGTCAGATCAGTTTGGGTGAGGCGCGCGAGCACGCGGTAGATATCCTGCATGGCCGGCGAACGGCCAATCAGCGGCATGCCCTCGGTGTCGGGATCAGGAGCGCGCGGCACCGCCTTTCGGCTGGGTTCGGCGAGGGCGCGACCGACGACGCTGATCAGTTCGTTGAGATCGAACGGCTTGGGCAAATATTCGTAGGCGCCGTTCTCGGCCGCCGACAGCGCGGTCATCAAGGTGTTCTGCGCGCTCATGACGATGATGGGCAGATCCGGGCGCAGCCGCTTGATGCGCGGAATGAGATCGAAGGCGTTTTCATCGGGCATGACGACGTCTGTGATGATCACATCGCCTTCGCCATCGCTCACCCAGCGCCACAGCGTCGCGGCGTTGCCGGTGACGCGCGGCGCATAACCCGCACGCACCAGCGCCTGATTGAGGACCGTCCGAATGGCGGTGTCGTCGTCGGCAACGAGAACTGTACCACGGCTCATGGAGGCTCCTACGCGGTGGGGGGAGATTTCGCGGTCGTGTAGGCACGTCGAATGGTCGGCTGCGGCAGCGGCAACAGAATGCGGAACACCGTGTGCTTGGGCACGGAGTCGCATTCGACGATGCCGCCGTGGTCGGACACGATCTTGGCCACGAGAGCCAATCCGAGGCCCGTGCCGGTTCGCTTCGAGGTGACGAACGGGTCGAACAGATGTTCTTTGAGGTGCTGGGGAATGCCGCTGCCGTTGTCTTCGATCTCGATCATGAAGGGTAGACTGATGCGCGCCTGCGACCCCGGCAACGCCAGCCGCACACCCGGACGGAACGCCGTGCGCAGCACGATATGCCCCGTCGAACCTGCGGTGTTTTCGAGCGCTTCGGCCGCGTTCTTGACGAGGTTGAGCACGGCCTGCACGAGCTTGTCGCGATTGCCCGAGATATGCGGCAGCGACGGATCGTAGTCCTCGATGAAGGTGATGCCGCGCGCAAAACCGCTCTGCGACAGGCGTTTCACGTGATCGAGCACGACGTGCACGTTGACGACCGCCTTCTCGAGCGGGCGCTCGTCGCCGAACACTTCCATACGGTCGACGAGATCGCGGATGCGGTCTGTCTCGGTGCAGATGAGTTGTGTCAGCGACCGGTCTTCGGCGCCCAGCGCCGGCTCCAGCAACTGTGCGGCACCTCGAATGCCCGAAAGCGGGTTCTTGATCTCGTGCGCCAACATGGCGGCCATGCCGGAGACTGAGCGCGCGGCGGCGCGGTGGGTGAGTTGCCGTTCGATCATCTGCGCCATGGCGCGTTGCTGCAACATCAGCAACACCAGTGGCGACTGCTCCGGCAGCAGGCCACCGTAGACGTCGACGAGGCGAGTGGACGTGACCCGGGGAATGGCGACATCGATGCCGTATTCGTTGACGCTGGCGCCCGTCCGCCTGACCTGGCTGAGCAGCGCCACCAGGGGCGAACTGCGTCCCACCAGTTCGCTGAGCGTCTGCCGTTGCAGCCACGACTGACTGGTGGAGAAAAACTGTTCCGCTGCACCGTTTGCATAAATGGCGCGATCGTCGGCGCCGATGACCAGGATCGGATGCGGGACCGCGCCCAACACCAGATCATGTTCGATCGTCGGGCGCGCGGCCGTCGTCTGCGACGTAGAGTGCGATTTCGAATGCGTCGCGGTCATGAGGCCACCGCCATGTCGTGCACACCCAGCGCAGCTTCGCGGTAAAACTCTGCAAGCCCGCGCAGGGCAGCGGACGCATCGTCTTCCGTGCACAGACGCTTGCGCCAGGCCTTTGCGACATGACCGGGAACGCCACTGGTTTCCAGATACCAGCCCATATGCTTGCGAGCGTTTCTCAGCCCCAGATGTCGGCCGTAATGGGACAGCATCGCGTCGACGTGGGCGATCGCGACCTCGGCTTGCTCGACCAGGGGCGGCGGTTCGGCAGTGGCCGCACCGACGTCGAGGGCGCGTGCCATCCGGCCCGGCAACCAAGGCGCACCGTAGGCGCCTCGCCCGACCATGACCCCGGCTGCACCCGATTGCGCGAGCGCTGTGCGCGCGTCGGCAAGCGAGAGGACATCACCATTGACGACCACCGGAATCGAAACCGCCTCGACCACCGGCCTGACGCGGGCCCAGTCGGCGTGACCCTTGAAAAACTGACACCGCGTGCGTCCGTGCACCGTCAGCAGTTGCACGCCGGCTGCCTCCGCACGCCGCGCAAGCTCCGGCGCATTGGCCGTCTTGTCGTCCCAGCCGAGCCGCATCTTGAGCGTGACCGGCACGCGCACCGCGCCGACGACGGCCTCGACTAGGGTCAGCGCGTGATCGAGATCGCGCATCAGCGCGGAGCCGGACTGTCGACCCGTCACTTCACGCGCTGGGCACCCCATGTTGATGTCGATGATATCGGCGCCAAGCCCTTCGGCGAGGCGCGCGCCCTCGGCCATCCAGGCTGCCTCGTGACCGATGAGTTGTATGACGTATCGGTGGAGCCCCTCACCTTCGGCACGGCGCTGTACGTCCGCCCGCTCGGCCACCAATTCGCGACTGGCGACCATTTCGGACACGACGAGACCCGCACCATAGCGGTCGGCAATACGACGGAACGGCAGGTCGGACACACCGGACATGGGGGCCAAAACGACGCCATTGGGCGCGGTGACGCCGCCGATGCGCAGGCCCCCTGGCACCATCGTCGAGGCGGCGGTATCGCTGACTGTATCGGACACGCCTCGCACTGATAACTCCGCGATTGCCTATAATTTAAACACGTACTCGACGTGCCTATGATTTAAGCAAGATATCGCGCTTTATCTGACCTGCCAATGGAATTCTGTTGCGGCGCAATAGCTCAGACGAACGGCGAGGGTTCGTCTGAGCCGAAGGACGTTCATGCCTTCGGCGGTTTCTTTCCTGGGCGCGGCGGCAACGCCTTAAGGTAAACGGCCATTGCGCGCCGATCCTCAGGCGCCAGTTGCGACGTGCTGCGAATGACCGCCGCCATTTCTCCCGCAACCGAAGCACCCTCCGGCGTCACTCCGTTGAGCAGCAGGAACTCGAAATCGGCCACCGACCAGTTCTCCAGCCCGTCGGCATGGGGCGTGATGTTGGGCACCCAGCCTTTGCCACCGGGTTCGGCGCCGCCGGCAAAGCGTTCCGCGGTCTTGATGCCGCCCAGCGCGTTGCGCCCGCTGTGGCACTCGGCGCAGTGACCGAGCCCCTCCACCAGATAGGCGCCGCGATTGTATGCCGCGTCGCGCTGGGGATCGGGCGCGAACGGCTTGCCGTCGACGAACAGCAGCTTCCACAAGCCCAGTCCCCGGCGCAGCGTGAACGGAAACGGCAGCTCATGCGGTTCGGAGCGGCGGGCGTCGGCGGGGAGTGTTTTCAGATACGCGTAGAGGTCGCGGGCATCGGTCAGCGCCATCCGCTGATAAGATGTATAGGGCAGCGCGGGATAGAGATGTTCGCCGCTGGCACCCACGCCGCGCACGACGGCGTTGACCAGTTGGGGTTCGTTCCATCCGCCGATGCCGGCCTTGGGATCGGACGAAATGTTCGGCACTTTGAACACGCCGAACGGCGAGGCGATCGCCAGCCCGCCGCCCAGCTTGAGCCTGTCGTCCTGGCCGGTTGTCGCATGGCAATTGGCACAGCCCGATGCGTTGAACACCGTCTGTCCATTGGCGAGCGACGCCGTACGGGGTGCGAACTGCTGCTGTGGCACCGTCGACGGAATGGTGAGCGCGTAAAAAACGCCGCCGCCGAGAAAGGCCAAACCCAGCGCTGCCCCGACGATCCGTCTCAGATACATGACAACGCCTGACGTTTTCGCGCATTAGAAAACCGAACGGCGCAGACGTATGCGCCCGCGCCCTCCGGTCGTGCGGCAGGCCGTATTATGGCTTCGGTTTCTTGAAGCTGTCGCCGAGCCGTGGCGCAAAGCCGTCGGCTTCCTTGTGGCAACCGCCGCACGAGTTGGCGACCTTCGGGTATTCCGCCTTGAACGATGCTTCATCTGTGATTGCCGCAGCAGCGGTCTTGGCAGTCGCGGCGAACGTGTCGACGGCTGCCTCGAAATCAGCCTTCTTTTCCCAAATCTTTGGCGACGCATCGCTGTTGCCGCCCGTCTTGGCATCGTCGGGGAACAATGTTTTGAACTTCGCGGCCTGCTCCTGGAAGGTCTTCAGACCACCCTGCACAACCGCCAGATCAAACGGTGCATCACCTTTCATGATTTTGAAGTTAGCGAAACTTGCACCGCCAACCGTTTGCATCGCCACGCGACGTTGCTTGATCACGTCCAGGTTCTGCGCATACGCGATCGTCGCCCCAACGCCGAGTACGGCCACGACAGCTGTCAATCGAAGCATGTATTTCTCCGTGTATGAACCAGGCAAGCAGCCCAGCGCGCTTCCCCCGGCGCGATAGTGCCTGTTTTGGCTGGTTCGGCTAGTGCCTTGTCGGTTGAAGAATTCAGCAGACACTTTTGCTTCACAGGAAAAATGGCTGCGCTACAGTCGCTTACGGGCCCTCAGATCACCGCGATCCCTGCGCCGGATGTTCAAATGTGCGTGATCAGCCATTTGCAAAGCTGATCATCGGGCGCCACCGGCGATCTTCTCGAGCACGGCGCACACCGCCGCGGTATCTTCCTCGCCGTGGCCATCTCTGATGCCGGCGTCATAGATCGGCTTGGTCGACTGGAACACCGGCACGGGCGCACCGACGCTGGCGGCAAATGCTGCGATGACCGACATATCCTTCTGCCAGACGTCACACTTCATGGTCGCCGGCAGATAGTGGCTGGCGGCCATCATAGGAGCTCTGAGATCGAAGATTTTCGATGCCCCGACACCCGCGCCGATGACCTCCACGATCTGATGCGGATCGAGCCCGGCCTTCATTCCCAGCACCATCGCCTCAGCCGACGCGACGTTGTGGATGGCGACCAAGTGATTTGCAACGAACTTCATGCGGCTGCCGTTGCCGAACACGCCGAGGCTATAGACCTTGCGCGCAAAGCCCATGAACACAGCTTCGAGCCGCGCGATGGCCGCCGCGTCGCCGCTGCCCATGACGACGAGATCGCGGGTCTTGGCTTGCGCGCCGGTTCCCGACAACGGGCAATCCAGCGGAATGTGTCCGGCAGTCGACAGCACCTCCGCGAATGCAAGTTTATCGGCGATGGCCAACGTCGATGTTTCGATGACGGTCCGAGGTGGCGTCGTCACTTCGGAGATTGCGCGCGCGACGGCGAGGGCTGCAGCCCCACTGGGCAAACTGGTGATGATATCGGACACGCTGCCGGCTAACTCGCGGACAGACCCGACAACGCGCACACCTGCATCGCGTGCACGCTGGCAGGCACCTGCATCCGGATCGGTGCCGACAACGGCAAACCCGGACGCAACGAGATTGCGCGCCATGGCTCCACCCATGATGCCCAGTCCGACGACCCCGACGCTTCGGCTCATGCTATTTTCCTCGGCCGATTTTCTTCGGCGTTTGAATGCGCTCGATCCCAACATGCGTCGAGGCGTGCCCCAAGCGCAAGTCACGGTCCGTCGTCACCCGCCGGTGGTTCGTGCTGTTGTGTGCGCGACTTGACAGTGCAACCCGACACCCCCAAATTTCCAAGCACCGGGGCCGTAGCTCAGATGGGAGAGCGCTGCAATCGCACTGCAGAGGTCAGGGGTTCGATTCCCCTCGGCTCCACCAAGGGCAGATGGGCCGAAGATTTACTTCGGTGGGCGTTTCTTGCGGGTGGTGGCGTCGTTGGCGGGGACTTGCCGGAGGCTCGATTTCAAAGCGGCCTTCAGGGTGGTCGGCCGGTTGTGTTTGCGCAGCAAGTCGCGCAGCGCTTCGTCGCATAATTCTTGAAACGTGCTCATGCGGTCGCGCCCGAGATCGACGAGAGCGATCCATGTCGCTTCGTCGATCTCGACCAATTTGCGTCGGCTGCCGTCGGAAGCCATGCTGCAGCGCCTTCGATGTTGCAGGTTCATCCGCCGGATCAATCCGTGGATCGCCTGTGGTTGATGGCAGCTAACCACACGTGTTGCAGGTAAGCCGCTCATTCGGCGGCGCCGGCGGTGGACGCATCAAGCTGCCGGCTGGTGATGCGATGGCCGAGCGGGTCGATACTCAGTTCGCGATCATGATAGGCACGCACGGCCGCGCGATGCGCAATCGAGATCACGGTCGCACCGGGTATTCGACGTCGCAGCAGGCCGTACAGGTGCCGTTCGCTGACAGCGTCGAGCGCTGCTGTCGCCTCGTCGAGAAACAGCCAGTCAGGCTGCAGCAGCAGCGCCCGGGCGAACGCCAGCCGTTGTTGCTCGCCACCCGACAGCAGCATCGACCAGTTCGCGCTTTCGTGCAGACGTGGGGTCAACTCGCCGAGCCCGCACGCTTGCAGCGCATCGATGTAGGGCTGGTCCGCTGACGCTGCGCTTTGCTGTTCGACCGCAGCGCCGCCGGTATCGTTTGCCTGCGGATAGGTCAGCACATCCCGGAGACTGCCGATCGGCAGGTACGGCTTCTGCGGCAGGAACAGGACACGCGCGCCGGCGGGTAGGGAAATGCGGCCTTCGGCGTAGGGCCACAGTCCGGCGAGCAGACGGAACAAAGTCGTTTTGCCGCTGCCTGATGGTCCCGACAGAACGACGGCTTCGCCGCGCGCGATCTCGAGAGTGAGATCGGCCAGCAAGGGCTGGCCATCCGGCCGCGTGATGGACACATGATCGAGCGTAATCGCCGCTGGTGAGCCTTGCTCCAGCGTCAACTGCGGGCGGGCGGCGGCGGCCGCTTTTTCTCGCGCCATCGCATCACTGAAGGTGGTCAGACGTTCGAGGACAGCGGCCCAATCGGCCAACGTCGAATAACTCTCGACGAACCACGACAACGAGCCCTGCACTTGCCCGAAAGCGCCCGCCGTCTGGGTCAGTGCGCCGAACGAGATATCGCCGGAGAAGTAGCGCGGCGAGGCCACGATGAAGGGAAACACGGTTGCCGCCTGGCCGTAAAAGGAGGTCAACCAGGTCAGCCGCTTGGAGTAGCGCATCAGCTCCCACCAGGTGTCGTAGATCCGGCCGACCGCGGCTTTGAGACGGCCGGCTTCGTTTTCCTCGCCTTTGTACAGCGCGATGCTTTCGGCGTTCTCGCGCACGCGGGTCATACGATAGCGGAAATCGGCGTCGTAGCGTTCGAGCATGAAATAGGTGCGCACCAAGGGCCGCCCGATGAGATAGGTGAGCACCGAGCCGAGCAGCGAGTACACCACCGCCACCCACATCATGTATCCCGGCACCGTGACGCCGCCGAAAATCGGCACGACGTAGCTGCCGCTCAATCCCCACAGCACCACCACGAAGGTGGCGATCGTCATGAGTTGTGTCAGCAGGCTGAGCGACAACGACAGCGTCTGCGTCGTGAAGGTCTTGCAGTCTTCCTCGATCCGCTGCTCGGGATTGTCGGCGGGATGGCCTGCGAGTTCCATGCGATAGTACGTGCGATCCGACAGCCAGTCGCCGAAGTAGACTTCGCTCAGCCAGCGCCGCCAGCGCATCGTCAACAGTTGCTGCAGCCAAGCGCGATAGACCGCCACCACGATGTAGACCGCAACGAGCGCGGTCCAATAGTTCAGCTCGTGCCAGAACACCGCCTCGTTCTTGTCCTGCAGTGCGTTATAGAACCGGGCGTTCCAATCGTTGAGCAGCTTGACGACGTAGACGGCGAACACGCTGAAGGCGATGATGGTAATCAGCGTCGTGCGGGCGATCCACCGCTCGCGCAGCCGCATCGACCATGGACCGATCCGGATCACCTGCCAATCGGCCGCAAACCAGTAGGGCCGCGCCAGGAGCCACAGCTTGGACAGAAAGCGTCCGGCATTGGAGATGCGCGTCGAAAAACCGTCGATCATGGGGTTGGTCCAGTGGCGCGTTTCAACCGAGGCGGGGCGCGATCGGCGGCCCCGTGCGGCACAACGCGCGACGGGCGATTTGGGGCCAATGACGCTTTCGGCCGGCCGCTGCTGGCTCGCGCGCCGCGCGGCTGCTAGGCTCGGCGTCAGATCCGCCGCAGGAGACCGACGACCATGCCGACGCGCGACGTAAGCCGGTGGGAAACGGCCATTTGCGAGGTGGTCCGGGACGGCGACGCCGAGGATGTGATGGTGCGTGGGCGCTCGCTCAGCGCGCTGATCGGCACCGCGAGTTTTTCCGAAGTGATGTTTCTGCTGCTGCAGGGGCGCATGCCCACGCCGGCACAGGCGCGCACGCTGGATGCGCTGCTGGTCGCCTCGATCGAACATGGGATTGCGCCGCCGGCTATGATCAGCCGCTGCTATGCGTCCTACGGGACGACGATCCAGGCCGCCATCGGGGCAGGCGTCACAGCATTCGGTGACCGGATGGGCGGACTTGGCGAGCAGTTGGCGCAACTGATGTTCGAGCGGCTGTCACCACGGCTGCGGGCCAGTCCGGTGGAGCCCGCGCTACTGAACGAGATCGCCGACGACATCGTCGCGACAACTGCTGCCGGGGGAACGCGCGTGCCGGGCTTCGGCATTCCGCTGCATGATACCGATCCGCGCGCCATCGCCGTGCTGCAAGCGGCGCGGGTGCACGGTACGTTCGGCCCCTACTGTCAGTTGGGACTTGCACTCGAAGCCGCATTGGCCCGAGCGCGTGACGGTCGGTCCGTGCCGATGAACATCGACGGCGTGTCGGCGTGTATCGCGCTCGACCTGGGGTTCGATTGGCGGACCACGCGCGTGTTCCTGATCACTCCCCGGACGGTTTCGAGCGCCGCTCATTTCCTCGAGGAATGTGGTCAGGATACGACATGGCGTCACGCCGCCGCCGAGACCATCGCCTATGTCGGCGCACGGCGCGGGGATCAGTCGCGATAGGGCGAGCCGAAGCGCGCGAGTGCCTGCCGGCGGCCGGTGGTGAACAACACGCCGATGCTGTCGGCCGAGCGGTGGCGGACCTCGCACAGCGTCTCGAACAGCTCATCGGGAATGACGAGCTTGAATTTATCGGGCACCTCGGCGGCGCTCGCCAACGCGAGCAGCGCACCCATGCTGGAGATGTTGCGGATCGTGCAGCGCGCGACAACAGCGCCGTTCAGCAAAATCTGGCCCTTGAGGAAGGTTTCGATGCGCGTTTCGGCGCGTTGGTCGACGGTTCTGAGTGCGGCTCGCATTGTGGGCTCCATAGGCGCAAACATTTTTCAACCCGCGCACCAGTCCTACCATCGCAGTCTGAAGCCGCGTTTACGGCCATCGCCGAGATTTGAGGCGCATTGCGCCGATCTTTGCGTCGACGTTCGCCCCCGACGGGTCATTCTGCGGCGCACAATAAAACATCGGAGTGCTCGATGAGGAGGCATCGCGACTGTGTGCGTTGCCGCTTAACATGACATTCAAGCAGTTGTAATTTAAAGTTTTTAACCAGTTATTCAGATGTGGCACGAAACTTGATTAGATTAGGGCGGATGGTGAATCCACCCTGCCGAAGCGATGACTGCCGGCTGGAAATTTTGCATCGCACAAAATGCGCGTGCGCCGGAAATGAAATGGGAGACTTGATGTCGAGATCTGGAATCGTGACGCCACGCGGGATCAATCGGCGTACTTTGCTGCAGCGGGGGACTGCGGTCGCGGGAACGGCGGCACTGACTACTGCGATCAAAGCCACATTCGCCGGCGGCGTCTTCGCGCAGGGCACTGGACCGGAGGTCAAAGGGACCAAGCTCGGCTACATTGCGCTGACGGACGCAGCACCGCTGGTGATCGCCAAAGAGAAAGGGTTTTTCGCCAAGCACGGTCTGCCGGACATGGACATCGCCAAGCAGGCCTCGTGGGGCGCGACGCGAGACAACATGGCGCTGGGCACGAAAGCGAACGGCATCGACGGCGGGCACATCCTGCGCCCCAAGACGCATCTCTATTCGACCGGCAAGGTGATGCAGAACAACCAGCCGCTGCCGATGTACACGCTGCTCAATCTCAATGAAGACTGTCAGGGGATCTCGGTTTCGAACGAATTCAAAGATTTGAAAGTCGGCACGGACTCAACGCCACTCAAGGCCGCATTCGAGAAGAAGAAGGCGGCCGGCAAGGAAGTGAAGGTCGCCATGACCTTCCCCGGCGGCACGCATGATTTGTGGATCCGCTATTGGCTGGCTGCCGGCGGCATCGATCCCGACAAGGACGTGTCGACGATCGTGGTGCCACCGCCGCAGATGGTCGCGAACATGAAGGTCGGCACCATGGACGCGTTCTGCGTCGGTGAGCCGTGGAACGAGCAACTCGTCAATCAGGACATCGGCTACACCGCGCTTACGACCGGGGAACTGTGGTTCAAGCACCCGGAAAAAGTTCTCGGCATGCGCGCCGATTGGGTCGATGCCAACCCGAAAGCGACCCAGGCCATTCTGATGGCCGTCATGGAAGCCCAGCAGTGGTGCGAGAAGCCTGAAAATAAGCAGGAGATGGCTGAGATCGTCGGCCGCCGCCAGTGGTTCAACGTGCCCGTCTCCGACATCATCGGGCGCATCAAGGGCGACATCAACTATGGCCTCGGCCGCAGCGTGCAAGGCTCGAACCTGTTGATGAAATTCTGGGGCGAAAACGGATCTGTGTCGTATCCGTGGAAGAGCCTGGATACTTGGTTCGTCACCGAGAACATCCGCTGGGGCAAGTTCGCGCCCGATACCGACATCAAAGCCCTCGTCGACAAAACCAACCGGTCGGACCTTTGGCTGGAGGCTGCCAAGACGCTAGGAGTGGCCACTGCATCGTTTGGAGACAGTCGCGGCGTC
>JANLYD010000084.1:0-3760 GCA_031365465.1 Hyphomicrobiaceae bacterium
GTCAGATTGCGGTTCGACGCATTCCACTTGTTCATTTGCTCTTGCAGCGCCCGCTTGGCGAACTGGTCTTCGCGGTCGGTGTGCGCGAACAGCTTTACTGTCAGGATGTTGGTATAACTATCGACGATCCGGCCAACCAGCATCGAGCGGGCCTCGGCGGATTCGGTCGAGAGCTTCTGGATGCGCGGCACGAACACCCACAACGAGACGCCATAGGCCGCGATCCACAGCACCAGCGGGATGACAAGCCGCCAATCGGCCGCCGCAAACAGCACAATGGCGCCGATGAAGTGCACCGCTGCGTACCAGAGGCTATCGATCAGCTGCACCACGGATTCGCGCAGCGCCGGCGCGTTCTGCATGATCTTGTTGGCGACCCGGCCGGCGAAATCGTTCTGGAAGAACCCGAGCGATTGGCGCAGCACATGGCCGTGCGTCTGCCAGCGGATGCGCGTGGTCAGCGCCGACGCGATCATCTGGTTTTTCAGGAGATCGTGCAGCGTCGAGATCAACGGCCGCGCGACCAGCGCGACGAATGTCATCCACAGCAGCGTCGCCTGGTGATCGCGGATAAAGGTCTCGGGCGTCGCCGCCGCCTTCATCATGTCGACCAGATTGCCGACGAACGCCATCAGCATCACTTCGATCAGCGAACCGAGGCAGCCGACCACCAACAGCCACACGAAGGCCCACCACACCGGTTTGGTGAAGTGCCAGTAAAACTCTTTGAGAGTAGAGGGGATCACGGACCCCGGCGGACGCGCATACGGATCGATGCGCGTCTCGAACCACGCGTACATTTTTTCGAGCATGAAACTGGTTACCCCGAAAGTGGACGCACGGCAAGTTTGCCCAGACTGCGCCGCCGGCCGCCGCGTTACGCACCGGTTGCACGCGTTCTTCAGTTCCCGGATTTGTATTGACGCTGTTTCGTTGCGGGCGGCTAATAGGGGACCGGCAGGCGTGGCGGTCCGCCGGGCATCCAGACAAGAACGATAACATTGTTGGAGAGTTCCCCATGCCACTACCGACCGAACCCGTCGGCTCCCTCCCGCGTCCGACGACACTACAGAAAGCGTTTGCCGACTACGATGCCGGCAAGATTAAACACGACGTCCTGATCGCCGAGCAAGACAAAGCCTGCCGCGACAGCATCACCCGCATGGAGGCGACCGGTTCGCCGATTGTGTCCGATGGCGAACAACGCATGTCCAGCTTCGCGACCTATCCGATCACCGACACGTTGGCCGGCACCGGCCTTGCCGATCACCTCGCGGGCGATGGCCAGTACTTCGCGATTTTTACCGATGGCCATCATCGCCAACTGCCGCGTCTGACCGGAGGACCCTTCCGCTACAAGACGTTCGCATCCCAGTATGTCGAGAAGTCGATGAAGATGGCGACCAAGCCACTCAAACAGGCAGTGATCGCGCCGTCCATGCTGGCGCTACTTTACCCGCTCGACGGCGAAGTGAAAGGTTACACGCGTGCAGCCTTTGAAGCCGACTTGGTCAACGAATGCGAGAAGGACATCCGGCAGGCCTTTAAGGCAGGCGCCAAAAGGGTTTCCATCGACTTCACCGAAGGCCGTCTCGCTTGCCGTAACGACCCCAAAAACCCGTGGACCGGGCGCAAGATGCTCGGTCATTTTGTCGAATTGAATAACCGGGTCATAGACCGTTTCACAGCCGCCGAACGCAAGAACATCGGCATCCACACCTGCCCTGGAGGCGATTGCGATTCCACGCACTCAGCCGACGTCGACTATGCCGACCTACTGCCGAGCATGTTCAAAATGAATGCTGGCTATTTCCTGATCCAGCTCTCAAGTGAGAAGGACAAGGAGCGGGTTTATAAGCTGATTGGCGAACATAGCCGTGCGGACGCCAATGGCGTGGCGCAGGTCGCGTTTATCGGCGTTATCAATCCGCAGAACCCGCGGGTCGAAACGCCCGAGGAAGTCTGCGCCGATATCATGTTGGCGTCGAAGTACATTCCGAAGGAAAGACTTGGCACCACGGACGATTGCGGGTTTTCGCCGTTCAGCATTGACGTGAAACCAAAACACGGCTCGCCGGATGCCGCCCGCGACATCGCCTTCCAGAAAATCACGTCGCGGATCAAAGGCACGGCCATGGCGTCTGCGAAACTCGGCATGTGATTGCCGCAGGTATTCGGGCCTTGCATGCGGTGCCCGGATACCTAGTCGTCCAACATCTTTGGTGTGGCAAACGTCTTGAGCAATCCAGTCCCCGGCTTGAGCGCACTCCACGACTTGGTGCGGAATTGGAAAACGGCCAACGCTGCGGTCGGGAATTTATTGATCAACGCCTTGCGTAACGGCGCCGCAGTCTTGGCACCACACAACGACACGGCAAGTTCGTGCAGACCTGGATTGTGCCCGATCACCAACAGTGCGTTGCAGACGGAGGGCGTTTGCCGGATGGCGTCCAGCAGCACGTCAGGCTCGGCCAAATAGAGTTCGCGCAGCATCTGCGGTTCGGGCGGCTTGGTCTGTGCCGTCGAGACCAACGCCCACGTTTCGCTGGCTCGAGCCGCCGCCGAACACAGCACGTGATCAATGGGCGGTGCGCGCCCGACCATGAACGCGCCGATGCGGGGCGCGTCCCGGCGTCCGCGCTTCGACAGCGGCCGGTCGAAGTCGGCGAGCTTCGCGTCATCCCGATCGGATTTCGCGTGGCGCAAGATCAGCAGTGTCAGCATCGTGCGGCTCTCAAATTGACCGGTGCCCACAGGTCATAACGCAAAAGGCCCGGACAAACCCATCCTATGATGCGTTTGCCCGGGCCTGACTGACCAGCTACACAATCGCGGTAAATTTGCGTTACTTGCCGACTGCGTCTTTCACGCATTTCTTGTTGAAGGCCGCCTTCGCCGCCCCGGCCAGTTTCTTCGTGACGGCGTCGCTTTCGCACTTGGCGGTGGCATCGGCTGCGCACTTCTTCATGTAGCTTTTGGCAGCCGCGCCGGCCAACCGCTTATTCGTGGTATCGACCGCGCACGACACCTCCGCCGCAGAGGCGGCACCTGCCATAAACGCCGTGATGAACAACGCAGCGATCACGTATTTCATTGATGACCTCCCCAGGCCTGCTTTGTGCGAGACGAGGACTTAGCCGCGACTCTTAGAATAAAGAATTCCTGGAGATTCGGGCATGCACAAGCAGAAAACAGGGTTTATTGGTGATTTTGCACAAGTCTGTGACGGGTCACTTGAAATGCTTCGATAGCTTCAGCCCTTGCGCTTGATAGTTCGAGCCCATATCGCGGCCGTAGAGAATGTCCGGCGTCTCCGTCAGCCGCTCGTAGACCAATCGCCCGATGATCTGGCCGTCTTCGAGAATAAACGGCACCTTGTGGCTGCGGACTTCGAGCACGACGCGGGCGCCGCTGCCGCCCGCAGGTGCATGGCCGAAGCCCGGGTCCATGAAGCCCGCGTAGTGCACGCGGAATTCGCCGACCAGCGGGTTGAACGGCATCATCTCGGCGGCGTGCGTCGGCGGCTAATCAAAATGCTTTGACAACTTTAGCCCTTGCCCCTGATAGTTTGAGTGTATCTCTCTTCCATAAAGACGGTTAGGCGCGTCTGTCATGCGTTCGTATACTAATCGGGCTATGGTCTGGCCGTCCTCGATCACGAAAGGTAAGTCATGCACTCTCACCTCGAGAACGGCACGACTGCCATGGTTGCCATCGGCCATATGACCAAAGCCAGGATCAAAGAAACCCGCATAGTGCG
>JANLYD010000092.1:0-2317 GCA_031365465.1 Hyphomicrobiaceae bacterium
TTGATCGAGGTGCAGATCGATTTGGGATAACCGCGATAGTACAGCGGTGCCGGATAGGCCTTGTGGTCCATGGCAAAGTCGTAGGCCAGTTTGTCGAGCTTTTCCGTGGAGATGCCGGGCTTGACGTAGGGCACGAGCATGTCGAGTGCCTCAGCGGCCAGCCGGCCCGCACGGCGCATGCCCGCGTAGGCGTCCGATCCGTAAAGACGGACGGCGGCGTCGACGGTCCCGGTCTTGTTAGTTCCGGCTTTCGACATGTCGAGGGCGTGTCCTGTTCGATCTTGGCGGCATCTGCGCGGCAAGACTGGAAAAAAATGTAATCGAGCTGTACTTAGGATGAAAGATCGGTCCAAGCAACGCGACCGATGGCACTCAATGCCTGGTTTGGCTATGGGTGGCGGATATGGGGGAGCGAAAGAAGCCAGATGACAAACAAGACACCGACGAAGTCGACGACATGGCATTTCAATAGGATGCTAGCGGGCCTGTTCGCTTTGACGTCGCTCCCTGGAGCAGCGCTGGCTCAAGCGCCCGCGCCAAAACCAAGTGGGTCGGCGTTGCCGACTTGGCAAGTTGCCGAAGTCTGCAAGCGTGACAGCGTTACGGCACAATGTGACCTGGCGGAGCAGCGTGCGGCCGGCACTGTGAGTGGCAGCTGGGCGTTCGTTCCTGAGGATGTGCGCGCCAAGTGCTTGGCCGACAGTGCGAAGCCTGTGGCGCAGAGCTGGCGCTTGCTGTCTGGCTGCATCGAAACGGCGATGAGCCGTAACATCGATCGCCAGGCTGTGCTGACGGCCAAGACGCCGACCGAGCCCGTGCCGCCGCGCAAGATTTTGCCGATGGTGCCGCCAGCCGAAGATAAATCTGAAATCAAGCCGAGCGATGCGGCAACGCCACCTGCAACGCCTGCGGCAGTGGCGGTACCTGCGGCGGCTGCTATTCCTGCAGCCCCGGCACCAGCGATAGCTCCAGCACCTGCGGCGGCCCCTGCGCCGACTGTTACGGTGCCACCTGCCGTCGCACCCGCCGCTGCGCCGCCTGCAACACCTGCCGTCGTTCCAGCTGCGCCGCCAGCGGAAGAAAAGAAGCCGTAGTACCAACAAGCGAAATGAATGACCTGAGAGAAAAACACCCCCTCACCCGTCCTTCGGACATTTCTCCCCGAGGGGAGAGGACAAACCCACTCAATTTTGAGGGTATCCCTTCTCCCCTTGGGGAGAAGGTGCCCGAAGGGCGGATGAGGGGGCCTTTGGCACGGGTTAAACGTTTCATTGGTCGCTATAAATTCAGCCACAGCCGATCG
This sequence comes from Hyphomicrobiaceae bacterium, assembly GCA_031365465.1. Classification (GTDB taxonomy): domain Bacteria; phylum Pseudomonadota; class Alphaproteobacteria; order Rhizobiales; family Hyphomicrobiaceae; genus JABFRJ01. The sequence goes on from JANLYD010000092.1 coordinate 1,304, forward strand.
CAGCACCGAGAGAAAACCAATGGCAAAAATTGCGTTTATCGGCCTTGGCAACATGGGCGCGCCCATGGCCGGCAATCTGGTCAAGAAGGGCCACGAGGTGTTCGGCGTCGATCTTTCGAAGGCCAACCTCGACGCTGCCTCGCAACGTGGCGTGAAAGCAGCCGCGTCGGCGGCGGACGCGGTGGCTGACGCCGATGCTGTTATCACCATGCTGCCCGCAGGTAAGGACACCATCGCGGTCTATGCCAAATCGGGCATTCTCGAGAAAGCCCGCAAAGGCACGGTGTTCATCGATTGCTCGACGATCGACGTCGCGTCTGCTCGCGCGGCGCACGAACTGGCCACGAAGGCGGGCATGTTGTCGTTGGACAGCCCGGTGTCTGGTGGCGTGGGTGGTGCGGAAGGCGCCACGCTGACGCTGATGGCGGGCGGCACAGCTGCGGCGTTCGAAAAGGCACGGCCATTCCTCGAATGCGTCGGCAAGAAAGTGGTCTACTGCGGCGATGCCGGAGCCGGGCAGGCGGCTAAAATCTGTAACAACATGATCCTCGGCATTTCGATGATCGGCGTGTCAGAAGCGTTCGTGCTGGCGGAAAAACTGGGGCTCAGCCACGCGGCGCTGTTCGACGTGGCATCGACCTCGTCGGGCCAGTGCTGGTCTTTGACGAGCTACTGCCCGGTGCCTGGGCTGGTACCTGCGTCACCTGCGAACAACGCTTACAAGCCAGGCTTTGCATCGGCGCTGATGTCGAAAGATCTCAAGCTCGCGCAGGAAGCGGCAGCCGTCAGCGGCGCGTCGACGCCAATGGGTGCACTTGCAGCCCAACTGTTCGCGCTGCACAACGCGCATGGTGCCAGTGGTGACGATTTTTCCAGCATCGTGAAGTTGATCCGCGGTACGAAATAACGAGATGGTGCCATGATCCCAGCGGGTAGGCGACGGCAGCCCAACCTGTCACATATTCCTCAGTCTGCGCACCGCGCTATAGTGGCCCATGTCCGAACCGATCTCAG
>JANLYD010000121.1:0-1656 GCA_031365465.1 Hyphomicrobiaceae bacterium
ACCGCAGGTGATGCAACGGACACTGCCGTATATCCAGGCCGACGACGGCTACAAACTCTACGGAAAAACGATCGAGATCGACGTCATCACGTACACGAAGCCGATGGTCGCCGCGCACGGCGCGCAGCCGACGCCGACCGCGACCGATATCAACGCCCTCGTGACGTATGCGCTGAAAGCTCAGATCATCTGGAAAAACCAAGCGTGCCAACTGGCGAAATACCTACTGGCGGCCTACCGCGCATCGCCGACCTTCAAGGCGCAACCGGACAACGCTCCGATCCACATCGCTTACAAAGCCGCGTACGCAAACGACACGCACCTCCGTGCCATCGCCCACGTCATCAACGCGGCCGCTCGCGAAACTGACTACCTCGTCGGATGCTTCGCAGACAAAGCACTGGCCGAAATCATCACAGCAATCGGCTGATACCGAACGATCGCGTTCGCGAAGCTAATGTTACATCAGGAGTTTGTAATGACATTCAAAGACCACGCCCTGCGTTACGTCAAATTAGGCTGGAAGGTCATACCGCTGCTTCCGCGCAGTAAAGTCCCGTTCCCGGGATCGAGAGGGATCAAAGACGCGACGAACGATCCATGCCGCATAGCTGCATGGTCACGACGGAACGGTGCGTCCAACGTCGCCATCGCCGCCGGACGCGCGAGCGGCGGTTTGCTCGTGCTCGATCTCGATATCAAGACTGCAGATGCCAACGGCATGGAAACGCTGCAGCGCTTGATCGATACGCACGGCGCGTTGCCGCCCGCGCCGATATCGCAAACACGCTCAGGCGGACGTCATCTCTGGTACTCCGATGCCGGACATCCCAGGCACTTCAAAAAACGCCTACCGGGCATCGATATTCTTTGGACCGGCATGGCCGTTGTCGCACCGCCATCGATCGTCACCGCGTCAGTTGGATCAGGTGCGTACACCTGGATCCACCCGCCGACTGGCACGCTGCAACCACTGCCCGCCTGGTTCTGGAGCCTGCTGGTGATCGAGTCCGTGAAATCACCTTCAGCGTCGCCGTCTGGGCCGCGCCCGCGCCGGCTCGAGGCCATCGTTACTCGCGTCGCTGCCGCACCCGTTGGACAACGCGATCACACCCTCTTTTGGGCCTCAAACCGCGCCCTCGAAGCCGTCGCCGCCGGCCATTTCTCAGTTGCCGAAGCCGAAGCCGCCTTGTTCCAAGCCGGCCTCGCCATTGGCCAAACCCCACAGGAGATCAACCGAGCGCTGCGACTGCTCAAACACGTCTGACGCTGCCACCTGCCTGCCCGCCGAACCACCCACAAGCCGCGCCCCACAGCGCGGTTTTTGCTTTTTCACAACACGATAGGACACTCCCGATGCTCGCTTTCAACATCAAAGCCATCCTCTACCAGCGCGACGGCGATCGCATCCTTCTCAGCATCACACGTGGAACGTCGGCGGGTGAGCTGACGCTCGACGTCAAATCGTTGGTGACGCCACTCGCACGCTCGACGCTGCGCGGCAAACTCGAAACGGCAGCCGACGATGCCCGCGAGCGCGGTCTCGCCAACGTCCGTCTCTGCCTCCAGCCGGCATCCGCAACGCCCCCGAAAGGATGGGCCGCATTCCAGAAGAGCACCTGGTTCATCGACATCTGACGCGTACGCCGATCCGAC
>JANLYD010000126.1:0-2992 GCA_031365465.1 Hyphomicrobiaceae bacterium
GCCGAGGTTGTCGAGCTTCGCGACCAACACCGCGTGATGGTGGATGTCGGACCCAAATACCCGCAGTTCCATCTTGTCGGTGTCGTTGAGGCTCTCGGGTTCCATGCGGCCTGTATTAAACGCGTCGTCGTCGGTAACGACGGTTACATGTTTGCTGCCCACGAAGTGCTTTTGCAGAGCTGTGCGCAGATCGGCGACGGCCGGTTTGCCCGGGAGTGTGTCGAGGTGCAGCGGTACCGATACCAGCATTCCCTTCCGGAACGTGCCGACGCTGGGCACGAAAATGGGACGCCGCGTCAGTAGACTGTAGAGCTGCAACTCCGGCACGTGCTTATGGCCAAGGCCCAGACCATAGAGATCGAAACTTGGGGCTTTGCCTGACTCGTGGGCCTCGATCATCGATTTGCCGCCACCGGAATAGCCGGAAACGGCGTTGACGGTGAGAGGATAATCAGCAGGTAAGATTCCGGCTTCGACAAGCGGCCTGATCAAAGCGATGCCGCCTGACGGGTAGCAGCCGGGATTGGAGACGCGCCTGGCCTCGGCAACCTTTTTTGCGTGTCCAGCGGTCATCTCCGGGAAGCCGAATACCCATTCCGGATCGATCCGGTACGCCGTCGAGGCATCGATAATGCGCGGCGATTGTGCGCCGAGTTCATCGGCCAGTCGCACCGATTCTTTGGCTGCATCATCTGGCAGGCAGAGGATGACTAGATCGACTTCGCGCATCAGGGCTTGGCGCGCCTTCGGGTCCTTCCGCAGCTCGGGCGCAATGCTTTTGACGGCAACGGTTTGCAATTTCGCCAACCGGTCGCGGATTTCGATGCCGGTCGTGCCGGCTTCGCCGTCGATGAAGATGGTGGGCAGTTTGGTTGCTGGCTTGGTCATGATCGTGTCTCGGTCGGAACGGGGTATAGCCCCAAAACAAAAAAAGCCGCGCTGAGGGCGCGGCTTACGGACGTGTCATGCGACAAGCGTCATCGTACCCGCGGCACAGGTGCGTTCCTACGTCGGACGATGAGCGAATTGGTTTTCATGGAAAGCCTATGTGGCGAACGCGGGCGCGCTGTCAAGAGCGATCCCGCGCAGGCCATTACGTCTTGTCGGTCTTTTCCAGTGATGCTTTGAGCGCCATCAGGGCTGCGAACGGGCTATCGGGATCAGGACCCTTGCTCTTAGCGGGTGGGGCGGCACGGAACGCTTGGGGTCCACGTCCACCGCCGTCACGATCATCGCGGCGCGGACCGCGATCGTCGCGACGGGGGCCACGGTCACCCCCAGGCTTGCCGCCGAAGTCGCGACGTGGTGGGCCGCGATCACCGAATTTGCGTTCGCCAGCGGGTTTGCCGTCGGCAGCACGTGGACCTCGATCGCCGTCGCGGGCCGGACGAGGTGAGCTGTCGCCTTCGCGACGGGGGGTATTGTCGCCTTCGCGACGGGGCCCAGTGTCGCCTTCGCGACGGGGGCCGTTTGCCGACGCATCGGAGCGGTTGCGGTCGCGCCAGGGCGGCCGGCCGTCACGGCGCGGTGCGTTCTCACCGGCTGGTGCTGTCGCGCCTTCGACGGGTGTGACGGGTGTGCCATCGGCATTAAGCACTGCAGGCACTGCAGCAGGATCCCGACGCGGGCCATTGTCGCGGCGCGGACCACGGTTGCGGTCGCGGCCACCACGGTCATTGGCGGCACCTTCGGCACCCGGTGTGCGCGGACCGCGGGCATGACGGGGTGCGCCCTCGGCGGGGCCCTCGTTGTAGCGCCGGCGCGGACGCCAGACGTCGATCATCGGAATTTCTTCCGCCGGCACGAGTGCAGCAGCGGCGGCGCGTTCGGCTTCAAGCGCTGCGGCAGCGGCGGCGACTGCTTCCGGATCAGGGTCCGGCAGGCCGATGACGACGGGCGCATCGACCGAAAGTACCGGCGCCTGCGGTTTGGCAACCGGAGCCGGCTTGCGTTCGGAGCGGAAGCCCAGCGCACGCAGCACGTTGCCGAGTTCGAGGGCCGAGCAACCCAAAATCGACATCATCTCAGGCGTGACGATGAACGCACCGTGCCCGGTCGAGCCTTTGGGTGGGTTAGCCGACGGGTTGCTGTCAGGCGCACGCCAGGCGATCAGCGGGCGAATGAGATCGGCCAAGCGCTCCAGCATGTCGATGCGCACCGCACGCGGGCCGCAGGGGTGGAAACCCAGCGTCCGATAGAAGGCGTCGGTAACAGTTGGATCAGCGGGGATGGAGGTGAGGCCGGGCTTGGGTGCGGTTTCCAGCAATGCCTGCGGGATATTGGCGGTAGCACCGTGTTTGAGGTTCCAGAGAACCAGTGCAGTCTCGGCGGCGGCTGGCTTCAGGAGTAACGGCAGGAAGATGTTGAAGGCGCCGAAGCGCACGCCGTATTTGCGCAGCTGCGCGCGCGACGGCTGATCGAGGGCCTTCATCTCGTCGTTGATGGTATCGCGCCGCACGACGCCGAAGTTTTCGACCATGCGGAACGCGATGCCACGCGCGAGGCCGGTGACGTCTTCGGCTTTGGCGATTTCGACGAGCGGCTTCAAACGCTCGCCGATGATTTCAGTCATCCAGCCGTTGAGGCGTTCCAGAACGCGGTCTTTGTCGCCGCTGCTCATCTGCTCGTCGGCCTGCAGCACTACGTTCGGCTTCAGCGGGTCGTCGCTTGCCGTCAGCGTGGCGATCACGTCGCCGCGCCAGACGATTTCGCCTTTGCGATTGAGCTTCAGCGCGTCGGTCTTGGCGGAGGCGACGCGGCGGGCCCGCATGCCCAATTCCTTGCCGAGCACGTGCGCTGCCGCAGAGCGCGTGGCTTTGCCTTGCAGGTCCTCAGATTGCGTCTCAGGAAAGAACTGGAAGCCTTTGAGACGGCCCACATAATGGTTCTCGACTTTGATGGCGCCATCTTCGGCGATCTCGGCGCTCATTTCGTCTTTGTCCCGTAATCCTTTGACCAGCGCGCTGGTGCGTTTGTCGACGAAGCGCTGCGT
>JANLYD010000161.1:0-4567 GCA_031365465.1 Hyphomicrobiaceae bacterium
GCCTTGCGCGTGATGACGGTGAGCTTCGGCACGGTCGCCTCAGCGTAGGCGAACAGCAACTTGGCACCGTGCTTGATCAGCCCGCCGTATTCCTGCGCGGTGCCCGGCAGGAAGCCGGGGACGTCGACGAAGGTGATGAGCGGAATGTCGAAACAATCGCAGAAACGCACGAACCGCGCGGCTTTTCTGGAGGCGTCGCTGTCGAGCACGCCAGCGAGCACCATCGGTTGGTTGGCGACGATGCCGACGGTCTTGCCGTCCATGCGCGCAAAGCCTGTGACGATATTCTTGGCGAAGGCTTCCTGGATCTCGAAGAAATCGGCTTCGTCGACGACTTTGGTGATCAGTTCCTTGATGTCGTAGGGCTGGTTGGCGTTGTTGGGGATCAGCGTATCGAGCGACGGCTCTAGGCGATCCGGATTGTCCTTGGTCGGCAGCACCGGCACACCGGCCCGATTGTGCTCCGGGAGAAAGTCCATCAGGCGGCGCATCTGGAGCAACGCTTCGACATCGTTCTCATAAGCGCGATCGGCAATCGAGGTTTTGGTCGTGTGCACTTTCGCGCCGCCGAGATCTTCCGCCGTCACGGTTTCGTTGGTTACGGTTTTGACGACGTCAGGGCCGGTGACGAACATATAACTGGTGTCGCGCACCATGAAGATGAAATCGGTCATCGCGGGCGAGTAGACGTCGCCGCCGGCGCACGGGCCCATGATGACACTGATCTGCGGGATGACGCCCGAGGACAATACGTTGCGCAGGAACACGTCGCCATAACCGCCGAGAGCGGCCACGCCCTCTTGAATGCGCGCGCCGCCCGCATCGAACAGGCCGATGATCGGCGCGCGGTTCTGCAGCGCCATGTCTTGGATCTTGGTGATCTTCTTGGCGTGCGCCTCAGAGAGCGAACCGCCGAAGACGGTGAAATCCTTGGCGAACACGTAGACGACGCGACCGTTGATGGTGCCCCAGCCGGTGACGACGCCGTCGCCGGGAAACTTGGTTTTTTCCATGCCGAAGTCGGTCGAGCGATGCTCGACGTACATGTCGAACTCTTCGAACGAGCCTTGATCCATCAGCAGATCGATGCGCTCACGCGCGGTCAGCTTGCCGCGTTTGTGCTGGGCGTCGATGCGCGCCTGGCCGCCACCGAGGCGGGCGACCGAGCGGCGCCGCTCGAGCTCGTTGAGAATGTCTTTCATGGCGGACCCTCGGCTCGCGATCATTCAGTAAGATGAGCGCTGGATAGCATGGGCCGCGCCCTAGAGCATCTTCCGATCCTAAGCAATCGGAAGATTGCACTAACCTTTCGCTTGGTCGCATTTTCTGCGCCGAACCGCGAGTACACTTCGTCGGAAAATGCTGCAGGCAACCCCACCTTTCGTGGCGCGGGTGCAGATCGCGGCAAGAGGATTAATGATGCCGTTTCAAGCAACCCGGCGCGCGGGCGTGTGGCCGGAGAGGAGCGCCTTCATTTCCCAGGCGTGCAGTTCGATCAGGCCGGGACCGGCGACATAAGCAGGGGCGATACGCCGACGAGTTTCGACGCACCACAGCACGGTTTTCTGCAGGAAATCGGCGATCGGCACGCGCACCGGCAATGTCTGCGCCCAGACGCCGTCCATGGCGCGTTCGGCACTCGCGCGGTCGGCGAAAACCGGCAGCGCTTCGCCACCCGCCGGATGCCGCGTGATGATGGTGGCGTGAATGTCGCCACCTTTCAGCAGCCATACCTGCCGCGTCTTGCTGGCCGACTCGACGAACAGCTCGATGAGGCGGCGACGGACGTGCAAATCCAGATCGGCGGCCGTCATTTCCGGCTCCGATGGCGCATCCGACCAGTTGGTGCCGATCAGGCGTTTTTCTTCGGCGAGCTTGGGAAGATGGCGCAGCAGCAGCGTTTCGAGTGACAACATGGCGAGCTTGGGCTCGGCGACCAACGCGTCGGACCAGCGGGTGGCTTCCGCCGGATCGGTCCACATCAGCTCGACGTTTTGGCCACGTTTGCGGGGTGACGGCACGCGCGCGAGGCCCTCTGCGCCCTCGACGGCGTAGGCACACCTGTTGAGCGCCAGTTCGTGGATGAACTTCGAGCGGGTCTGCAATTCCTCGAGGGGCACGATGCTCATTACGGGATCCTGCACACAGACATCGCGCGGATTTTCTCCAGCGCGGACCAGTTAATCTCCGCTCAAGTTGTGCCAGCAAAAGGTTAAAAAGCTTTTACCACGCGTGCCGGATTCGGACGCCTTCGCAAAAAATACAACCGAACGGAATCGGAGAAGTTTCGGGCACAAAGCCGCTCTAGATTTTTAGTTGCGGCGCGCGGATCTGATACAGCGCGAGCGCTGTCGCGACCGCCAGATTAAGACTATCAAGCCGGCCTGACATAGGGATTTTGACAAGCCGCGAACAGGTCTGTGCGGCGGCATCCGACAGGCCGGGACCTTCGCCGCCCATCACCAGCAGCGTCGGTGACCGATAGGCAACTTTGCGAAAATCGTCTGTGCCGGCGAGGTGCGTGCCGATCGTATCGCCCGGCCACGCCTGCATCAGTTGCGCGAATGCCTCGTGGCTTGCGCGCGCCAAGGGCACTGCGAAAATCGAGCCCATCGTCGCGCGCACGCATTCGCGGCTCCAGGCATCGCAGCATGTGCCGACCAGCACGATGCCAGCGGCACCGACTGCGTCTGCCGTACGAATGATGGTGCCGAGATTGCCGGGATCGCGGACCTCTTCGAGTGCCAGCCAGGTGGCGTCGGCTGCGATCGTGGCGGGCTCCGGCAGTGACGCCCAATGTTGTTTGAAGACGCCGAGCATCGTCTGCGGATTGTCTTTGGCCGACAGCTTTTCCAACACTGCCGAGGACACTTCGAGCACGTCGGTGCCACGTTGCAAGGCCGCTGCCACGAGATCGCGCGCGGGGCCTGCGCCAGCACTTCCGGCATGCACCACGAGTGTCTCTGGATGGATGCCGTTTTCGGCTGCTGTCAGCAGGATCGAGACACCCTCGGCGACGAACAGCCCGCTGTCCTTGCGCGCTTTGCGCATCTCCAGACTACGGATGAACTTCACACGCTCGTTGGTCAGCGACGTGATCGGCTGTGGCGCGTTGGCGGGGTTAGGGGGCATGGCGCATCCAGGGGGCAGCAGGCAACGGGCAGCAGGCAACGGGATGGCTGACAGAACCTGCTGCCCGGTGCCCATTTTCTGCTGACACCTAGATCGCGCTCCAGCGGGTGAAGAGCGACGTCGGCAGAAGGCGTTGGGCGCCGGTTTCGACGAGGGCCAATTCGCCGGTATCGAAATCGCCCGGGCGTCCCTCCATGCATTCGCGCACCAAGCCGTCGATCGCTAAAGCCGAGGCGCGGATGGCATACGACGTCACGATCATCGCGCCATACTTGGGTGCCAGCAGTTTTTCGCATTCGCGCAGCATCTGCGGCATGTGGGTGAAGAAGTCCCACACCTCGCCTTCGGGACCGCGACCGAACTTCGGCGGATCAATCAGAATGACGTGATAGGTGCGCCCGCGTCGCACCTGCCGCGCTACGAACTTACGGGCGTCTTCGAGGATCCAGCGCAACGTCGCCTCTGTCAGTTTGGACGCCGCCTGATTTTCCTTGGCCCAGCCGATCGCTTTTTTTGACGCGTCGACATGGGTGACATCGGCACCGGCGCGGGCTGCAATCAGCGAGGCGGCACCGGTGTAGGCAAACAGATTGAGCACGCGCGGTTGCTCACCTTTCACGGCCTTGATCCGCTCCAGCATCCATTGCCAATGCGGCACCTGCTCAGGAAACAGTCCCAGATGCCGGAAATTCATCAAGCGGCACTGCATCGTCGCGCCCATCACATCGACAGGCCATGCCGCTGGCAACGGCTTGGTGAATTTCCATCGCCCGGCCTCGCCGTCATCGTCGGCGCCGTTGGCTTTGCCGCCATCCTTGAAGGTTGCGTCAGCGCGCAACCACAGCCCCGGCTCCAGCCGTTGTTTCCACATCGCCTGCGGTTCGGGCCGGTCGAACACGTATTGGCCGTAGCGCTCGAGCTTGCGGCCATGCCCACTATCGAGCAGCGCGTAGTCAGGCAGCCCCGTCATCGTCACGAGCGACAGCGCCCGCGGCAAGTCGGGTGCGGGGTGGATGATATTTGATGTCGCCGTCATTCCAAAACACCAGCCAGGTTCCCACGCCCCTGCGGGTTATGGGTTCACACAAGTACGGCCTGCCAATCCGTCCGCCGCTTTCCCGGCCGCAGAGCCGTTTGGCGCGTAGAGCCGGGATCGTTACCAGTTAGCGTGGGCGCACTATTCGGTCACGTGCGCCCAAATCTTGATCTGTAAAGATCCCGGATCTTTGATCAGCGCAAAGGGCGCTGCGCAATTCCGGGAAACCGCCGGAGGTTGGGATTGTAGCCGCTACGCCTCACCCCACTTACGTTTGAGTTCGCGCGCGTTCGGCACGGCGGGGGAGGGGGTACATCGATATAGGTTCTACGCTCAAGGTACCAGGATGATCGAGCCGGTGGTTTTGCGGCCTTCGAGATCGCGGTGGGCTTGGGCGGC
>JANLYD010000186.1:0-2221 GCA_031365465.1 Hyphomicrobiaceae bacterium
GGCGTCGGCTCGCGGCCGATCTCGTGCAGCATCTGGCGCGATGTGCGCACGATCTTGTTGATCGTCTCGATCATGTGCACGGGGATGCGGATGGTGCGCGCCTGATCGGCAATCGATCGCGTGATCGCCTGCCGGATCCACCAAGTTGCATAGGTCGAGAACTTATAGCCGCGGCGGTATTCGAACTTATCGACCGCCTTCATCAGGCCGATGTTGCCTTCCTGAATGAGGTCAAGGAACTGCAGACCGCGGTTGGTGTACTTCTTGGCAATCGAGATGACGAGGCGGAGGTTGGCTTCGACCATCTCCTTTTTGGCCTGACGGGCTTCGCGCTCGCCCTTCTGCACGGCCTTCACGATGCGGCGGAATTCCGGGATTTCGAGGCCGGTTTCGGTCGCGAGGTTGTGGATGTCGCCACGCAGATTGTCGATCTGGTCGCGGTCGTGCTTGATGAAGTTCGCCCAGCCTTTGCGACCGGACTTCTGCATCCGCTCGACCCAGGCCTGATCCAGTTCGTTGCCGAAATATTCGTCGATGAAGTCCGAGCGCGCGACGCCGTAGCTGTCGGCGGTGCGCATCAGGCGGCCCTCAAAGCCGACCAGCTTCTTGTTGATGCCGTACAGCTGTTCGACGAGGCTTTCGATACGCGCGTTGTTCAGCGACAGGCTCTTCACGTCGACGATGATCTCGTCGCGGATCTTTTCGTAGGCCTTCTGCTGTTGGCGCGAGCCCTGTTCGCCCGACACCTGCTGCTCAAGCTTCTTGTCCTGCTGCTTGCGCAGCTTCTTGTACGACGCGGCGATGCGGTCGAAAGTTTCGAGAACTTTCGGCTTCAATTCGGCTTCCATGGCGGCAAGCGACAGCGCGTTTTCGAGATCGTCCTCGTCGTCGCCATCGCCTTCGGACGGCATGCCGCCGGGCAAACCATCCTCGCCCACGGGCGCACCCGGGGTAGCGGCGCCTGGCAACGGCCGCGCGCCGTTCTGGGCCATAGCACCGGGTGTTGCGCCTGAATGGACCGGCGTGCTGCCATAGGGCAGCGGCACGGCGGGTGGCGCGTTCTTGGCCTCGGGGCCTTCGTAGGTGGCCTCAAGATCGATGATGTCGCGCAGCAGGATCTTGGCTTCGTTCAATTCGTCGCGCCAGATGATGATCGCCTGGAACGTCAGCGGGCTTTCGCACAAGCCCGCGATCATGGCTTCGCGGCCGGCCTCGATGCGCTTGGCGATGGCGATTTCGCCCTCGCGGCTCAGCAACTCGACCGAGCCCATGTCGCGTAGATACATGCGCACGGGATCGTCGGTGCGATCGCCGGTTTCGGCGCGGCCCTCGGCCTTGACCGGCAGGTTCTGCGAGGTGACGGAACGGTTCTCGTCTTCCTCGGGCGCGACTTCCTCAGCGGCGTCGGCCTTCTCGCCCTCCTCGACCTCTTCGCCCTCGACGACATTGATGCCCATATCGGACAGCATCGCCATCGTGTCTTCGATCTGCTCGGACGACACCTGCTCGGACGGCAGAACGGAATTCAACTCGTCATAGGTGACATAGCCGCGCGCCTTCGCGGCTTTGATCAGCCGCTTGACGGCGGCATCGGACAGGTCGAGAAGCGGGGCGTCCTTGTCGGGCGCGTCGGCGTCTTTGGTAACCTGATCGTCGCCCTTTGCCGTGGACTTTACCGCCGCTTTTGCTGCCATGAGATCAAGTGCTCCAGTACGGGCGGCCCGGTATCCAGGCCACGGCCGACGACAATGACGAAAGCCCCGTCCCGCAGTGCCGTGCGTTCCAGAGCCACTTCCTCTACCACATGCAACACGGGCGCCTAAAGCGAACCGTTCAACTTATTTTCTACAGGCGCATTCGGGGCATGCCTTGGCGTGCCAGACCACGGACTGCAACCGTTCACTCACTCTTGTTTGTCTTCTGCGCCGACCGGCTTGCTCTTCAGTTGCTGCAGTTCGACGATGCGGTCAAAGGCTTCCTCCGATTGTTGTTCGGACCAAGCTTTTTCCGCGTCGTCTAATGGCTGTTGCAGTCCAACTTCACGGGCCTGCAACCGGAGAACATCGCGCCAGCCCTGTTCCACCAGATCGCGAGCCGCATCAAGTTCAGCGAACCGGTCGCTCTTGTGCGTCGCATGCTGGTCGATCAAAGACATGATTGTGCCGAAGCCCGAACTGGTCAATTGGGTGCGCACTCCGGCGCTGTCAAGAGGCATAGTGCG
>JANLYD010000218.1:0-6650 GCA_031365465.1 Hyphomicrobiaceae bacterium
ACACGGCCCCGGGCCTGTGTTACCAGCCGGGCTTCCACGTACCGCAATGCACTTGCGTCACACGGGGGCGCGTAGCTCAGTGGTAGAGCGTCTGACTTTTAATCAGTAGGTCGATGGTTCGATCCCATCCGCGCTCACCAGTAAAATCAATGGGTTAGCTCTCAAGCTGTTTCTACTCAAAATGCAAAGCTACCATATAGCTACCACTCTTAACGGTGGTTTCTGGCGGATTGTGGCGTGTTCTGGCGGTCGCTGGTAGCTTTATTGAACGCCGGTATTTTGAGCTCCGTAGCGCCAAGCCTGCGCTGATAGGCACGTCCAATTCGACGTGAGCTCTGCATCCTTATGGGGTCGTACCTATCTCGCCTAGGGACAACGTGATTTCGGGAATGGGTGCCGCCATCCTGGTAGGGACGACTGTTTCTAGTGGCCTGACTCATCTAAATCGCTGGGTACAGGCTTTTGAGCTTGATGCGGGCGTCGGCGGTTGTAAAGCGCCAGTTGGCTTTGGCGTGATGGGTGTTGCGTTCCGTCATCCACGCCTCGACCTCGACGGCAAGGGAACTGGCATCGGGGATGCGGCGGGCGAGGCACTGGCTGCCGAGGACGGCCAGTCCTGATTCCACAGCGCAAGCCCAAAAGTTAGCGCGTATGGGGTATGTCCTCCCGTTGCATTTTGAGTTCAACCGGCTTTACAACCGCATAAATCGCCGGATGACCACCAGCGTCAGCACCGTTGACGAGACCATGCTGCCCGGCACGGCGGTACGCTGCATGATTTCGGAGCCGGTGCCGTGACTCCGGAGGCTCGGCAACAGCCCGGCCATGATCGCGACGACCGTCATCATTTCGGGCGAGCGCGCTCGACGGCGCCTTCCACGACGGCGGCGATAAGACCGTCGCGGGTGAAAGGTCGTCCCTCCGATGCGGCCGGTTTCGGCGGCAACGTCTGCCAGCGCGATGAATTCGACCGCCACGGCGACCGACAGATTGAAGCCCACCCACCACATCAGCTGCAACCCGCCAACAAGCGCGAACGGACGCCGGAGCATCACGATCAGCGTTTCAGTGATCGGCCGGAATGGCGCAGTAAGGACGCCGCCTTGAGCTCCAAGGAGCTGAACACGCCGCGGAGCCTGGCGGATGGTTGACAAAGCCCGCCGACTTGGCTGAAGTGCATGCAGAATGTAGAATACTGCGGTCACAGGAGTGTGCAGGCGGGAACGGGTGGCGTTATGAAGTACCGATTCGACTTCGAGTTTTTGGGCGAGGCGTGGCCCGAGTTCGTGCTTGGCGCGTTATTGACCTTGAAGCTTACAACGGCGGCCATTGTGCTGGGGCTGTTGTTCGGCACGGTTTGTGCGGTGGCGCGGACCAGCGGCATCGTCTGGTTGCGCCGACTGATCACAGGCTATGTGGAGATCATCCGCAATACGCCGCTGCTGGTGCAAACGTTTTGGCTGTTCTTCGGGCTTGCGAGCCTCGGCTTCAAAATGACAGCGTTCGCAGCGGCTCTGACCGCTTTGACAGTGAACGTCACGGCCTATTCGTCGGAAATCATCCGAGCCGGCATGGAATCGATCCGCAAAGGCCAGATAGAGGCGGCCGAAAGCCTTGGTCTGACGCGGTTCGATATCCTGCGTGACGTGGTCCTGCCGCCCGCCATCGAGCGTGTATTTCCGGCCCTCACCAGCCAGTTCGTGCTGATGATGCTGGCGTCCTCGATCATGTCGCAGATTTCGGCGGAGGAGTTGATGGCCGTTGCCGGGCGTGTCCAGTCCGAGACGTTTCGCGGCTTTGAAATCTATCTGATCGTCGCCGTTGTCTATCTTTTGCTCGCTCTGGCCTTGCGCTTGACCATGCGCGGCATCGGCAGAATAGCGTTTCCCCGCCGCCGCCGGCTTGGCACGACGCTGTAGGGGACCGCGATGCTGACAACCAACCAGTTGATATTTTTGCTGCAAGGTACGCTTTGGACCGTCGTGCTGGCGCTGTGCGGGTTCATCGGCGGCGGCATTCTCGGCCTGATCATTGCGCTGCTGCGCGTGTCGAAGCGGGCGCCATTGCGCTGGCTCGGAGCTGGCTATGTGCAATGTGTCCAAGGTGTGCCGCTGCCAGTGATGATGTTCATTGCCTATTTCGGCTTGGCGATCACAGGGTACAATATCCCAGCCCTTGTCGCCGCCGCCGTCTCCATCACGGTGTTCGCGGCTGCTTACCTCGGCGAGATCTGGCGCGGATGCATCGAGGCGGTGCCGCGCATGCAGTGGGAGGCTGCGGACAGCATCGCGCTGTCGCCGTTCCACAGACTGGTTGACGTGATCCTGCCGCAGGCCGTGCGCATCGCCGTGCCGCCAACCGTCGGCTTCATGGTGCAGATCATCAAGAACACGTCCTATGCCGTCGTGATCGGTTTCGTTGAACTCACCCAGTCCGGCCGTATTATCAACAATTCGGTGTTCGAGCCGTTCGTGATCTTTTCTGTGGTTGGGGCCATCTATTTTGCGATGTGCTACCCGCTGTCGCGTCTCAGTCAGACGCTGGAAGCGCGCCTGCGCGCCCGGGGAGCGTGACCATGACAGAGACACCCACGGCGATGCTCAACGTCACACTAACCGAGACGCCAATTGTTGCGTTCCACGATGTCCACAAGAGTTTCGGCGCGCTCGACGTACTCAAGGGTATCAGTCTGGATGTGGCCAAGGGCGACGTCGTCTGCATCATCGGCCGCAGCGGTTCGGGTAAAAGCACGGCCCTGCGCTGCATCACCGGCCTTGAGAAGATCCAGGGCGGCACGATCAACGCGTGCGGGCATGCGATTCACGATCCGAAAACCGACCTGCGGCGTGTCCGGCAGGATATCGGCATCGTCTTTCAGAGTTTCAATCTGTTCCCGCATCTCACCGTCGAGCAGAACATCACGCTGGCGCTGCGCCGCGTGAAAAGGATGACGACCCCCGACGCCAACAAAATTGCAGCCGTGGTGCTGGCCCAGGTCGGCCTGAGTGACAAGTTGCAGAATTATCCAGAGCAACTGTCGGGTGGCCAGCAGCAGCGCGTGGCGATCGCCCGGGCGCTGGCACTCGCGCCGAAGCTGATGCTGTTCGACGAGGTTACGTCTGCGCTTGACCCGGAGTTAAAAGGCGAGGTGCTGCGCGTCATCGAGGACCTGGCGCGCGGCGGCATGACCATGGTGCTGGTGACGCACGAGATGCACTTCGCCCGTCAGGTCGCGAAAAAGATCATCTTCATGCATCAGGGCCGTGTCCACGAGACGGGTGGACCGAATATTCTGACATCGCCAAAAACGCCGGAACTGCAGCAGTTTGTCGGAACCGGTCTCTAAAAACAACCAAGGGAGGACACTATGAACTTGAAGACGCTCGGACGCACCCTGATCGCCGTCGCCACACTGATCACCAGTGCAGTTACCGCACACGCCGATACGTTGGCGGACATCAAGGCGCGTGGCAAGCTGCTCGTCGCGATCGACGTTGGGCTGCCGCCGTTTGGCACCGTCGACGCCCAGATGCAACCGACTGGGTCTGACGTCGAAGCGGCGCGACTGCTGGCGGCCCATCTCGGTGTGCCGCTGGAGATCGTCCCCGCCACCGGGCCAAGCCGCATCCCATTGCTGCTGACCGGCAAGGTCGATGCCGTCATGTCATCGTTCTCGATCACCGAAGAGCGCAAGAAAGTCGTCGCGTTCTCGATCCCCTACGGCATCATTCAGATCGTCTGCGCGGCACCGAAGTCATTCGACATAAAGTCGGCGGCTGATCTGGCTGGCAAGACGGTTGCTGTCACGCGTGGCACCGGCTCTGATGCCGACGCAACCAAACTGGCCAAGGCCGATCCCAAGATCACGATGGCGCGCTTCGAGGATGACGCGACGCTGATTACCGCCCTCGCCACTGGCCAGCAGGACATCATGATTGCCGCACCGGCACAGATGAACGAGGCCAACCGCAAGTCGCCACAGCGTCAGCTGGAGCCAAAGTTCACGGTGCGGGTCAACGGTTATGCGGTCGGCCTGCGTAAGGACGACGAGGCATTCCGCAGCGCCGTGAATGCCTGGATCGTACAGGACCTCGCCAACGCCAAATTGCGCCAAGTCTATACGAAATTCTTCGGCACGGACCTGCCCGCTGACATGCCCAAGGAATAATCCACATGCCCGCCGCCGCCGAAAACACGATCCGACTGGTCCCCCGGCGCAGCCTGCACAGCGATGTGCTGGCGGCGCTGCGCGACATGATCATCGAAGGGGAACTGCCTGCTGGCGAGCGCATCAACGAGACAGCACTCTATCCGCAACTCGGCGTGTCTCGCACGCCGTTGCGGGAAGCGTTGAAGGCGCTGGCGAGTGAAGGTCTCGTCGAACTGGTGCCAAACCGTGGCGCCGTTGTCCGCCGGTTTACACTCGACGATGTCAAGCAGATGCTGGAAGCCGTCAAAGTCATCGAGACATTTGCCGCGCGCGCCGTATGCACGCGGGCAACGGCTGAGGAGATCTCGGCGCTCAAGCTGCTGCATAGCCAGATGTGCGCGTGCTACCGGACCAAAAACCGGCTTGAGTACTTCAAGCTCAACCAGGACATTCATACCGGGCTCGTTCGTGCCGGACACAACGATCCGCTGTCGGCGATGCACGCTGGCCTGCAGGCGAGGTTGAAGCGCATTCGCTACATCGGCAATGAGGCCCCTGAAAAATGGTCTGGCGCCATGACCGAGCACGAAGAGATGATGTCGGCGTTGATGGCCCGCGACGGCGACGCGCTTGCCGAGGTCGTCGGCCGCCACATGGATGAAACACTGAAGCGCGTGGCAGATCAGATCGAAATCAGCCAGGTCGAAATCACCCGGGCCTGATGCGTCCGCCAGCCGACAGAAAGTCTAAGCAATGACCGTGCAAAACCCGCAGTTCGCTACACAAGCTCTGGCCGCCAAACCGGTACTGGCATTAGCCATGGGCGATCCAGCTGGCATCAGCTCGGAACTGACCGCACGGCTGCTCGCCGATGACGAGGTCCGCAGCGCTGCCGATATCATCGTCTTCGGCGACCGCAGGATGCTGGCACTCGGGGAGAAGCAAAGCGGCAAGACCGTTGATATCGAAGTGATCACATCGCTGAGCGCTGGATTGCCAGGGGCGCGCGCGGGATCGGTGTTTGTCGATGGTGGCCATCTCGACCCGGCCACAGTGGAACTCGGGGTGGTCACGAAGTCAGGCGGCGCCTATGCGCTGGCCAACTTCCGTCATGCCATTGAACTCGGAGCCTCCGGCGAAGCCGGCGCAGTCTGTTTCACGCCGTTCAACAAGGCGGCCATGCGCCTCGCCTATCCCCGCTACGAAGATGAGATCGTGTTCCTCAACGACGTGCTGGGCTTCAAGGGCAAGGCGAGCGAGTTCAACATCCTCGAAAAACTCTGGAATGCGCGCGTCACCTCGCATGTCCCAATCTCGAAGGTCGCGTCCTTGTTGACCACGGACGGCATCGTCGAAAACCTGAAGCTGACCCATGCGTCGCTCGTCGCATCCGGCATCGTGCGCCCCCGCATCGCCGTCGCGGGGCTCAATCCGCACGCGGGCGACGGCGGCAACATCGGTCACGAGGACGAAACGATTATTGCGCCGGCTGTCGCCACTGGCAGGCAGCTCGGTATTCTCTGCGAGGGCCCATTCCCATCTGACACGGTGTTTGTGCGTGCATGGAAACGCGGCCAGTTCGACGCCGTGCTGACGATGTATCACGACCAAGGTCAGATCGCGATGAAGCTGATCGGCTTCGACAGTGGCGTGACGCTGCTCGGCGGCTATCCATTCCCGATCTGCACCCCGGCGCATGGCACGGCCTATGATATCGCCGGCAAGGGCGTGGCGAACATCGGCGCCAGCAAGGCAGCCGTTTTGCTCGCCGCCCGCATGGCTCTGGCCGCCCGCGCCACTCACTGAAAGACCGGAGGATCCCATGACCGCTGCAAAGACTTACGCCGGTATTTTTCCGATCGCGCCAACGCCGTTTCATCCCAACGGCGATCTCGATCTCGACGGCATGCGCCGCGTCCTCGACTGCATGATCGATCAGGGTGTCGACGGCATCTGCATTCTGGCCAACTTTTCCGAGCAGTTCCTGCTGACCGATGCCGAGCGCGACACGCTGCTGGACCTCAGCCTCACCCATGTCGCGGGGCGTGTGCCGGTGATCGTCACGTGCAGCCATTTCAGCACACGCATCGCCGCCGAACGCGGCCGCCGGGCGGCCAAGGCCGGAGCAAACATGCTGATGCTGATGCCGCCCTATCACGGCGCGCTGCTGAAATCAGACGACGCCGGCATGTTCGCGCATTTTGCCCAAGTGGCCGACGCCGCCCGCGTGCCGATCATGGTGCAGGACGCACCGTTGAGCGGTGTGACGCTGTCGGTTCCATTCCTGGTTCGTCTTGCGAAAGAGAACCCACTTGTGCGTTACTTCAAGATCGAAGTGCCGGGAACAGCCGCCAAACTGCGAGCGCTCATTGCGGCCGGTGGCGATACGATAGCTGGACCATTCGACGGTGAAGAAGCGATTACGTTGCTGGCCGACCTGGATGCCGGCGCCACCGGCACCTTGACCAGCGCCATGATTCCGGATTTGATCAAACCCATT
>JANLYD010000225.1:0-14886 GCA_031365465.1 Hyphomicrobiaceae bacterium
GTGATCCAAGACTGACTGCGGCCTTATCCTTGCCGTTGTCAGCCTTGGTGTCTTCTTCCTCGCCAGTAGCGATCCTAGCTATCTTGATAGCGTTGCCGATAACGTCGGCGGGCCGCTTTTCACCTTTAGGGCCTTTAGGCATCCGACTTCTCCGACGGAAAACGGTACACTTCAGTATTATTTCCATCCTCTGTCGTTACAACCGCATGCGTTGCGCCACTCTGTGTCTTGTGGATTGGGAAATGCTCGCGCGCGTGTTGCTTGGCGGTCTCCAGCGACCCGTTCCATCCCGATCCGCCGATCAGTTGACCGGCCTTATAGAAATTTACTCTGTATGGCATTTAATTACTCCTGCTTTGCGCTAAGCATAGCACGGAGATGGGGACAGGTCGAACCGCTGTCAACAGCGGCAGATTTCAAACTGATACACTACCTGATCACTACCGCGCCTTCAGCTCAAAATGCCGAATTCGGTGTAGGGAATAAACTGCATCGGATCGCCCTTCCTGACCGCAATCACGTCCTCCGGCACGTCGATGAGACCATCGGCAAACCTGAGACCTGAAATCAGCCCCGAACCATCGCGAGCGAATTTCTCGACCGACACGCGACCGTTGGCTTCGATGAGACGTCCGCGCCAGAATTCGCGTCGGCCGGTCTTGCGCTTCGCCACCTCGAATGCCGCCGGCAACGCCCATCGCCGGGGTTCGCGCCAGGGCGCGCCGCCAAGCGAACGCAGCATCGGGAACACGTACATCAGGAAGCACACGAAGACTGCGACAGGATTACCGGGCAAGCCGACGACCACGCAATCACCGATCTGGCCGAACGCCATTGGGCGACCGGGCTTGATCGCCAATTGCCACAGATGTCGTTTGCCGAGCCGATCGAGGCTGCGGACCAGATGGTCTTCTTCGCCCTGGCTCGCGCCACCCGTCGTGATCACGACGTCGTAGGCCTTGGCCGCCTCCGACAATTGCGCTTCGAGGGCCGCAGCATTGTCGGCCGCGACGCCGATCGCATGCACGTCGGCGCCCGCGGCACGCACCAGCCCAGCGAGCATCGGCGCATTGGCGTCGAATACCTGCCCCTCGCCAAGCGATCGGCCAGCCTGGATAACTTCATCGCCGCTAGACAAAACAGCGACACGCAGGCGTTTGAAAACCGTCACGTTTGCGCACCCGATCGAGGCCAGCGCTGCAACGTCTTGTGGCCGCAAATAGGCGCCCGCGTCGATCAAAGTAACGCCAGCAGCCACATCCTCTCCCGCCAAACGCACGTTCGCCCCCCGCTTCAGTCCCAAGGGAATGCGGACGCGCGTGGCGTCCACCGTATTTTCCAAGCGCTCACAGTCTTCCTGCATGGCCACCGTATCGTGGCCGGGAGGCACGATCGCGCCGGTGAAAATGCGCACTGCGCTGTGCGGTGGCGGCGGGGCAACAAGAGGATGCCCGGCGGCCGCGCGACCAACGACCGGCAATCCTGCAGCCGCTGCAGCATCTGCATCCGAAGACGAGAAGGCATAGCCGTCCACCGCGGCGTTGGTGTGAGCCGGGATTGGCGCATGAGCGATCGCAGCCTGCGCCAGAATGCGGCCGTGCGCTTGCGCCAATGGCACGTCTTCACATTCGACGACGCGAGATATTCGCGCTTTCAGGATGGCCATCGCATCGGCATGACGCAACCGGTCACGGTCGTGAATGAAACAGTCGTCGACGAGTTTGCGTGTCATGACCGGTTTATAGCGAATGTTTGCCAAACCGAAAATGCCGTACACTCGCTGACATCAGTGTTTTTGGAGCGACTTGATAAATCGTTTCACACGCCGGCCGCGCCACCGAGAACCGATCAGTTGGCGTGAGCAGGTTCTGCGGCGCGTGACAACACCTCTGTCCATACGCGCACGAAGTTGCCGCCCATCAGTTTGACGAGCGCCTCGTCGCTCCACTGGCGACGGATCAGTTCGGCAATGAGATTTGGGAACATGCTCGCATCCTCTAATCCCGACGGATTTGGACCGCCGTAGAAATCAGAACCGATGCCGATATGGTCGTCGCCGACGATGCGGCGAAAGTGTTCGAGATGGTCGCAAACGTAGCTCACGCCGTCCTTGTTCCAGCCGGCGAGGCAGGCCTCATGCGCACGACCGTAATCGGCGGCGACCAGATCCGGCTTGGTTTTTCCCCAAGCGTCCTGGAATGGCCGCACTCTGGCGAGCGACGCTGGATTGAGGAACGCCGGCACGAACGTGACCATGACCATTCCGCCATTGCCGGGCAAACGTTGTAGGACGTCGTCGGGTGTATTGCGCCGGTGCGGACACAGTGTGGTGGCGCACGTGTGTGACAGAAACAACGGTGCCGCAGCCACATCCAGCACTTTGTGCATGGCGTGCGGCGCCACATGCGCGAGATCGACGATCAAGCCGAGACGGTTCATTTCCGCGATGATGTCACGTCCGAACGCCGACAATCCGTCATGGTTGCCGTCCGGCTTGTCGGTGGCGCTGTCGATCCAAGGCAGCGTTTCATTGTGGCAGAGCGTGACCAGCCGCACCCCCAGCCGCTGCCACATCCGCAATGGCGCCAGCGCTCCCTCGAGCCCCACCGTACCTTCGACCGACGGCAGGGAACCGATCTTGCCGAGACGGTGTGCAGTCGCGATATCGGCGGGCGTCCGCACGGGATGGAACACGTCGGCGTGCCTGTTCTCGATGCGCAGGATGAGATCGATTTGCTCGAGCGTCACCGTCGCCGGGTGCGCTATCTTTGTCGGCAGAAAAGCGGCGAACACTTGCGTACCGACTTTGCCCGCGCGAAGTCGCGGAATATCCGTGTCGGTTTCTGGATGCAGTTTGGTCAAGTCGTAGCGAGCAAGATCGCTGCCACTCGCTTTGCGCACCGTCCACGGCATGTCGTTGTGTGCATCGACGAACGGATGCGCCGTCATCAACGACAAAGCATGCTCATAGGCTTGATCATGTTCGCGCGGGGCCGGCGGTGCGGCATTCGAAGACGGCATATGCTTTTCTTCCTGTGATAGAGAACCGGCGCAGTCGTGAACCATCGTCATCGCGTGATCTTGATGCCGGACTTCTCACGATCCCACACGCCCGCCAGATCACGAAGTGCCATCTGCGTGAGTTTATATTTTTCGATTTTTTCGCTGGCCGTTTTCGGTAACTGGTCGATAAAGGCGACGTAACGCGGCACCATGAAATAGCTCATGTTCTGAGCCGCGAACGCCATGAGCTTGTCTTCCGTGACGGTCGCCCCCGGTTCGCGCACGACATAGACCATCACGTCATCTTCGCTGACGTCGGCCGGCACCGCCACTGCAGCCACTTCGCGGACTTCGGGATGCTTTGCAATCGACATCTCGACTTCATAAGCCGAGATATTTTCTCCCCGCCGCCGGATCGATTCCTTCTTCCGATCGACAAACCACAGGTAACCGTCAGCGTCCAGAAAACCACGATCCCCGGTGTGGAACCACAGGTTCCTGTGCGCGGCCAACGTTGCTTCGGCCATTTTGTAATAGCCCAGCATCGAGATCCACGGCTGCTTCGGCCGCACGAGTATTTCCCCCACGGTCCCCGGTGGCAAAATTTGATCGTCGTCGTCGACGATCGCCAGATCGGCCAAGCCGTGCGGATGTCCTGCCGACGCGGCTTTCTCGACTGGCTCGTCCGGCCGATAGATCGTTACCGCGAACGTTTCGGTCGCCGCGAACAGCGATGTCACCTGCAAACGAAATCGCGCGCCGAAATCGTGGAACGTCTGCTTGGTCAATGGCACGACCATGCTCTGCCGGACCCGATGCGTACGCTCACTCTCGCTTGGCGCTTGCTTCAGCAACAGGCTCGCCATCACGCCCAGTGCGTTGAACTGCGTTGCACCAGTTGCGCAGATGTCATCCCAGAACTGCCGCGCCGAGAAGCGCGGTGCGAGCGCGATAGTCGCCCCGACCCACAACGCGGCATTGCACGAATACCAGAGCGCATTGACGTGAAACAACGGCAAACAGACGTACAGCACATCGTCCGACGTGTAGCCGTATTGGCCGGCGCAATAGCGACCGATGTTGATGCCCTGCGCGTGCGGGCTGATCACACCCTTGGAAGGACCTGTGGTGCCAGAAGTGTAGATGATCAATGCCGGATCTGAGAACGTCACCGCTTCGACGGGTGGCCGCATAGGGTCGGCGGTCAGCAGCGTTTGAAAGTCGATGATCGCGATGGGACTCGATGTCAAAGCGCCCGCGGCACCGATGCAAACGACGCCCCGCAGACCGGGCACGCGGGGCGCGACTTCCGCGACGCGTTCGGCAAACTCGGTTTCGACGACGATCCAGGCCGCATCCGATTGGGTAAGAAAATACTCCAACAGGTCGCCTTTTGCAGCGGCATTGAGCGGTACCGCAACCGCACCGATCTTGCCGAGCCCCCACGTCGCCAGCAAAAACTCGGGATGATTGCCCAACATGAGCGCGACGTGATCGCCTTTGCCGATGCCGAGCGCTGTGAACCCATTGGCGCACCGATTGGTGAGGCCGTCTATCTCGGCGAATGAAATCGAACGGCCAGCCCACACGACAAAAGGCTTGTCGCCGTCCGTTGTCGCCTTGGCCGCCAACAGGTGACCGATCGTGCGCTGTTGCAGCGGATAGTCTTGCATGTGACTGTCTCGAGCGATCTGCCGCGATCCACTAGCGCCGCGCGGTTGCGTTACATCGCATGACCCGTTGCACAAGGAAGCTGACTTTGGGACTGTACTACGAAGAATTCGATCCGGATAAAACCTGGATCACCCGCGGCCGCACCGTCGGCGAAGGCGACATCACCCAGTTTGCAGGTCTCGTCGGTGATTTCAACCCGTTGCACGTCGACGCTGCCTATTGCGCTGAGACACCCTACAAGGGCCGCATCGCACACGGCCCGCTGACGCTGTCGATGGCGATCGGCCTGATGAGCCAGCAGAACCTGATCGACGATACGACGACCGGCTTGCTTGGTCTGAACTGGAGCTTTTCGGCACCGGTCAACATCGGCGACACGATCCACGCGCGTGTCTCGCTCGCCAGCAAGCGTCCGACGCGAGACCCGGCACGCGGCATCGTCGTGCTGCGCCTGGAAGTCCTGAACCAGAGTGGCAAGTCGGTACAGGTCGGCGAGATGACACTGATGATGAAGCGGACACCTGTCGGCAGTTGACAGTGTCGTGGTCCTGAGCCGTTGTGCTCGAAGAAACGACAACGTGCTCGCGCGAGCATTGCAAGGGGCGGAAAACGACATGGCCGGACATCTCAATATTTTGATCATGGGCGCCTCCTACGGCTCGTTGTTGGCATCGAAAATGATGTTTGGCGGGCACGATGTGAAGCTCGTCTGCTTGCCCGCCGAGGCCGACCTGATCAACACCGAAGGCTTCCGAGTCCGGATGCCGGTGAAGGGCCGCAAAGATCCCGTGGTCATCGACTCGCGCGCACTGCCGGGAAAAGTTTCCGCCGCTGGTCCTGGTGATGTCGATCCGAAAGACTTCGATCTGATCGGCCTCGCCATGCAGGAACCACAGTATCGCTCGCCCGGCGTCCGCGAATTGCTCGACGCTGTCGCGAAGTCGCGCGTGCCTTGCATGTCGATCATGAACATGCCGCCGCTGCCCTACATGAAGCGCATTCCAGGCCTCGACGCGAAGGCACTCGAAGCGGCTTACACGGATGCCAGCGTCTGGCAGAACTTCGATCCCGGCACTTTGACGCTGTGTAGCCCAGACCCGCAGGCCGTGCGTCCTCCCGACGAAAAGGTCAACGTGCTGCAAGTAACGCTGCCGACCAACTTCAAGGTGGCGCGGTTCGCCTCTGACGAGTCCACCGCTATCCTCCGCCGCCTCGAAAGCGATATCGACGGCGTGCGTTTCGACACCCCCGAGGGCAGAATCGAATTGCCGGTGAAATTGCGCGTGCACGACAGCTTGTTCGTGCCGCTGGCGAAGTGGGCGATGCTGCTCGCCGGCAATTATCGTTGCGTCACCAAGGACGGCATGCGCACGGCCCAAGAAGCCGTTCACTCCGACATCGATACGTCGCGCTCGATCTACACCTTCGTCAACGACTTGTGCGTCAAGCTCGGCGCCGACCCGGCTGACATGGTGCCGTTCGAAAAATACGCCGCCGCCGCCCAAAGCCTTTCGCGCCCAGCCTCGGCGGCACGCGCCTTGAGCAATGGTGTGCCCAACATCGAGCGCGCCGACAAACTCGTCCAGTTGATCGCCCGGCAAAAAGGCTTGAGCCATCCCGCGATCGACGCCGGTGTCGCGCTCGTCGATGCGCGCCTCGACGCAAATCGCAAAGCCGCCGCAGCCAAGGCCTGAGGCACCAGGGACTTCGACGGATCATGCTTCACTGGTTGTTTCCGCTAGCCTGGAATGTGATCTCGGTTTTGGCAGCCTGCACAGCCGTCGCCGCGCAGGAGCAGCAGACGCTGATGATTGACGGTGTGTCGCGTACCTATCGGCTGGTCGGCGCGACACCCGGACAGCCCCGCGCGCTCGTCCTGGCATTGCACGGCAATTTGGGCACCGGCGCGCAATTCGGAGAATACGGCCGCTGGCGACAGACGGCTGCGAAACACGGCTTCGTCGCAGTCCTGCCCGATGGCATCAATCGCGCCTGGAATGACGGCCGGCCAAGAGAAACTTTCCGAATACGCAAGCCGATGGCTGGCATCGACGACGTACAATTCTTGACAAGCCTCGTTGCGCGACTGGTCGATACCGGTATTGCCGACAAGCGCCGCGTCTACGTCACGGGTGCGTCCAACGGCGGCATGATGACGTACCGTCTTCTGTGCGACCGCGCCGATCTCTTTGCGGCTGGCGCAGCGGTGATAGCGAACTTGCCCGAAAAAATGCTGACGACCTGTAAACCGAGCCGGACGATACCTATCCTTATCATGAACGGCAGCGCCGATAAGTTGACGCCGGAAGCAGGGAGGCCCGGCGAATTGGCCTCCGTTGACGCGACGATTGCATTTTGGCGCCAACACAACATGTGCCGCGCCGACAGCAAACGCGTGTTGCTTCCTGATCGAGATCCGGCCGACGGCTCGCGCGTCGAACGCTACGATGCAACGTGTCCTGCAGCACAACCGGTCGTGCACTATCGTATCGTCGGTGGCGGCCATCAGATACCGTCGCTGGCCAACGATTTTGCCGCCGAGATCGTGCTCGGTTCGCGCAATCACGACATCGAAGCCGCAGAAGAAATTTGGTCCTTTTTCAAGCCATTTGCGCTTCAGTGATCGAGCCCCGATTGGGCTGTTTACCTTTAGGGTCACACTTAGCCACAGCCGGTGAGGACGCACCATGCCCACGTTGCTTGTCAAGCACGCCACAGTCCTCGCAACCATGGACGACGACAGGCGCGAGATCGCCGATGGCGCGATCTTCGTCCGTGATGGCGTGATCGAGCACGTCGGCGCAACTGCTGACTTGCCGCGCACTGCCGACGACGTGATCGATGCCACCGACCACGTCGTGCTGCCCGGTCTGATCAACACGCACCACCACCTCGTCCAGACGATGACGCGGGCGGTGCCGGCGGCGCAAGACGCGCCTCTCTTCGGCTGGCTGCAGTCGCTTTATCCGATCTGGGCGCGGCTGACGCCGGCGCACGTGCATGCCGCCGTGACCATCGGGCTCGCAGAGATGATGCTGAGCGGATGCACCACCTCGTCAGATCATCTTTACCTGTATCCCAATGGCAGCCGCCTCGACGACGAAATCCAGGCAGCGACCGAGATCGGCATTCGCTTCACCGCCACGCGCGGCTCCATGAGTATTGGCGAGAGCAAGGGCGGCCTGCCACCGGATATCTTGACCGAAGGCGAACCAGCAATTCTCGCGGATTGCGAGCGTGTCATAGGCGCGTTCCACGACCCGAAGCGGCACGCCATGCTGCGCATCGCCCTGGCCCCATGCTCGCCGTTCTCCGTCAGCCGCGAGTTGATGCGCGACACGGCCATACTGGCCCGCGAAAAGGGCGTCGGCCTGCACACGCATCTCGCCGAAAACGTCTAAGACATCGACTATAGCCTCGCCCAGTTCGGCGTCCGCCCCGGCGATTACGCCGAGCAACTCGGCTGGGTCGGTGAGGATGTCTGGCACGCCCACTGCGTCCGGCTCGATCCCGCCGAAATCGCCCTGTTCGCGCGCACCGGCACCGGCATCGCGCATTGTCCGTGTTCGAACATGCGGCTGGGCAGTGGCATCGCGCCGCTGCGAGAGATGCTGCAGGCGGGTGTGCCCGTCGGCCTCGGTGTCGATGGTTCGGCGTCCAACGACAGCGGCCACCTGCTGAACGAGGCGCGACAGGCGATGCTGCTGCAGCGGGTCAAGCACGGCGCTGGCGCCATGACCGCGCGGCAGGCACTGGAACTCGCGACCCGCGGCGGCGCGAAGGTCCTCGGTCGCAACGATATCGGCCAGCTCGCTCCGGGCATGAGCGCCGACATCGCACTTTTCGATCTGAATGCGGTCGAGATGGCGGGCGGCGACTGGGATCCGCTCGCCGCACTGTTGTTCTGCGGTCCGGTCAAGGCGGCCACCGTCATTGTCGCCGGGCGCGCGGTCGTTCGAGATTATCGGCTCACCACGATCGATCTCGGTCGTGCCGTGACCCGCCACCGCCAACTGTCACGCGCGCTTGTTTGATTGCGGCTCGGTTTCATCGATTCCCTCGGCGTGGCGTCCGCGATGCTCGGCCAATGCCCGGTTCACTTCTGCACCCAAAATGACGATGATTGCCGCCAACTGGAAAAACACCAGCGCGCTCATGACCTGCGTCAGCCCTGCGTAGAAGCGGGAATAGTCGTTGACCTTCAGCCAAGCAGTGAAAAGGTTCGCCTCCAGGATCCACAGCAGGATGCTCAGCAACACGCCCGGCAAAACGTCCGCGATCTGCCGCCGGCCGGCCGCAAGAAAGAGGTGATAGGCCAACAACTGCGCGCCGATCGCCATCGCCACGATCCCATAGCGAATGGTGAAGTTGATCCAGCCATTGTCGGTCATCGATAGCAGCGCCGCCGGCTTGAAACGCTCCGCAAGCTGCGGCCCCACCACCACGCCCCACGCCATCGCCAACAGGCCCACGGCACTCAGCAGCACCAGAAATCCACTTTGCAGCAGACACGCCGCGTAGCTTTTCGTCTCTTTGACGCGATAGGCGATGTTGAGCGCCGCGCGCAGACTCTCGATGGCGCTCGTGGCAAAGAACAGTGCGATGAGCGCGCCCACGGTCAGCAGCCCGAACCGGCTTTGACCCATGACAGCCAGCACTTCCGGCTCGATGGCCGACGCGACCGGGCCGGGCAGCACGTGGAAGAGTTCGGCAACCGCCGACCGGGCCAGACTGGCCCCACCGAAATAACCCGCAAATGCACCCAAGAAAATGCAGAACGGAAACAAAGAGAGAACAAACGAAAACGCAACGGCCCCCGCCATGGAAAATCCACTGTCGGCGAACAGCTCGTACAAAGCGGTCCAGACGGCGCGCGCCTGTTGCATGCGTGTGACTTTCAATCCGGCCCGGCAATCTTGCAGACGGGACCTGCCGCACCCCCGGCACGGCCCCTGCATTGCCCACCACGAGTGGCCGGGTCAAGACCCGCGTTGCAACGTTCGCGGTCTTTTCATATCGTTGGGCCGACAGAGGGAGCGGAATGTCTGGCCGGGCACCACGCCTGTGCTGATTTCAAACGGCGGAGCGTTCGTGTGCGCCAACAATTTGAAGCCCCGGAGCAGTCCGAAAACCACACTGTCGGCCACCTTCACCGAACGATCGAAGAATCGATCGCCGCTCCTGTCGCCGAAGCGCTTTTGCAGGCACGGCAAGGCTTGGAGGCAATCTTGTCGGGGAACGGGACCGGTAGCACATGGCAGCGGCTGCTCGCCGACGAAGGAACCGACCGGTCACCCGGCACGAACGGACCTGATACGACAAAGAACGGGCTCATGGGCGCACTGTGCGCCGATCCGGCATTCAAAGCCCTCCAGTTCATCGACGCAGCATTGGCCTGCCTTGCTGATGCGCGCCGGGCAGACCTGATCGAAGCGCGTCCCCGTGACACCGAAATCGATGCCGATCGCACAGCGTTGGTGCCTGCGGAAATATCGGCCGCGCATGAAGGTGTGCTGCAGCCACCGGCGGGCAATGGTCTAGCGACGCGCATCCCGGTCCTTTTGGCGAATGAACGTCAGCCGCCCAGAACAGGCGCGCTTCGCACATCACCACATCACGACTCGATCGAGCATCGATTGGCGCTGCTGAATTCGGCAGGAGCTGAGACTGGCTCTAAAGCTGAAACACCGGGCCCCGTCGAAATTGCAAATGCTGCAACTCCCATGCGTCCCGACCCGGAATTGTCAGAGCCGATCGCGACGCGGTTCCAAGCAGAGGCCATCGGCATCCCAGAGGCGAGTGTTCAGATTGTTGTACGGCGCCCCGGAAAAACAGTGCTTGATGCGCGCCTGCCGCCGCTCCCATTCGCCAATCTGACGCTTGAACTTGGTGGAACTGCGTCACGAAACAACCGCGCGACACCGGTCAAGTGGATAGATCCGGCCGACGGAGCAGAAGCGTCTGCCTTCCGCCCCGTGGGTTCGGCAATGGACGAAGCGCAAGTCTCCATCATCGCCAAGTCCGATCAGTCGCCTGCGCAAATGCGCAATGAGCGGCGAGCCCTCGGCATTGCGCCCGACCGCGAAGATCGTATGCGACGTTTCTTGAGTGCGCTATCGCCAGACCCATCGCCACGCAAGTGAAGCCGGGTTTCGCCCCCGATTACTCGTCGAGCGTCGGTTCGGGATGCGGCCGGCGCCGGCTCTGCTCGGTTCTGCCCCGCCCAGCGATTTGGCTCGCCATCTCGTCCACCTGCCGCAACGCCACATCGAACGCATCGCGGATCGTCAATGCCAAGTCTTCGTTGGCATGCGCCCCTTCGCGCTCGTGATTGATTATGATCGGCTTACTGCCTTTGACGGAAATCTCGATCTTGACCTGAAAAACTTTCGCCTTGGCGGGATTGCGATGCGGTGCTTCCAGCACGACCCGGCAACCGCTCATCCGATCGAAATGGCGCTCCAGCTTCGCGAATTTGTCCCGCACGCGCGATTCCATCGCTTCGCTTTTGTCCAGGCCATGAAAGTGAATCTCGAGTGGAACCGTCATCAGTGCCATCCATGATCGATCAGCCGCAGCGGCGCGGCCAATCCCCAATAGATCACGGTCGGCCTTGATTGAAAACGTACAAATTTTTTGCAAACTAGGCAACTTAACACCGACACGACAACGCCACCGATCCGATCGAACCGACGGCGTCGAGGATTAATCGCAGCTCAGCGCTTCGTCAGCGCGTCGCGAATTTCCTTCAAGTAGACTTCCGAGGGTGAGGGCGGCGCTGGCGGTTCGGCGGCCTTCTGCTTATCAAAACGCTTTTTCATTTCATTGATGGCTTTTACGAGAATGAAAATCGCGAATGCGGTGAAAGCAAAGTTGATCAGCGAATTGATGAACACGCCATAGCTGATCGCGACTTCCGGAACCTTTGCGGCTGCATCGCCTGCCTTCAGCACCAACTTATACGACGAGAAATCAGCGCCACCGAGCGCCAGACCGATCGGCGGCATGATGATTTTGTCCACCAGCGTGCTGACGATGGGGGCAAACGCTGCGCCCATGATCACGCCGACAGCTAAATCGACCACGTTGCCGCGCATCGCGAATTCTTTGAATTCCTGAATCATGCTCATTTCGATGTTCCTCTCCTCGAACGCCGCAATCGGCAGCGTCAATGCCCAGCCCGACGCGTCATCGCACCTGGGCCCTTGTACACGCGACACGCCTTGAGTACGCAAGCCGAGCCGTCATGGCGACAAGCATGTCGCACAACGTGCACGTCGTACTTATGGCCAGGAGCACGGAAAGGCAATCGTCGCAGGTAGAAACAGATAGCTCGGAGGCAACTGACTGCCCAACGCGCGGAGGATAAGCGTTATTGCGTTCTCACACGACGGTTGGCGAGGTTCGCTGCGGCGGGCTCCGGCGCGCTCGTGTGCAACGCCGCGAAGTTGACGGCTTCGCCCGTGAATTGCTGCGTCCACATCATCTCAGCGACCTTCAGGCTCGGCCGCAAATGCATCGGCGCCATCGCACCCGCATGATCGAGCAGATCGAATGTCCGGGCAAAGTCCGGATGCACCAAGCCCGTGAGCGCGGGATCGTCGATCGATGCCGACGCCGTCATCAACGGTGCGATTGGAAACGGCCGGTAGGACATTTCGTCGGGATGATCCTCGTCGAAGTCAGGCGCGGCGACAAACGATGGTTCAGTCGCGGTCCGTGGCGAAGACGGCTTGGGATCGAGCGGTGCCAAGCCTGATGCCAGCGGCGGCAATTCCGGAATGTAGGCAGCCATTTCCAGGTTCGGTTGCGGTGGCTTCGCTCGCGAGACCGGAGTCGGCGGGGCAAGAAGTAGCGGTGCTGCCGCCAATTTGCTTTCAGGTTTCGGTGCCGGCTTCGGCGGAGTAAACGACGCACGCTCGACAAGGGAGTTCAAGTGCGCCTGCTCCGTCGACGATGGCGCAGCAAACCGCGATGGACGGTCGACGATCCTCGGCGCTTCGAGAAGCTGCGGCGGCTGATAGGTAGCCAATTGCACGCCGCCCGTTGCCCGTGTTGCCGCCGCGGTTTGTATGGATGGCTGAGGAGCATACGTCGCGTCCAAACCGGCTACCGCGACGGGCGGCCTGCGCCCAGCGCGACTGTCGTAGAAGGCGGTGATCTGCAGTGCCAGATCGCGATGCTGCGCCTTCGCCACCCGCACGTCATCGGGCGTGACTGACCTGCCGTCGGCCGACTGGTGCTTCGTTTGACCGTTGGGAAACAGCAGGGCCAATTCGTGATGCGGAAGTCGCGGCCAGTGGCGTACCCGATCCGTGTCCACGTGTACGAACTGAATGGCCGACGTCGGATAATAACCGACGCCGCCCTTCTCTTTGATCAACGCCGAGTAGCGCAGCGCCTTCAACGGCACATCCGGGAAATGCACGTCGGCCGCTTTGCCGAGAATATGCCGGCTCTCGCTCGCCTGGCCACCGACCGAAGACCGCAACATTTCATTCGTGCCGCGCGACCTGAAACCGGAAATGATATGGATCGGCTGCTTGGAGCCGAGTTCGGTATGGATCTCCCATAACAGATCGATCAGCGCCGGGTCCATCTTGGTCGGTTCGTTGCGGCGCCAATCCCGAAAGGTCCAATTGAACTTTTCCAGCGCCCCGGCAACGAATTGCCCGTCGCGTTTGAATTCGATCGTCGTCGTTTCATTGTTGTGGATGTTGAAGAACGTGAGGGTGCGCACTTCGCCAGCCGCACGGATGCCGATACTGGCGGTGGAGCCGAGCGCGAACACGGCGAGTGCCAGTCCTGCCAGCACGCGCTTGCATGCAGCCGCAATTGATCCGATCGAGCTTGACCTCAACGCGATATCCCCCGGGGTTCCGCCCGCCGTCATCCGTGTGCTAACCCCTGAGCGATCTGCGCCGCCGCATGATGGGTCATTCAAATGCTTCTCAAATGTTAACCAAGCCGGGTTAACGGAGTGTAATGCGCAGACTGCACTGCCATCAGGGCAAGGATGCGGCGATGCGAAGGCCAGCCGTCACAATTCGGCCGAAAGCTGCAGCCGCGACGTCAATCCAGCAGGCACGTCGGCCCGCCTTCGCCTGCCGCCGGCATCGGGCCCGGTTGCGTGACGATGACGGGTGGCGCGACGGCAACCGGGGCGGAAGGCGCTCCGGGCTGTGGGATGAGGCGATCGAGCAATCGCGGCGCCAGCGTGGGAATAAACCCTAGAGCGATCAACCGGGCCTGGGCCGCTGCCCGGCTTATGTCGTCACTCAAATATTCCACCGCGAACACCGGCATTCGATCGGCGCGCGCCCGTTGCAGATAGTTGCGCGATGTCGCAATCGAGTTCGGCGCATTGGCGGCCTCCGAGAACGCCTCGCCATACAGCAGGTCCTCCTTGGCGACACCGTCGAGCAGATCCCGCACCGACTTGTACCGC
Organism: Hyphomicrobiaceae bacterium; assembly: GCA_031365465.1. Classification (GTDB taxonomy): domain Bacteria; phylum Pseudomonadota; class Alphaproteobacteria; order Rhizobiales; family Hyphomicrobiaceae; genus JABFRJ01. The sequence goes on from JANLYD010000225.1 coordinate 14,126, forward strand.
AGCAACTCCTCGGCGTTTTGCAACACGACCAGAAATTTGGGATCGCCCGAACGGGCCACCGTCGCAATGCGGCTGAGAAACGCGATCATGTCGGCTTCCGCCGACGGTCTTTCCTTCAGCCACTCGGCGTAGACATCGGTCCGGTCGAGATAGATGCCGTCGAAGCCCTGCGCCTGAATGCGCGCCAGATATCCGTCTGCCGGATCGAGGATGAGTTTCTGCCATGCCGCATCCCAAAAACGGGCGGGATAGTTGCCGGGCCAGTTTGGATTGACCGCACCGATCCATGCCGGCGCCGTCGCCCGCCGGCACCACGCGGGCTGCCAATAGAACCGATACTGTTCGGCCTCGCCGATCGACATGTAGGCCAGCACCAGACGCCGGCTTCCGTCCGGCTTGGTTTTCAGCTTCGTCACGTCCGAGGGATCGAGCAGCAATTTGCCTTGCTGCAGCGCTGCGTAGCCATGGTCGACGACGAGAAGATCTGCCTCCGATGCAAAAAGCGGCGCGAGGTCTTTGATGCGCAACTGATACGCCCAACTGCGCGCACGCCCAAGCATTGCCCGGCGCTCTCGCAGCGCCGTCGCCGCAGCCACAGACGATTTTGGTTGAGCGGCGGCCTCGGTGCCCATGTCGCCCGCGATGAGCAGAGCCGATGCGCACAGCAACGCCCAGCCCATAAGTGTAAAACGGCGACGCCTTACGATATCGCCACCGGCCATGTCAGACGATCCCGCGCTCGCGGCGGCGGCCACTCATAC
>JANLYD010000314.1:0-2242 GCA_031365465.1 Hyphomicrobiaceae bacterium
CTTCCGCGTCATCGACGACAAGGTCATCGTCAAGGCCAAGGTCAATGGCGGACGCGCGCAGGACTTCGTGCTCGACACCGGCTCGGAGCTGACGACGATTTCGCGCCAGACGGCGTCGAGCGCGGTGGTGCGGCCGATCACCTACACGCTGAGCGCCGGCGTCGGCGAAGTCGGATTGCGCGGATTGCAGCTCGGCCGCCTCGATACGCTCGAGATCGGCACGCTCAAGTTGAGCAATGTCCCGACGCTGATCAAGGCGCCGGCGCTGCGCGGCATTCCGAAGCGCGAAACCGAAAGCTTCTCGCCGCTCGGGCTCGGCCTGTCGATGACCATCGATTACGCCACGCACAAGCTGAGCATCGGCCGGACGCTGCCGGAGGAGAACGCCGAGTTCCGGCTGCCGATGCGCCATCATCGGCTGTCGCTGGTGCGCGGCCTGCTGAACAACACGCGGCCGACGTATTTCGTCGTCGACACCGGCGGCGAGGTGATTTCGATCAGCACGACCACTGCCGAGGAACTGGATCACGACATGACGCGCAAGATCGCGCTGCGCGTCTACGGCACGTCGGGTTGGGATCGCGATGCGTTCCTGATGCCCGGCGTCGACTTGAAGTTCAACAACATCAACTACAAGAACTTCGCGGTGGTGGTGCTGAACCTGCAGGCGCCGAGCGTGCTGCTCGGCTTCCAGGTCGGCGGCATCGTCGGCCACAAGTTCCTGAGCCCGTATCGCGTCTCGCTCGATCTTGATCGCAGCGAACTGCGGATGACGAAGGCAGGAAACTAGGCTTGCGCTCTTAAGGGCTTGGGGCCTTGACGGTCCCCGAGTCCACGGCTCGTCTCTTCAGACGCACGGCGCGACGGACCTGCGCATCGCGACACAACCCCTCATCTTCAGGCGTCTCGACGACGAGCGGTGGTACCCTCGCTGGTTTGCCATTCTTGTCGAGTGACACGAACGTCAGGTAGGCCTTGCTCGTGAGCTTCTTCTCTCCGGTCTGAATCTCTTCCGAAAACACTTCGACTTCGACTTCGAGTGAGGTGTTGAACACGCACGTCACGCGCGACTTGAGGATGATCAAGTCGCCGACTTTGATCGGATGAATGAAGTCGAGTGAGTCCACGCCCGCGGTCAGCGCCAGCATATTGGTGTGACGATGACACGCAATGGCGCCGGTGATGTCGATCAGGTGCATCACCGTGCCACCGAGAATGAATCCGAGAGGATTTGAATCGTTGGGAAGGACTACTTGAACGGTCTCTGCAGCCGATTCCTGCCATCGCTTGGGCTTAAGACTTGGGGCCACGAGAACGATTGTAGCCCCAAGTCTCCAGGCGTTAAGCCCTCGTGCCTGATTTACCAGTCGTAGCCAATCCACATCGTGAACTTGGGCTTGCGGAATTCCGCACTGCCGCCCTGCAAGTGGAAGGCGACGTCTTCCCACTGCTTGTTCATCAGCGTCCGCCACGACCAGTCGAAATGCAGCGGGAAGCCGATCGCCATAGTCGAGAGGCTGATGCCATACGAGGCGCGGCCGTCGACCAGGCGGAAGCCATCCACCGGCCGCAACGGTCCGTAGACGACGTCCTGTGTGACGTTGTCGTAGCCGATGACCGGCTTCTCGAGGGTCGTGCTGTTGGTGTAGAACTTGAACGGCGCGCCATCGTAGTAGGCGCCGCCCATGCCCGCAAACAGCGTGGCGCGAACGCCGCCGAGCACACCAATCGGCGTGGCCATCGCCTCAATCAGCGGGAAGCGGAGTTCGGCATTCGTGAAGAACGCGTTCTGGCCGATGAACGACAGGTAGTCGTAGCCGCGCAGCTCGCCGTTACCGCCGAAGTAGGTGAAGTCCGGGTTGTCGCCGGTGCTCTTGAAGCCGCGGGCGCGTAGCGCCAGCAGGCCGGTCGAACCGAGGCGGAAGTACTTGCGCGCGTCGCCATCGAACGTCTGGCGCGACAGCAAGTTGCCGATCTTCGGCGACACCTGGTAGGACAACCGCATGGTGCTGCCCGACAGCGGGCCGAACTCGCGGAAAATCGTCGTCTCCTGCACGAATGCCGCGCCGAACGGCGCCATGTAGCCGTTGTTGAACAACTGGCGGCCGTACTGTTGCGCCTGGAAGTTCTCCGACTCGGCCTGCACCAGCGGATCGTTGAAGCGTTCCTGGTAGCGGCTGAACCCGCCGAACACTTCGATCCGGCGATAGCGGTTGAAGGGATAGATGCCGAACATCGTGCC
>JANLYD010000236.1:0-2533 GCA_031365465.1 Hyphomicrobiaceae bacterium
CGAGTTCCTTGTGCAGAATGATGAAACGCTTGATCTGCGACGCCGCCATTTGCGGCTCGGCGGCGAGTGCGGCGTTCAACTCGACGACGCGGCGCTTGACAAGGTCGATGACCTGCTTGTTGCCGGTGAGTTCCTGATAGCTGGCGTAGGAGACGTTGTTGCGCTCGGCCCAGTTGCCGACGCTGGTGAGGTCGATGTTGAGAAACATCGTCACGTAGTCGCGGCCGTCGCCGAACGCCACCGCTTCCTTGATCTCGGGGAAAAACTTGATGCGGTTTTCAAGATACTTCGGCGAGAACAGCGCGCCGTCGACGAGCTTGCCGACATCCTTGGCACGGTCGATGATGCGGAGATGGCCGATGTTGTCGATGAAGCCGGCGTCGCCCGTCTTGACCCAGCCGTCGGGAGTTTTGGTGGCGGCGGTGGCTTCGTCGTTCTTGAAATATTTGAGGAACACGCCGGGGCCTTTGAACAGCACCTCGCCGGTGTCGGAAATCTTGATCTCGGTATCGGGCGCCGGCTTGCCGACCGTGTCGGAGGACACCTCGCCATCGGGTTGCAGGGTGATGAAGACGCTGGCCTCGGTCTGCCCGTAGAGCTGCTTCAGGTTGAGCCCGATCGAGCGATAGAAGCGGAACAGCTCCGGGCCGATCGCTTCGCCGGCGGTGTAGCCGAGCCGCAGGTTGGAAAAGCCCATACGGTTGCGCAGCGGCGCGTAGACCAGCTTGTCGCCGATCCAGTAGAGGACGCGATCACCGGCGCCGACCGGTTTCCCATCGAGGATGTTGCCGCCGGCACGGGTGGCCACGCCCATGAAGTAGTCGTACATGGCGCGCTTGAGTTTGCCGGCGTCCATCATGCGGACGGACATCTCGGTCAGCATGGTTTCGAACACACGGGGTGGCGCGAAGAAATACGTCGGCCCGATTTCGCGGCGGTTCTCGATGACGGTCTGCGGGCTTTCAGGACAGGCGACACACAAACCGCCCGCATAGGCCTGACCGTAGGTGAAGACATGATCGCCGACCCACGCCATCGGCAGATAGGCGAGCATCGTATCGTCGGGTGTGAAGCGATCGAAAGTGTTGGCGTTCTGGCCGGACAGCACGACGTTGTCGTGGGTCAGCATGACGCCCTTGGGGCGGCCCGTGGTACCGGACGTGTAGAGGATGACGGAGACGTCGCTGCCTTGGCCTTTGGCGATCTCGCCGAGCCACCAAGCCTCCGAGCCGGGGTTCGACGACAGCTCGGTCTTGCCGAGATCCTGGATGCTGGCGAAGCTGTGCAGGCGGCTGTGATCGTAATCCTTGAGACCGCGATCTTCGTCGTAGATCATGTGCTCGAGCTGCGGCAACTGGTCGGAGACGGACAGGATTTTGTCGACCTGCTCCTGGTCCTCGACGACGGCAAAGCGCACTTCGGCATGCGCCAGCACGAACACCATCTCGTCGGCGACGGAGTCCTGGTACATCGGCACGGGAATGCCGCCGAGGCTTTGGACGGCGGCGAACGTCCAGTAGAGACGCGGCCGGTTGGAGCCGACGATGGCGACCGACTCGCCGCGCTGGAACCCGAGTTTGCGCAGACCGAGAGCCAGCGTGCGGACGTTGTCACGCACATCGGCCCACGACCAACTCTGCCAGATGCCGAAGTCCTTGTGCCGCATGGCCGTGCGCGTGCCGAAACTCGCGGCATTGCGCAACAACAGCTTGGGGACGGTATCGTGCAAAGGGCTGCCCACGGCGGCATCGGCACGGCGGTCGTCGTGGCGCGGTTCGTCAGTCCGAGCGGCGTTGCTCATCGGTCGTCACTCGCTCCCTTACAGATGCTCATGGCATCGCATTTCGCGCGGCACGGGTTGATCCCAAGCTCGCACCAACGATCCGTACCCCCGAAATACGGCTCGCTCAAGATAAACCATGGCACTACGACACAGCGCCGTCTCCCTAGACGAAGGGATGGGCGTGATTGCAGATGGCAGATTTCGCGCGAGTAGTGAGTTGCGAGTAGGGCATGTCACCTCCTTGGCCACGACAGATGCGGCGGCACCGTTGGCGCATTTACCGTGAAGTCAGGCGCTGCTCGAAAATACAACTTATGCGTGCTATTGCTGGATGACATCCGCTTCACTCGTGGGCGCTCGAGAGCTTTCGAAACGTGGCGGAAACCGGGACTGGCTAAAGACTGCGTCGCGCTCTGAAATGGGTGCGGTTCACCCTCCACGGCTGGGACAGGTGAGTTCGAGATCGGTGCGCGATGGTGCAGGGGCCAAGTGTCCCCCGCATCGGGATGGAGGCCGCAAGGTCGCCTGAGCGTGCCGGAACCCCGGAGTGCTTGGGATAATCGGGCTCCGGGTCGCTGTTGGCCGATCAGCGCTGGAGAGAGAGCTCATAAGGCCCTTCCCGTCGCGGATGACGCCGTAGAAGGCGCTTCATGTTTCGGCCGTTTGTGTCGATGCAGGAAGTGGCCACCCATAAGGCTGTTGCGGCGACATCCGCGCACCACGAGTGACGCTCAAATCCACAACGGCTCG
>JANLYD010000267.1:0-13158 GCA_031365465.1 Hyphomicrobiaceae bacterium
GATTACAGCCGCGAGGACTTGGAAGCAGTCCGACGGGCAAAGCAGAAACTGCACATCAAGGTCGTCGGCCTCGCGCGCATTGCGGATGACGTAACGCCGGAGCTGGCGGTTGAAACGATCGGCTCGATCATCGTGTTGGGCGCCCTTCAAGCAAGTGCCGGGGTCAAGGCCGCCCTCGCCGGACGCATCAAATAACAGCAACCCAAAAGGGACATCCACATGAGCAAATTCTTCGCCGACGCGATGCGTCGGGCGGTCGTGTCGACGCGCGCCTTCGACGTCGCAGAAGCGACCCGCATCATCAAGCAAGCCCTTGCCGGTGATGTAGCCGGCGCGGACGTCGAGAAGACAACGTTGCGGCAGACGGCCCCTTCTGCGAAACGCCGGGAACCACTGCGTCAGCCGAATGCGGAGATCATCGAACCCGGCGATCAGGCACCACCACCAGCGCCAGACCACGCGGTCCACGAAGCAAGGTTGCGGAAGCCGCTCGGCGCAGTGTTGCGCGCTCTTCGCGAGGTCAATGTCCCCGGCAAACTTTCAGACGCCGTTCCGGGGCTTCGCACGAGCCATGGCCAATCCGCACCACCGGTCCCAGACGGCGCCGCGTTCGTATCGCGATCGTATGCGTGCGCTGCCGGTCGTCGTACTTACAAACTTTACACTCCTGCTTCCGCGCCAACGAAGCCGAACGGATTGTTGGTGATGCTGCACGGTTGCAAGCAGACTCCGGACGACTTCGCCGCAGGCAGCGCCATGAACGACATTGCCGAGAAACACGGGCTCTTGGTCGCCTATCCCTGCCAGACCGCCGCCGCAAACGCATCGTCGTGCTGGAACTGGTTCAACCCGAGCGATCAAACGCGCGACCGCGGCGAGCCCACCATCATCGCCGGGATGACGCGCGAACTGACCGAGGAGTTTGCCATTCCCCGAGATCGCACTTTTGTCGCCGGCTTGTCGGCTGGCGGCGCAATGGCGGCGATCATGGGCGAAACTTATCCCGATCTCTACGCGGGTGTCGGCATCCACTCCGGCTTGGCGTACGGATCGGCAAACGACGTGATGTCTGCATTGGCCACGATGCGCGGCGCGGCGGCAAAACAACCAGTCGTGCCGAGAAAAGCAACTGGACAGCCCGTGCGCACCATCGTTTTCCAAGGCAGCGCGGATCGGGTGGTGCACCCTTCGAACGCCGATCGGATTTTCGCTCATGTCAGCCCGGCGAACGCATTCGGTGGTGCGACAGAGAAAAAACTTGTCGTGAATGGCCGGTCGTGTACGCGAACGACGATCACAGATCCAGACGGCAGTCGTCGTGTCGAATCCTGGACCATCGACGGCGCGGGGCACGCTTGGTCAGGGGGCAAACCCGCCGGCTCGTTCACGGACGCGAGCGGGCCCGACGCTTCGCTTGAGATGGTGCGCTTTTTTTTGGACATCAGGTAGCCAATGACTCGGCGGCAGAGGCAGTATGCGCATCGCCCATTTGCACTCCTCCCGAAAATGCCGCAGATTGTTGAGGCACCAACGAGACGGCAACGATCCGGCAGGTAGCGCATGACTCTGCCCTCGGAACTTCCCCCATTTTCCAAACTCTCGCCCGAGGCGCGATCGGCGCAATTCGGCGCGGTCGAAGGCGAGGGGATCGTACGCTGCGACGCCTGCCCGGTGCTGTGCCGCATCCGGCCGGGACGCGCGGGTGCCTGCTCGCGCTACGCCAACGATGCGGGCCGGTTGGTACGCACCGATCCCGTCGTGCTGCTGGCGCGTGCGGTCACAACCGATGCGCCCCGCGTGCCATTCGCTGCCAACGCCTGGGACGGCGCACCGCTCAGCCCCGACCGAACGTTCGTGACGGGGATCGGCGCCGGTACCACATACCCCGACTACAAACCCGCGCCGTTGATCGTCGAAGCGCTGCACGACGGCGTCGACACGGTCACGGTCGTGACGGAGGGCATCTTCAGCTACTGCGGCGTGAAGGTGAAAATCGACACCGACCGCCACCTGGGTCCGGAAACAGCGATCATCCGCGCTTCCGGCGAGGCGGTGGGGCACGTCACGACAGCGGAATACGGGTCGCAGATGCTGTCCATCGGCGGCGTGCGGCACCTGACCGGCGGCACCAAAAAAGAGGGCAACGTCACGTGCGAGACCATGCTCGCGCTCTGCAACGGCGAAGCTGTGATGCTGACCATCGACAACGGCCACACGGTCGTCGTGCAGGCCGGGCAGGCACCCATCGTCGATGGTGTCAGCGAACAGCGGATGCGCGTCGGGTGCGGCTCGGCGACCATCGGCATGTTCGCGCGCCAGTTCCAGGCGCTGGCCGACGAGGTCATCGTGGTCGACGACCACATCACCGGCGTGTTGACCGAGCATCAGGCCGGCCGCGTGCTCGACATGCGCCCGAGCGGTATCCGCATTCGCGGCCGCAAATCCACTCCCGGCCGCTATTTCAAGGTGGCCGAACCCGGCCTCGGCTGGGGCGGCACCGACATCGCCGATCCCATGGACATCATCCAGACCCTGGACCGCAAGACGGTTTGGCCGGGGTTACGCCTGCTGTTCACCTCGACGACCGGCGAAGATGCCGCCTATTGTGTGGTTAACGACGCGTTGGACCTGGTTGTGCACCCCGTGCCTGCGCCTGTGCAGGCGGTCGTCGACCGAATAAAGCAGAATTGTGAACCCGCGCTCTGTTCGGTGCTGTTCATGGCTGGCGCGGGCGGCAGCCTGCGCTCCGGCGTTACCGAAAACCCGATTTTGCTGACCCGCTCGGTCGGCGCCGGGGAAACGCGGGTGACCATGGGCGGCGCGCCGGTCCATCTCTGGGCCGGGGGCGGCATCACGATCATGGCGGACGTGACTGACATGCCGGCCAACTCGTTCGGCTACGTGCCGACACCTGCGCTGGTCGCGCCTATTGAGTTTACGATGCCGAAGGCCCTATATTTAACGTTAGGGGGACATCGGAACGACATTGTGTCGATAAATGATGTACTATCCGCCATTGAGGGCACGGCCCGCATAGAGGCTTGGCAGGAGAACAACCAATGGCCGCTGATCGACGAACGCCGGTAACCAAAGCCGCCAAGCCCGCTGCCCGCAAGACGCCGGCAAATGCTGCGGCCGCATCGGCTGTCGCGGCAGCCGCCAAGGCCGCGTCGGCGAAAACGCCGCCGAAAGGGGATTATGCGCTGGAAGATCAGATCGGCTTCCATTTGCGCCGGGCGCATCAGCGCGCCACCGTCATCTTCAACGAGGTGATGGGGCAGTTCGACATTACCCCCACCCAGTTTGCGGCACTCGCCAAGATCGACGACGAAGGTTCCATTTCGCAAAACCATCTCGGCCGCCTGACCGCCATGGACCCCTCCACAATTCTCGGCGTCATCGGCCGGCTGGCGCGCCAGGGTCTGGTGCACGTGCGTAGCACCCCCGGCGACGCGCGCCTCAGCATGATCGAGCTGACGCTCGACGGGCAAAAACGCGTTGCCGAAATGAAGGCGATGGCACTCGAGGTCTCCAAGCGCACGCTCACGCCGCTCAAGCCTGCAGACGCCAAGACGCTCAATGAGTTGCTGGCGCGAATCTGCTAGGCACCCGCCATAGGTAACTCAACCTCGGCGAAGCGATCCGCAGCATGTGGGACAAGCCCTCGATCAATCGGCTGCCGGGCGACCGACTGCATCTCAGGCATGGGCCGATCGCCATCGTCCTCAAGGTATGGGCCGAGCCGGACGTGGTGCGGCAGGCTCAACGCTTGGTCACGCGGCATTTTCCAAAAATCCTGCCGGAATTGGCCGACGAGCTGGCCGAGTTGCGCAAGCCCTTAAAAAAAGCCGCCAAGTTCCAGGGCAAAGTTGCCCAACGGATGGCCGACGCTGCGCTGCCGTTCGCCGATGTCTACGTGACGCCGATGGCGGCTGTCGCCGGCAGCGTCGCTGAAGAAGTGTTGCGCATTCTGCAAGCGGCCGGCCCCATTGAGCGCACGTTCGTCAACGACGGCGGCGACATCGCCTTTCATCTGGCGGCTGGGCAGTCGCTGCGGTTCGGCGTCGCCGGTGACTTTTCGGAGGGACCCACGCCCGCCATCAACGGCACCCTCGAATTGTCGTCCGAGATGGGCGTCGGCGGCATCGCCACGTCGGGCGCACAGGGCCGCTCGTTCTCGCTGGGCATTGCCGACAGCGTCACCGTCCTGGCCAAGACGGCGGCTGTGGCCGACGTGGCGGCGACACTGATCGCCAACGCTGTCAATGTCGACAGCAAGGCAGTGCAGCGCAAAGCCGCCGACAAGCTCGACCCCGATACTGACCTTGGCTCCTTGCTGGTGACGACCAAAGTGGGCACCTTGCAGCCGGCCGAAATCGACGCGGCCTTAGCCGCTGGCGTAGCACAAGCCGAAACGTATCTGGCGAAGGGACTGATCGCCGGCGCGGTGCTGATGCTGCAAGGGCGGCTCCAAACCGTCGGAGCGCCGATGCTCGGACTTGCCGCGCAGCGATGATGGCGCATCATCGCGTCGACGCCGTTGCAATGCGCACCCTGTTACACCGGACCACGCCGTGTCGAAAACAGTGACGCCACGCGCGTTTTGATCTGGCTCATCAGGGGCGCGAGGGCGCGCTTGACCTGCAGCTTGACAATGCGGCCGTAGCGCCAGGCCCAGCTCTCGCGGATCGCCTCGTGAACGGCATGAATACGCGGCATCACGACGCCGTGCGCCTGCTTGAACCAGCCGATTTGCATGAGCTGCGGCTCGGTCAACTGGTAGAGACGGGCGACGATCGCAGTGCCGACGACTTTAGCGCCGATGAACAACGCTCCGGCGCTGAACGCATGCCCGTTGGCGATCAGATAGAGCGCGAGCAGCTTCAGCGGCACCAACAGCGCCGACGGCAGCGCAAACGTGACCAGCGCGGCATAGGGTGGCAAACGGCTGATGGCGCGCTCCAAGGCCGCGATGGGCGCCAACCGGCCAAGCGACTTGATCGCGGTGGCCAGGGGCTGCCAACCCCATTGCTCGATCAGCACGACGAGCGCAAGCACGACCCCAACCGCCCGGCGCAGGCCGAGCCAAACCAGCCGCGCCCCGGCGCTCAATGACATCGTCAGCCCCAGCCACAGCAGTGCCCCGCCACGGCGCAGTTGCCCCATGAGGACGCCAATTTCGGACGCTGGCTTGGACGGCAGTGGCATGGCAGTCGGCTCCGGCGCTCCGGACCTGATGGCCGCAAGCGCTGACGTCGAACGATCATAGCGCACGAGCGTTGCTGAAAGCTGACTGCCAATTATGGCAAGGCGCTGTTATGTTTTGACAATATCGATATCGATCAATTTCCACGCGAGCCCCTGCAGCGCCAGGATCGCGACCACGCGATGGTTCGGCAGCCTAGGGTTTGTGGACTCCACTCGAAACCGCGTCGGGCTTTCGAAGAACGCCCAGCGCACCCGCTTCGGCGGCACGGGATCATCGGGATCTTCGGTCGTGTCGGCGCTGGCGGGTGCTTTGCCGGCAGGTGGTTTGCCGCCCGCCTGCCGATCGAGCATGAACGCGCGGCCGGCGAGCACGCGGCCAAGGTTCGCCGGCGTGACCAGTGTATCGACGGCCGTATTGGAAAGGACCGATCCGACGGCCCGTTTGAGCGCACCGCTGATAACGCCGCTGTTGGCCGCGTCGTCGTTGATCGCTCCGGCGACACGTGGTTTCAAATTGGCTCGCAACTGCGGCCAGTCGACCCGGGCTTCCATGCCGGCCACATCACGGCCTCGGATTGCTTGACGCAATTGCCAGCCCGCCCAGAGGGGACCGGCGAGATAGACCACCGCTGCAAGCAGCACAACCACGCCACCAATTCCGATGTTTCGCCGCATGCGCCCCTCGTCTCCGATGGGCAATCAGCACTTGGCCGAGCGCCGTTGTCAATCGGCGCTGATCGGCGCCGCCGGCGGCAGCCATGGCTCGGTCGTGATGCGTTCGATGATGAAGCTGGCCAATGCCGCGTCGGCCACTGGCGCAAATGCGCCGAACGAAATGATCTTTATGAACCCGTTCCAAAGCATGAGGCCGGCAAAGCGTGCCTTCGGCAACGTGATGTGCAGGCGCTGCCCACCGAACACAAGGCTCGAAATCTGATGCTCGATCCAGGCCGCGCGATAATAGAGGATGAACCCGAGCACCGGCACTAGCCCGACCGCCAGCATGCTCAACCCCGTCGACAGCACGCCCGGCGCTAGCAACGGCGCCAACGATTTGCGGGTGAGAGCGTCGATCACTTCCGGCCCAATCGTCAGGCCGATCAATACCATGGTCAACACGTAGATCGTGCCGCCGCCAAACCACAGTGCCGCGAAAGCGCGATATAACGGGACGACGCTGCCGGCCGTGTCGAAGCGCTCCGCGCCCAGGTGCATCTCACGGATTTTGCGATGGGCTAGCCTGCTGGCACGCCACGGCCCGGCCCATCCGAGCGTCAGCGGCACCAGAAATGCAGTCCAGAAATGCTGCAGCGCGTAGCCGTAGGGCTGTCCGTCCAGGTCGAAATGCTGGCCGCGCCACCACGTCCGTCGCAACAGTTGCTTGCGCTTGCGATAGACGGCCGAGCCCAGCAGGAAAATCAGCGGCATGGAAATAAACAGACGCTGGATCCGGAAATCTGAAAGCGCGGCGCGCGCGCCATCAGCCGAAGCCCCCGTTTTGGTGAAGAAATAGACGAACGCCGACACCAGCACCACCGTTGTCAAGGTGCCGATCAGAAAGCCGATGCAGGCCTCGCGACCGGTGCCCGTGTAGTCGAGACGCTGGCCGCCGATGCGGATCGAGCGATGCAACTGCCGCCTCGCGTCCGCACGGGCCCAGAACGCATAAAAGCCGAGTGTCGCCAGCGTCATGCCGAAATTGCGGATCGACTGGCTGAGAAAGCTTTCTTCCGGCTCGACGAAAGTGATGAGCTTGCCTGCCGCCGGAAATGTTGCCGGCGTCGCCTCCGCCGCTCGAACCGGTGGACGTTCCAGGACACCAGGATGCTCGGATGCGCGCGGGCTGTGGGCCATCGAAGTTGGCCAAACGTAACCCGCAGACGCGGGGGATGCGGTGAGCATAGAACGCACTCATACAAAATTGGCCGCCCTGGCGCCATGCACCATTCGTGTCCGGACCCTAGCATCGGATTGGTTACTCAGTGGTTAAGCCGCCCGCGCATGGCGTGCCGCCGGGATGTGTGTTAGCGCCACCCCGACCCCGTTCGTCGAATGCGAGCCATCCGTGACCTCACCCCTCGATCGTGACCAGATCCGTCCGCTCGGTCGCAGCCGCAGGTCGGGGCCCGCATTGCACGGCATTGCCGCAGGCACGGCCGATGCCTGGCCACTGACCGGCCCGCTGCTGGCGCTTGTCGCGGGTTGGGCATTGATGGTGTGGCCATGGCTGTCCGGCGCCGTCACGATCCCCTGGGACGCCAAGGCGCAATTCCTGCCGCAGATCCAATTTCTGGCGCAAAGCTTGGCGCGCGGCGAAAGTCCATTGTGGGCGCCCTATGTTTTCGCCGGCCAGAACCAGATCGCCGATCCGCAATCGATGATGTTCACGCCACCGTTCTTGCTGCTGGCGCTGGTCAACGGCAATCCCAGCGCGTGGGCCGTCGACGTGACGACACTGCTCGCCGAACTCGCGGGCGGTGCGGCGCTGCTGCTGTGGTTCCGCGATCGTGGCTGGCACTGGGCAGGCGCGCTGATGGGCGGGCTCACATTTGCGTTCGGTGCGTCGATGGCGTGGCGCCTTCAACATACCGGACAGGTCCTAAGCCTCGCATATTGGCCGATGGCCATGTTCGCGCTCGATCGAAGTCTGGACCGCCGGAGTTATGGATGGGCAGTCGTGCTGGGGTTGGTTGCTGCTGCCATTATCCTCGGCCGCGATCAGGTGGCGCTGCTCGTGTTGTATTTGCTGGCAGCGTTTGCGCTGTCGCGCGTTTTCAGCGCCACCGAACCGTGGGCGGTGTTGCGATCGGTGTTACCGCATGCAGCGCTGGCGGCCGTCGTGACGGTGGCGCTGGCGGCCGTTCCGGTCGTTCTCACGGCGTTGCTGGCGTCTGACTCCAATCGTCCCGTCATCGACATCGAAGGCGCGGGACGGGGTTCGTTGCATCCAGCGTTGCTGATCACCGCGCTCGTGCCGCAACTGTTCGGCGCCGCGTTCCGCATGGAAGACTACTGGGGTCCGCCGAGTTTCGCCTGGAACGACACCGGACTGTTCATCGCCCAAAACATGGGCCAGATCTATATCGGCGTCTTGCCGGTGCTGTTGATCGTGCTGGCGACGGTTCGGGGTCAGATGTGGGCACCCGAGATCCGGTTTTTCACGGCGGCCTTCGGCCTCGTCGTGCTTTACGCGCTCGGTTGGTACACGCCATTCTTCCAGGTCGCCTATACGTTGCTGCCGGGCGTGAACTTGTATCGGCGCCCTGCGGATGCGACGTTCGTGATCGGTGCTTTGGGCGCGGTCTTGGCCGGTTATGCGACGCATCGGCTGTTCGAGCGTCCATGGGAACAGGTGCAGCAACGGGCGTGGATCACGATTGGCGGTGTGGCTGCTGTCACGCTGTTTTGTGCATTCGTGCTGGCGTTGCGCATCGACCGCCTGGCGTTGCTGACGTATCCGTTCGTTGCGGCCGGTCTTTCGTGCGCGCTTGCGATCGCAGCCCTGTTGATCGCGAGGCCGCGCTTGGCGCTGGAGCCGCGGATGGCGGCGCTTGTTCTTTGTGGCGCTGTGGCCTGCGATCTTGCCTGGAACAACGGTCCGTCGTCGTCGTCGGGATTGCCACCGGCGGCCTATGACGTGTTTGACCCGGATACGAAAGATCCGGTCATTGCGACGCTCAAAGCGCACGTCGACGCCGGGCGCTCGGATGTCAGACGCGACCGGATCGAGTTGCTTGGCCTGGGCTTCCATTGGCCGAACGCAAGCCTCACGCACCGCCTGGAGAACACGCTCGGCTATAACCCGGTGCGATCGCGCCTCTACAGCGAGGCGACGGGGGCCGGTGACAACATCGGCTCACCCGGCGAGCGCAAGTTCACGCCGTTGCTGCCGTCCTATCGCTCGCGCCTCGTCGACATGCTGGGCCTGCGTTACGTCGCGGCCGGCGCGCCCCTGGAGACGCTCGACCCGAAACTCCAACCCGGCGATTGGCAATTCATCGGCAAAGCAGGCGAGGCCTGGATCTATGAAAATCCCCGCGCATTGCCGCGCGTTTCATTTGCGACGCGCGCACTGCCGGTGGATTTCGCAGCGCTGCTCAAAACCGGCGCATGGCCGAGTTTCGATCAAGCGACCACGGTGTTGCTCGGCCCGGCCGACGCCACCGATCCCGGCACCGGTGCCGCGACGACTGACACACCGGCATCCGTTCGGTTGATCACCTACGGACACACCAGCATCGACATCGAAGCGACTAGCAGCACCGGCGGCTATGTCGTGCTCAACGATCCCTTCCACCCCTGGTGGTTCGCCGACATCGACGGCCAGTCCGCGCCTGTTCTGCAAGCCAACGTGCTGTTCCGCGCGGTTCGGGTGGCACCGGGCACGCACCGTGTGCGCTTCACGTTCCGGCCGTTTGTGGGCGCGTGGCAACAACTTTCAAGCGTCACCCGCTGATGCCGATCACGTCTGCAACGTTGCTGTCGTTCGTGCTGACGTGCCTCGTCATCGAAGTCACGCCGGGACCGAACATGGCCTACTTGGCTATCCTTGCAGCTTCGCGCGGCAGGCGCGCCGGATATATCGCAACGGCTGGAATTGCGGCGGGACTGTTGATGCTCGGCATCGCGGCGGGCCTCGGGTTGGCGGCGATCGTTTTGCAGTCGCGGCCGTTGTACGAGATGCTTCGCTGGTGCGGCGTGGCGTATCTGTTGTGGCTGGCGTGGGAGGGGTGGTCGGAGGCCGACGATATCAACGAGCGCGCGACGGCAGAAGTGGAAGACTACGGCGCGTTTTTTCGGCGGGGATTGCTGACCAACCTGCTCAATCCGAAAGCCGCGTTGTTCTTCTTGAGCGTGCTGCCGGAATTTCTCGACGTGTCGCGCAATGTCGTTCCGCAGACGCTGGCACTTTCGGCGACTTACGTATGCATCGCGACGGCGATTCATCTCAGCATCGTCTCCCTGGCCGGCATCGCAAGTGGCCATCTCGCAGACGCTGTCAAAATGCGGTTCGCGCGAAAAGTTTTGTCGGCGCTGCTTGCGCTGATCGCGGTATGGCTCGCGTTCTCGACGGCACGGTAGATGTCCATCACGGCGGCGACCGGCATTAATCCAGGCAACGCGGTGCCATGAACGCCTCCAGGTGCGCGCTGCGCGGCGTGAGCTTCGCCCAGCTGTCTATCGCGCTCGACACAGGCCAGGAGAGCACGGCGAGGCCGGCCGTGGGGTATTTCTCTGCGAGTCGTTCGGCGGCGACGTCATCTGTGGTGCCGATCAGATCGTCGGCAAGTTCTTCAAGGCCGGGATTATGCCCCACGAGCAGCACACGACGCGCCCTTGCAGGCGATCGTCGCACCACCGTCAGCAACCGCATCGCGCTCGCTTCGTAGACCGCCGGCTCGAATGCGGTCTCGATGGCGATGTCGAAGGCTGACGTCACCAGCGACAGTGTCTCACGCGTGCGTCGCGCCGACGAGCAGACGATATAATCCGGAATCAGATTCTGATGTGCGAGCCACGCGCCCATGCGCGGCGAATCGGTTTGCCCGCGCGGCGCCAACGAGCGTTCGATATCCGGCACTGCATAGGAGCCGGGCTCGGCCTTGGCGTGACGGAGGAGCAGCAGTTGCAACATTCGTAGAACCTTAAGACGGCTTCTCAAGCGGGTTTATGGTCGGGCTTGGGTGCCAGTACGACATCGACCTCGAACGGCACTGCGGCCATCAGCGCGCCGCGCATTTTCGCTAATACAGGTGCCATGTGCGCAGCACTTACGCCAGCCTTGAAGTCGAGTTGCAAACTGACGAGAATCCGCCCGGGGCCAATCATCACCGCTTCGACATCATGCACAGTCTGGACAGCGCCACTTTGCAGGGATGCACGATCGACGGCTGATATCAGCAGTTTCGATGTTGCGGGATCGACGGGGACGCCAGCTGCGTGCCGTTTCAATTCGAGCATGAATTTTGCCGCCACCGCAAGCAGCAGCAGACCAGTCGCCACCGCTCCAACCGCCGCCGTGCGTCCGCCGTCAGTCAAGGCAATGGTGGCCAACGTGACACCGGCGACGCTCGAAATCGCCATGGCCGTGATCGCGAGCGCGAACAGCAGCGGCGAGACGATCGCCAAGCGGTCGAACGTCGGCTGCGCCGCATCGTCAGCTGCGATTTGCAACCCGCGCACGCTCCCAAGCGCGAATTCCAGCCACGCCAGTTCTGCGACCGCTATGGCTACCAATGTCACGACGATCGGCAGCGTATCGAAGGGCTGCGGCTCCGGCATCCATGCCGCCGCGCCAAACGCTACGCCCGCCGCCGTCGCAAAGAGCAGCGCGGCGATGGCATAGGTGGCGTGAACGTCTGCAGCCGTCTGCCCCGCGAGCGCAGGGCGTGCATTCGCGTTTGCCCGCCACAACACGACGGCCTGACTGACTGAGCCGGCGACCAGCGATGCGAGCACTGCGACCAGATACGATGACCACGTGTCACCAGCCAAAGCCACCAACGCGATGGCCGCCACGACGTGCAAAAATACCGCCGTTTGCAACGCGCGCAGCTTGTTGCCGATGCGCTGTGTCATGCCGGGCCAACCGCGCATCCCGCCATCACACCAACCGGCTCTGTTCGATGGCGGCTGCAATGAAGCTCTGGAACAGCGGATGCGGCTCGAACGGCCGGCTTTTCAGCTCTGGGTGATACTGCACGCCGATGAACCAGGGATGGTCGGGGAATTCGATCGTTTCGGGCAGCAAGCCGTCCGGCGACATGCCGCAAAAGCTCAGCCCCTTCGCCTCCAAGGCCGCACGATACTTGGTGTTGACCTCGTAGCGATGGCGATGGCGTTCGGAGATATGCGTCGTGCCGTAGATCTTGGCGATGCGGCTGTCTTTGCCGAGAACCGACTCATACGCGCCGAGCCGCATGGTGCCGCCGAGATCGCCACCGGCCTTGCGGATTTCCAACTCGTTGCCGCGCATCCATTCCTTCATTTCGCCGACCACTGGTTCCGGCGTTGTGCCGAACTCAGTGGAGCCGGCAGTCTTGATGCCAGCCAGCGAGCGCGCCGCTTCGATGACGGCCATCTGCATGCCAAAGCAGATGCCGAAGTAGGGTGTTTTGCGCGTGCGTGCGAAACGGGCGGCGAGGATTTTTCCCTCAGAGCCGCGTTCGCCGAAACCGCCAGGCACGAGGATGCCGTGCACGCCTTCCAGATGCGGGGCGGGATCTTCGTTCTCGAACACCTCGCTCTCGATCCACTGCAGATTGACGCGCACGTTGTTGGCGATGCCGCCATGCACCAGCGCTTCGTTGAGCGATTTGTAGGCATCTTTCAGCCCGGTATATTTGCCGACGATGGCGATGGTGACCTCGCCTTCCGGATTGGCAACGCGCTTGGAAATCGTTTCCCAGCGCGTCAAGTCCGGCTTCGGCGCACCCGTGATGCCGAACGCCGCCAGCACCTCGCGATCGAGCCCTTCATGGTGATAGGCCAAGGGCACGTCGTAGATCGACGCCGCGTCCAGCGCCTGCACGACCGCCTCTTCGCGCACATTGCAGAACAGCGCGATCTTTTTGCGCTCGGATTTCGGTATCTCGCGATCGGCGCGGCACAGCAGAACATGCGGCTGAATGCCGATCGAGCGCAGCTCTTTCACCGAATGCTGGGTGGGCTTGGTTTTCAATTCGCCCGCTGACGGAATGAACGGCAGCAACGTGAGGTGCACATAAACCGCATCGCCGCGCGGCAGATCGTTGCCCAACTGACGGATTGCCTCGAAGAACGGCAGCCCCTCGATGTCGCCGACCGTGCCGCCCACTTCGACCAGCACGAAATCGACGCCGTCATTGCCGGCCAGCACGAAATCCTTGATGGCGTTGGTGACGTGCGGAATGACCTGCACGGTGCCGCCGAGGTAATCGCCGCGCCGCTCTTTGGCGATGATTTCCTGAT
>JANLYD010000270.1:0-1711 GCA_031365465.1 Hyphomicrobiaceae bacterium
GGCGGCGGCGGCGCGCGCCTACGACGTGGTGATCACGTCGGGCGGGGCCAGTCAGGGCGAGGAGGACCATCTCGTTCGCAGCCTCGACAGACTCGGCAAGCGCCACTTATGGCAACTCGCGATCAAGCCGGGACGACCGATGGCGTTCGGCCAAATCGGCGATTGCGTGGTGATCGGCCTGCCCGGCAATCCCGTCGCCGTGTTCGTTTGCTTCCTGATGTACGTTTTCCCTATGCTACGCCCGCTCGGCGGCTCGCCCTGGCGCGAGCCGCGCCGCTGGATGCTGCCCGCAGCCTTCGAGGTCACGTCGCGCAAGCCGGGTCGACGAGAATTCTGGCGCGGGACATTGGTCGAGCGCGCCGGTGCAATGGCCGTCGAAAAGTTTGCCCGCGACGGGTCCGGGCTGATTAGCGGGCTGCGTGCCGCCGACGGTCTGATCGACATTCCTGAGGAGGTCGCGGTCGTGCAATTGGGCGATCTGGTGCCGTTCATTCCATTCAGCGAGTTCGGCATTCTCGCCTGAAAGTGCGACGTTCACCCCAGCGTCTCGCACGCGCCGTGCGTGTCGTGAACGAACAGAAAACGTGCGCCGGAAAAATATTTATCCACAGTTCGTTATTAGGATCTTGTGATTTGGAACAAATAGTGTACATTGAGTTGATTGCGTGAATCTGCAACTCGTGAAATAAGGGGCGTAACCATGTTGGAGTTCGACGACGCGAAGAAATCAAAGGCCATGCCCGATCTGCGTGTGGTCGAAGGGGGCGGAATGGACAAGAACAAGGCACTCGAAGCGGCGCTGGCGCATATCGAGAAGCAGTTCGGCAAGGGCTCCATCATGAAGCTCGGCGCCAACGATCGATCGCACGACATCGAGGCGATCTCGACGGGCTCGCTCGGGTTGGATATCGCGCTCGGCATCGGCGGCTTGCCGAAGGGCCGCATCATTGAAATCTACGGCCCTGAAAGCTCGGGCAAAACGACGCTAGCGCTGCATTGCATCGCGGAAGCTCAGAAAAAGGGCGGCGTCTGCGCCTTCGTTGATGCGGAGCACGCGTTGGATGCGGTTTATGCCCGCAAGCTCGGGGTCAAGGTCGAAGACCTCCTCATTTCCCAGCCCGATACAGGTGAGCAGGCACTTGAAATTACAGACACTTTAGTCAGGTCGGGTGCCATCGATATCTTGGTCATCGACTCGGTGGCGGCGTTGACGCCGAAAGCCGAGCTGGAAGGCGAGATGGGCGACAGCCTGCCGGGCCTGCAGGCGCGCCTGATGAGCCAGGCGCTGCGCAAGCTCACCGGGTCAATCTCCAAGTCTAAGACCATGGTTATCTTCATCAACCAGATCCGCATGAAGATCGGCATCATGTTCGGCAACCCGGAGACCACCACGGGCGGCAACGCGCTCAAGTTTTATGCCTCCGTGCGTCTCGACATCCGGCGCATTGGGCAGATCAAAGACAAGGACGAAGCCGTCGGCAATCAGACGCGCGTGAAGGTCGTCAAGAACAAGGTGGCGCCGCCCTTCAAGCAGGTCGAGTTCGACATCATGTACGGCGAGGGCATCTCCAAGACCGGCGAGCTGGTCGATCTCGGCGTCAAGGCCGGCGTAGTCGAGAAATCGGGCTCGTGGTTTGCCTTCAGCGGCGAGCGCATCGGCCAGGGTCGCGAGAATGCCAAGCTGTTCTTGAAGCAGAACCCGATCGTCGCC
>JANLYD010000276.1:0-1585 GCA_031365465.1 Hyphomicrobiaceae bacterium
GCACCTGCATATCCACACCTTTCAGTGTCCGGAATGCACGCTCTACCAGCGCCAGGCTCTTGTAGGCCGCGACCGCCGCCTCCGCGCCGATACTATCCGTAGACAGACTTGTGCGGATCACGTAGAGGCCGTCGAGACGCGCCTCCGCCGCGATCTCGTCCTGTTTGCGGCTGAAGGCAAACCGGCCGTCGTCGATCTCAAGCGTGAAGTGCTTCTTCATTTTGTGCTTGTCGACGACCGCGCCGACCGCGAGTCCGATCGCGGCAGCGTCGTGCTTCGCCGGCTTCTTGGCGACCGCTGTGGCAATGCGCGCCAACTGACGTTCCGTCGACTGCAAAAGTACCTCGCGCTTCCTCGCCCGCTCCGCGGCGAGCGCCGGATTGCGGCACGCGACGAGCCGCTCGCCGGGGAACTCGGGCGAGGTGATCTCGGCGAGATCGCGCTCGTCGAACATGTTGAACTGCAGCGGCCCCTTGTCGGCGGCGAGCTTGGCGATCTGCGGCGCGCGCAGGCAGCTGATCCAATCGAGCCCGGCCGGGGCCAACTCCTCGGTGATCCGCTTCGAGGTGATCATGCCGCGGTCGCCGACCAACGCCACGTGGGACAATCTGAAACGACGTTTCAGTTTTTCGATCTGGGTAGAGATCGTTTGCGGATCGGATGTATTACCCTCGAACACCTCCACCGCCACAGGCGTGCCGTCCGGTGCGCACAACAATCCGTACACGATCTGCAGCCGGTCGGGGCGGTGATCGCGGCTGTAGCCGTGCTTGGCGAGTTGGCAGCAACGCCCTTCCATATAGCTCGAAGAGACGTCGTAAAGGACGAGCGTGCCGTCGACGAGATGCTGCTTGGCGAACGCCGCCTCGATGCGCTCCTGCTGCTCGATCAGCCAGTCGAGCGCCGCGTACACCTCGCGCTCCGCGACATCGACGAGGCCGACCGACAGCGCGAGGCTCGACGTCGCGGTCTCAGGCGCCAACGCGCGATGGAAGGCAAGCTTAGAGCCTGGACTGATGATCCGCTGTATGATTAACGCCTCGATGAGATTGCGCGTGCGCGGATCGACGCCGCTGCGCCCTTGCAATATGCGCTCGAGGCCGAGCTTGCGGATCACGCCCCGCACCGCCGCCACGTGGCCGTGCGGCAGACTACGGATGATCTCGAAGCGTGTGAACTCGAAGCCCGGTGCCGCGGTGGGCTCGCCGGCACGCGCGGCCTTGGCGCCCTCAAGCCACGCCGCGATCGTGTCGATCAACCCTTGCGGCAGCTTCGACAGATTGGACAGCGTCCGCTTCTTGACCTTGCCGGTCTCGCGGTAACTCTCGCGCAGCAGCACGGCCGGCGGCGAGTTCCGATTGGGGATGGTGTCGATGAACATAGCCCAGGCGAATCGCACTGTTCGCGGCAAAAGGCAAGAGGGTTACATGGACACGATGTTGCACGAAAGATTCACACGAAGCCCCGTCCCGCCTGGATTTTCAAGTCGAAGACAGTGAAAAGTTCGGTCTAGCGAGATTGTCCCACGGCCATCGCGTTCGTTCATCGGCGTCTCATCCCACACGATATTTCCATCAGGAAATTC
>JANLYD010000283.1:0-21940 GCA_031365465.1 Hyphomicrobiaceae bacterium
GGCATGACTGGGCGCGATGGAGCCGGCGAGCACGTTGAAGCCCCGTGCCCATTGCGGAATATCGCGGATGCAGCCGTCGGTGACGACGCCTGCGAGGCCGAGCGCCTTGTGGACGGTCGACTGCACTTCGCCCCAGAAGGCACCGAAGCCGGTCTCGTGCCCGTCGAGATCCTGGATCACGCAAATGCTCGGGGTGGGTGCTGCGGCCATGTACTCGTAATAGGCAACGCGCTGATCGCGGGCGGGTTTGCCGGCGAGTTCATTGCCGTGGGTCGAGCGGATGGTTGCGGTTTTGGCGTAGCCGACCATGGGAGGCAGATCGGGGAACGGGGCGACCAGCGGACGTACGGTGAAGCCGGTGGCGCGGCGCTCGGGCGCAACGATTTCCAAGGCGTTGCAGATGGTGGGCGTGTCGAAGGTGGCGAGGGTTTGAAGCAACTTTGGATCGAGCATGATGGGCTTTCGAATTCGTGATGACTGAGTGTGTTGCGTGGAAGACGAGGCGATTTCAGCTCATGGAAAGTTTCAGCTCATGTCACGTTTCAGTTCATGGCAAGTTTGATGCGCGCATCGTCGAGGCCGACCGATTTGGCGGCGGTGCAGATTGCGGCCCAAGTGTCGTCGGGGATTGGCAGGCCGTTCTTGCCACGTTCGGCGCGCATACGCAGTTCGGGTTCGCCCGGCACGAGGATTTCACCCCCCGGCGTGATGGGCCGCGAACTCTTGACGTGCTTGGTGTATTTGGCGACGTCGACGGGAAAAAAGCCGTCCGGGTCGATGCGCGCGGGATCGATGTAGAACGACAGCATGCCGTTGGCGAAGCGCTTGCCTTCTTCGGTGGCGCCATTGCCGGTGAGGGAGCCGCCCAGCAATTCGCACATCAGGGCGAGCCCTGATCCCTTGTGGTCGCCGAAGGCGCGAATGGCGCCCTCGCCCTTGCGATAATCACGCGGGCCAGACGGTGTGTACTCGCCATATAACGCGTGGGGATCGTTGGTCATTTGGCCATCCGCCGTCACCAGCGCTTCCGACGGCAATTTCTTGCCGCCAAAACTGGCGTTGAGCACTTTGCCTTCGGCGACGATGGAGGTGGCAAAATCGAGGATCAGCGGCGGTTCGCCGGGGCGGGGCACACCGACACAATAAGGCGCGGTCGAGAAACGGCGGTCGACGCCGCCGAACGGGGCGACGAGAGACGAGCCGAAAGCATTGACGAAATGGACCGAGACAAAGCCGGCAGCGGCTGCGGTTTCGGCATAATCGCCGACGCGGCCGATGTGGCCGGCGTTGCGCAAGGCGATCATGGACAGACCCATGGCGCGGCACTTGGCGAGGCCGATGTCGACCGCTTGTGGGGCCACTGTCTGGCCGAAGCCGTGCAGTCCGTCGACGACGGCGTAAACAGGTGTTTCGCTGACAACCTTGACCACTCGGTCGGCTAAAAATACGCCTTCAGAGAGCCATTGTAGATAGCGCGGCACGCGTTGCACGCCATGACTGTCGTGGCCGGTGAGGTTTGCGATGACCAAGTATTTGCCCAGGCGGTCGGCCTCGGCGCGGGAGGTGCCGGCGCGTGCAAATATATCCGACACGAAGGCCGACATGCTCTCGGCCTTGATGGTAACCATGATTGAAGCGCCTCCCCTGCGCAATTTTGATTATCTTCGTTTCCAAGGAACATAGGCCGGAGGCAGCGCGGTTGTCACGAGTGACGGTAGCATAGCCGCTGCGCACCGCGGCACGCGGTCTCCGATCGGACCGGAACAGGGCGACATCTTTGCCGAAAAGAGCAACGAGAGATGGTGCGAGAACGTTTATTGAGCTAACAGTAACTTCGATGGTTTCCGTTACTGGAGGATACAATGGCACAAAATACACCGTTCGAAATGCCGCAACAATTGCGTGAGTTAGCCGAAAAGAACGTCGAGCAAGCCCGTAATTCATATGGGCAATTCCTAGATGCGATGGCCAAAGCTGCGGGCATGTGGTCGGCGGCGATCCCGCAAAACGAGGCCAGCAGTGGCTTCAAGGCCGTGCAGGAGCGCGCAACGCGATTCGCCAAGCAAAACACCGACGCCTGTTTCAACATGGCCAACGAGTTGGCGGCGGCGAAGGACGTGCAAGACATTATCGGCATTCAGAGCCGCTACGCCCAGATCCAGATGCAGGCGTACGCCACGCAGGCGCAGGAACTCGGTCGACTGATGATGGCAGCGGCGCCCAACATGCCGAATATGCCCAAGGGTTAAT
Source organism: Hyphomicrobiaceae bacterium (assembly GCA_031365465.1). GTDB lineage: Bacteria > Pseudomonadota > Alphaproteobacteria > Rhizobiales > Hyphomicrobiaceae > JABFRJ01. The sequence goes on from JANLYD010000283.1 coordinate 2,251, forward strand.
TTCCGGGGCGCGCCGTTTTTGAAAAGCCTGTCACGTTTGTGGCAGGTTTTTTTTGCGTATCGCACAAAGGCTTGGTGAGCTTTCGGCGTGGCTCGTCGCCGGCTGCGTCGGTATTTTTCATGGTCGAAATGATTCAGCCAACGATACAAAAATGCCGGGCAGGCAAAACAGTGCCATGCGCCGGCTTTCAGTCGTCATCCGCCGCATGGCAACGTTACGCGCGCCACGGAGGCGAACCGAGGGCAAAGGGAGGAATGTGACCCTCGTGAGCTGTCGATGCAGCATACAGACACTCGGCCCATCGATGGGCACCCACAATGGCGGATGCCGCATGAGTGCCGTGCCCAAGCTGCATGGCATTGAACCTCTCAGCGGTTCAGTTCGGCCATTGGCGCGCTTTGGTGACCATAAAGTCGCGGAAAACCTGCACCTTTTTCGAGGTCTTGAGCTCTTCGGGATAGACGAAGAAAATCTGCATATTCGGCAACTCGACATCGCGTAAAACTGGCACGATCTCGGTCTCCTCGTTGGTCAGGTAATCGGGAATGAGGCCGATGCCGATGCCACTGCGGATGGCATATTTCATGGCGATGACACTGTTTGCCATGTAGGCCGGCGTGCGGGGGGGCTGGCCATCGCGACCGGCGATTTCGAGCCAACGGATCGCGCTCAAGTGCGGCTGCGGGGTGCCGGAGTAGGACACGATGCGGTGCTTGTCGAGCGCTTCGAGGGTTGCCGGCGCGCCATGTTTCTTGACGTAGGCGGTCGATGCGTAGGCGTGGATCTGCATGTTGAACAGCGGCCGGCGAATGAGGTCGCCGTGCTGGGGTTCGCTCGCCCAGATGGCGACGTCGGCCTCGCGCATGGAGATGTCGAGCTGACCTTCGGCCAAGATCAGGTTGACGCGGATATCGGGGTACATATCGAGAAATTCGCGCAGGCGCTGGGTGATCCAGACGGTGCCGAGACCGGTGGGCGCGGTGACGCGCAGATCGCCGGTAGGTTTGGTGGTCGCGTCGGTCAGCATCGTTTCGGCGGTGGCCAGCTTGTTCAAGATCTCGCTAGCGGTGCGGAACAGCAGGTCGCCCTGCTCGGTCAGCACGAGGCCGCGCGCGTGTCGATGAAACAGCGCGACGTGGAGATCTTTTTCGAGCGCTGAAACCTGACGGCTGACCGCCGACTGGCTCATGCGCAGGGTATCGCCTGCATGCGTGAAGCTGCCTGCTTCGGCAGCGGCATGGAAAATCCGGAGTTTATCCCAATCCATAAAGACGATTGTCCAGGGTTTGAGGGCACGCGACGATCGTTCGAACAGCAGGCGCTTGTGAGCGTCTATTCGGCGGCGCGCGTCTCGATGCGGATTGCCTCGGCGTCGACGCCGTTGGCCATGAGAACGGTGTGGGCAAGGTAGCGTTCGGCTTCGAGGGCCGCCATGCAGCCCATGCCGGCTGCCGTGACGGCCTGCCGGAATATCTCGTCTTTGACGTCGCCGGCGGCGAACACGCCGGGGATCGAGGTGGCGGTGCTGTCGGGCTTGGTGATGAGGTAGTTGCCCTTGGTCATTTCGAGTTGGCCCTTGAAGAGCTCGGTGGCTGGCGCGTGGCCGATGGCAACGAAGACGCCGTCGATTGGACGCTCGGTGATCACGCCGGTCTTGACGTTCCGGAGGCGCAGGCCGGACACCGCCTTTGGGGTCGCCGTGCCGGTGATCTCCTCGACGGCGTGATCCCAGACGACTTCGATCTTCGGATTTTTCGCGACCCGGTCCTGGAGGATTTTTTCGCCGCGGAAGGCGTCGCGGCGGTGCACGACGATCACCTTGCGGGCGAAGTTGGTGAGGAAGATCGCCTCTTCCATGGCAGTGTTGCCGCCGCCGATGACGGCCACGTCTTTGCCCTTGTAGAAAAAGCCGTCGCAGGTGGCGCAGGCCGACACGCCGTGACCTTGAAATGCTTTTTCACTGGGGATATCGAGCCAGCGGGCCTGCGCGCCGGTGCAGATGATGAGCGTATCGCAGGTGTAGGTGTCGCCACTTTCGCCGCTCAGCGTGAACGGACGCTTGGTCATGTCGACGCTGGAGATGTGGTCCATGACGATTTCGGTGCCGACATGCTCGGCCTGGCCGCGCATTTCGTCCATCAGCCACGGGCCTTGCACGACCTTGGCGAAACCGGGGTAATTTTCGACGTCGGTGGTGATCGTCAACTGGCCACCCGGCTGATTGCCTTGGAGCAGCATGGGCGCGAGCATCGCGCGGGCGGCATAAATGGCGGCGGTGTAACCGGCGGGGCCGGAGCCGAGTATGATGACTTTGCGGTGCAGATTTTGGCTCATGCGGGGCTCGACGTGAGAGGCGGCGGTAGAGAGGGCGGTGGCTCGGTCCGTGAGACTTCAACCGGTCGCGACCACGAGCTATGCGTTTAACGCATAATGGACTATTTTGCGGACATCGCAAGCGGCTGTTATCGGCGCGCATCGACGCGCGCCGGAGCGATGTGGTTTATCAACACTTTCTGGCGCTAGCCTAAAATTATTGGAGGGCCTGCGTGAGGTCGCCGGCATTGGCGCGGACACCGGGCAGGGGTTCGAGGTCGAACCGCTTGGTGATCAGCTTCAGGATCGACGTCGTGTCATAGGACGTCTTGTCGACGTGGTTGCGCTTGGCGAGTGGCGAAATGACGAGCGCGGGTACGCGGGTGGCGGGTCCCCAGCGATCGCCCCAGCCAGCGCCGGTGGGGGGCGCCACGTGATCCCAGAAGCCGCCGTTTTCATCGTAGGTGACGACGACGAGCATCCGTGCCCACTGCGGGCTACGCTTCAACCGCTCCAGCACATCGGCGATGTGGGCGTCGCCGCTCATGAGGTCGGTGTAGCTGGGATGCTGGTTGAGTTTGCCGGTCGGCTTATAGAAGGTCACTGCTGGCAGTTTTCCGGCGTCGATGTCGGCAAGCAGATCCTCGCCGTCGCGGAGATGTTGTTTGCGATCGGCGGTGCCGGGCGCGAAACGGGCGAAGTAGTTGAACGGCTGGTGGTGGGGTTGGAAGTTCAGCGCACCATCCTTGGCGGTGTAGATGACGGCGCGCGGCTGATCGGCAGCGCGGCGGCCGTCGGCAAGTGCGGCGTTGAAACCACCGGCGTACCAGGCCCAGGTGACGCCTTTGGCCGACAAGGTGTCACCGATCGTCTTGGAGGTTTGGGGCGGCAATGGTGCGCCCAGGCGTTCGGTCCCGTTGACGTCGGCGAGATCGAGACTGCCGTCGGCTGCGGGCGGAACGCCGCTCGGCTGATAGGGGGGCTGGGTGGTGTTGACGGAGTAGCCGTCGGGTGAGACTTGCCCGCCAAGACCAGCGGTGAAGGTCTGCACGGCACCGTCGGCGGCAGAGGGCGAGCCCGGCTTTTTCTCGAGCTTGCCATTGGCGTCCAGTTGCGCGCGCATGGGCTCGGGCGCATCCTTGTGCACGGGGGTGCAGGCGCAGACGAGCCATTGATGGTTGAGATAGCTGCCGCCGAACGCGCCCATGAAGAAATTGTCGGCCAGCGTGTACTCTTTGGCCCACTGCCAGAGCTTCATGGAGCTGCCGTCGAAATGGCCCATGGTGTAGCCACCGACGGTGGACATGGCCGCGAACATGTCGTTGCGACCGCCGTTGATCTGCTCGATGTTGTGATAATAGGCGTGGATCGGGCTCAGCAGAACCTGGTCGGCTGATTTGTTGACCGGTGAGGCATCAATGCGGAACGGGGCGTTCGGCAGTTTCTGGGCAAAGCGCTCGTCGGGTTTGCCGTGCCGATCCCAAATGCTCAGATAGGGCAAAACTTTGCCGTCGTGGTCGCGCTGGAGATACTGTTCTGGGGTGGCGTTGGCGATGCCGTTGGCGCCGGGAAACAAGCCGTACAAATGATCGAAGCCGCGGTTCTCGGCATAGATGACGACGATGTTTTCGATCTTGGAGAGGTCGGCTGCAAGGGCGGGCGTTGCCAGCGCAGGCGCAATCACTGCCGCAAGGGCAAGCAACCGGCGCTGTAAGGTCGCACTGCGACGGACATGCGGCGCTGGGCATCGTGAACGAATTTGCATAGTCTATCCCCGTCGTGCTTTCGTTTGTCTGATCCTAGAATGCCAATGCGCTGCGGTCGAGTGCACTCTCAGTCTGCGGCCTGTCTTGCTCTGTTACCCGAGGTCCATGAGGTGATGATGACGAACTTCAAAAGTCTGTGGCGCGGTGTGCCGGTGCTGGCCGGTCTGTTGCTGTCGTTGGTGGTCTTAGCTGTGCCACGTGCCGAGGCGCAGTCCACCTTGAAGGTGGCGCTGCACTCCGACCTCAAAATCATCGATCCTGTTTGGACGTCGGCGCTGATCACCACGCATCATGGCTTCATGATCTACGATCAGTTGTTCGCACTCGACGAGAAGCTGGCGATCAAGCCGCAGATGGTCGACACCTGGACCGTCAGCGACGACAAGATGACGTGGACGTTCAAGCTGCGCGACGGGCTGTCGTGGCACGACGGCGCGGCGGTAACGGCCGAAGACTGCGTCGCTTCGATCAAGCGCTGGGCGATCAAAGACGGCATGGGACAGAAGCTGGTCAGCTTCATCAAGGACATGAAGGTCGTCGATGCCAAGACGTTCGAATTCGCGATGAAAGAGCCGTACGGGTTGGTGCTCGATACGTTGGGTAAGGCCACGTCGAACGTGTTGTTCATGATGCCGAAGCGGGTGGCCGAGGGCGACGCGAATACGCAGCTTTCGGAGCCGATCGGTTCGGGCCCCTACATCATGAAACGCGACGAGTGGAAGCCGGGCGAGAAAACCGTCTATCTCAAGAACACGAAGTACGTGCCGCGCAACGAGCCGGCCTCCGGGTTCGCGGGCGGCAAAGTCGTCAATGTCGATCGCGTCGAGTGGGTGTGGATCGCAGATTCACAGTCGCAGGTGAATGCGCTGCTGGCGGGCGAAATCGATCTGATCGAAGCGCCGCCACACGATCTGGTACCGCTGTTCAAGAAGGACAAGAACGTGGTGCTGTATGTGGCAGCTCCGCTCGGCCGGCAGTATGCGCTGCGATTCAACATGCTGCACAAGCCGTTCGACAATCCCAAGATCCGGCAGGCGGTGGCGTATGCGCTGAACCAGAAAGATCTGCTCGAAGGGGTGATCGGCAATCCCGACTACTACGTGATCTGCAAGTCGGCCTATCCGTGCGGATCGCCGAACGAGACCACGAAAGGCTGGGAAGACAAGCTCGAAAGCAACTATGCGAAGGGCAAGCAACTGCTTGCGGAAGCCGGCTATGACGGCACCCCGGTGGTGATGATGCAGTCGACGGACGTCAGCGCGCTGTCCAACCTTGCGCCGGTGGCGAAGGCCGCAATGGAGAAGATCGGACTCAAGGTCGATCTGCAAGCGATCGATTGGCAGTCGGTGGTGACCAGGCGTGCCAAGCGCGATACGCCCGACAAAGGCGGCTGGAACATCTTCTTCACGTCATGGGGATCGATCGACGTCATGGACCCGGTGTCGACGAACTTCTTCAATGCGTCGTGCGACAAGGCGACGTTCGGCTGGCCGTGCGACGAGCAACTCGAAAAGCTGCGCGATGCGTATGCACGCGAGAGCGATCTGACGAAGCGGAAGGCGATCGCCGAAGCCGTGCACGTCCGATTCAGCGAGTATCCGACGCACGTGCATCTCGGGCAATATCTGCAGCCCACGGCGTACCGGAATAACTTGAGTGGATTGCTGGTGGCGTCCAATCTGGTGCTGTGGAACGTGGCGAAGAAATAGCCATCGCTCGATGCCTGTTGCGCGCGCAGAACGATCGTTTCGGAACCGATAACATATGACGTCTGACATCATCGTTCTCGGCGCCGGCATGGTCGGCGTGTCGGCGGCATTGCATTTGCAGAAGCGCGGCCGCAGCGTCGTGCTCGTCGATCGCGCGGGGGTGGCCGAGGAAACCAGTTACGGCAACACTGGCATCATCCAGGTCGAAGGCGTGGTGCCGTATCCGTTTCCGCGCGATGTCGGCAAGCTCGCGAAATATGCCTTCAACATGCTGCCGGAAGCCAACCTGCACTGGACGGCGCTGCCGAAGCTGGCGCCGTGGCTCTGGCGGTATTTTCAGGAGTCGGATGCGGCGGGGCAAGCGCGCACCGCCGATGGTGCCAAGCCCCTGGTGCAGGCGTCCATCGTCGAACACGAGGCGCTGATGCGGGCGGCGGGCATCGAAAGCGTCATGCGACGGACGGGGTATCTCAAACTCTATCGTGACGGGCGCGCGTTCGACGCGGCGGTCGCCAAGGAAACGATCGACCGGAGCAAATACGGCGTCACTTTCGAGACGGCGACCCCGCAACGGCTGTCTGAGTTGGAACCACACCTGACTGAAAAATTCTACGGCGGCCTGTTGATGCCCGATCCGGTCAGCGTTGCCGATCCCGGCGCGGTCGGCAAGGCTTACGGTGAGCTGTTCCTGAAGCAAGGTGGAACGCTGGCGCGCGGTGAGGCGCGGACGCTCTCGCAACGGAACGACGGGCTTTGGGAAGTGCTGGGCGACACCGGGCCGATCGTTGGGCGGGAGGTGGTGGTCTGTCTTGGGCCGTGGTCGGACGATTTGCTGGCGAAGTTCAAGTTCAAGATCCCGCTGGGCTGGAAGCGCGGCTATCACATGCACTACGGCACGCGTGGCAACGCGACGCTCAATCGGCCGGTGCTGGATACCGACAACGGCTACATGCTGACGGCGATGACCAAAGGCATCCGGTTGACGACGGGCGCGGAGTTCGCTCAGCGCGATGGACCGCCGACGCCTGTGCAACTCGATCGTGTCGAGCCGGCGGCGCGGCGGATGTTTCCGCTCGAAAACCGGGTCGATGCGAAGCCTTGGCTGGGGAGGCGGCCGTGTCTGCCCGACATGCTGCCGGCGATCGGGCCGGTGCCCGGGTTGAAGGGCTTGTGGGCCGATTTCGGCCATCACCATCTGGGCTTTACGCTGGGGCCGGTGTCGGGCCGGCTACTGGCCGAAATGATGACGGGCGAAAAGCCGTTTACTGATCCGGCGCCGTACCGAGTCGAGCGATTTGGGTGAGGGTGCGGTAACGAACATTCACGCGGCCAATCATCCGTTGCCGTTGTGTTACAGGACGAGCCCGCCTCGACGGGCGGCGGTCGGCGACCTATCCTCCGCTGGCGAAGCGCTGTATCTCTTGGCGACACATCAGTTTTCCCGCGTGGGGCGGGGCAGGCCCGAGCAGTCCGAAGATTTATGAGCGTCTTGAACATCAACCTGCCGAATTTCATCACCTTGGGCCGGGTGATTTCGGTCCCGTTCATTTTCTGGCTACTGCTGACGGGTGAGGCGAAGGCCGCGTTCCTGTTGTTTGTCGCTGCCGGCATCTCAGACGCGGTCGACGGGTTTCTAGCCAAGCGCTATCATTGGCAGACGCCGCTCGGCGCCTATCTGGACCCGCTGGCCGACAAGCTGCTGATCGTGTCGATTTATATCGCGCTGGGCGCGCGCGAGCAGATTCCGCTGTGGCTGGTGATCGCGGTCGTCAGCCGCGACGTGCTGATCCTGACGGCGGTGATGCTGTCGTGGCTGCTCGATCATCCGGTTGTCATCAAACCGTTGTTGGTGAGCAAACTGAATACGACAGCGCAACTGGTGCTGGCGTCGACGGTGCTGGCCGACGAAGGATTCGATTTGGGGCTGCGGCCTATCCGCATGGCGTTGGCCACAATTACGGCCGTGCTGACGGTCGCGTCGCTAATCGCCTACCTTCGCGCATGGCTTGCGCATATGATGGGAGTTGGAGTGGTCGGTGACGGCAAGGACGCCGGGTAGCGCGTCGATCGGTGTCGACCCCATAGCGTCGGTCAAACTAGTCCGGTCGAAACTGAGATTGATATCGCCATGATCGAGACCGCGACAAACGTTCGCCGCACCGAATTGGACCTGGCCGGATCGCCGTTCACACGCGAGCGCCGCCGCCACCAGTTCGATGGCCGGCAGGCAGCGTTCTGGTTGCTGGCGCTGCTGGCGCTGCTCGGCGCGCTGGCTCTTTTCAAGGATATCCTGTTGCCGTTCGTCAGCGGCATACTGCTGGCCTATTTTCTCAATCCGCTGACCGACAAACTGCAACGGCTGGGGTTGAGCCGCACGCTTGCCGCCGGGCTTCTGGTCGTCATCTTCGGCACCCTGCTGGTCATCGGCGTCGTGCTGCTCGCGCCTGTGTTGGCCGCGCAAATCGAAACACTTGCCAAATCGCTGCCGGGCGGGATAGAGCGCGCGCGCAAGGCCGTCGAGGCGATTGCACGCGAGCGGCTGGGCAGTCATTTCGTCATGGTGCAGACGGCGATCGACCGGGCAGTCGCTGAATTGCAAGCCAACGGCAGCTCTTTGTTCGCGGCAGCGGCGTCTGCCCTGTGGAGCCGCGGGGCTGCGTTGATCAACGTGGTCTCGCTGGTGCTGATTACGCCGCTGGTGGTGTTTTATCTGCTGGTCGACTGGCATCCGATGCTGGAGCGCGCGCGGCTCTGGCTGCCTCGCGACCACGCAGCCACGATCGAGACGCTGGCCGCAGACATCAACGACGCGGTCGCCGCCTTCATCCGTGGGCAAGGTGCGGTGTGTCTGTGCCTGGGGTTGTTCTATGCGGTCGGGCTTGCATTGGTCGGACTGCCCTATGGGGTGCTGGTGGGGCTCGCCACGGGCGTGATGGGCTTCGTGCCGATGGTCGGATGGGTCGTGGGAACGGCCGTTGCCGCCGGCATTGCGCTCGTCGAGTTCGCGCCGAAGTTCACGCCCGTGGCAAGTGTGCTGGCGGTTATGGTGGCGGGTATGGCGCTCGACACGGCGGTGCTGTCGCCGCGGCTGGTCGGACAGAAAGTCGGCCTGCATCCGGTCTGGCTGATTTTTGCGCTGTTCGCGTTCAGCTATCTGTTCGGGATCGTCGGCACGCTGGTGGCGGTGCCGGTGTCGGCGGCGCTGGCGGTGCTGGCCCGCTTCGGCATTGCGCGCTATCTCGACAGCGACGTCTATCACGGCCACACCCATCAGGGGCACGAGGCGGGCAGCGTCATCGTCACGACCGAGCGTCGCCCATGACCGGCAGTCCTCGGCAGCTGACGTTCGACCTTGGGCCGCGTCCTGCGCTGGGCGCTGAGGATTTTCTCGTCAGCCCCTCGAACGCGACGGCGCTCGCCATCATCGAGCAATGGCCCGACTGGCCGCATCAGGCTGTGGTTTTGTGCGGGCCGACACAGGCCGGCAAAACGCATCTCGGCCAAGTGTGGCGGCTGGCCTCGGGGGCGGTTCAGGTCGATGCTTGCGACTTGTCCGAGGGACATGTCGCGGTGCTGGAACACGCCAAGGCACTGCTGATCGAAAATCTCGAGCAGGGCATCGGCGACGAGCGGGCGTTATTCCATCTGTTCAATTCGGCGCGTGAACGCAGCTTGTCGCTGTTGCTCACCACGCAGCGTCCGCCCGCCGAAATGGAGATCGCGCTGCCCGATCTTGGTTCGCGCCTGCGCGCGGTGCCATTGGTGGCGATCGAACCGCCTGACGAGCGCTTGCTGAAGGCCGTTCTGGTCAAGCATTTTTCGGACCGGCAGTTGTCGGTCGACCCGGCCGTCATCAACTACCTTGCCATTCGCATGGAGCGCTCGATGGCCATGGCGCAGGCGGTCGTCGCGGCAATCGACAAGCGCGCGCTTGCGTCGCATCGTAAAGTCACGCGCGCGCTGGCTGCTGAAAGCCTCTCCGAACTCGGTCAACTCGCCGATGGCGCGGACAACGAGGCCGATGCGTAAGTCGCCCCTGCAGGTCGGCGTCGGCAAGATTATGAGACACATTTGGTCGGGACAAGGTTTGGTTGGGACAGGGCATGACGATAACTGATCCGAAGCCGCGCAAGAGTGCCAAGGCCGACGCCGCCGCCAAGGCTGCGCCGCCACCGCAGGGCACCGATCGCTACACCAACCGCGAACTCTCGTGGCTGCAGTTCAATCGGCGCGTCATCGAAGAGGCGCGGAATACGCTGCATCCGGTGCTTGAGCGACTGCGCTTTCTATCGATCTCGGCGGCCAACCTCGACGAATTCTACATGGTGCGCGCGGCGGGTGTGCATGCGCAGGTCGTGGCCGGGGTGGCCATCAAGACGCAAGACGGGCTGACGCCTGTGCAGCAGATGGATGCCATCAACAGCGCCGTCGTCAATCTGGTCGCCGATCAGCAGGCGTGCTGGACGCAACTGGTGTCCGAGATGGCCCAAGCGGGGCTCGCGCTCGTCACCGAGGAGGGCCTGAGGCCGCGCGAATTGCAGTGGCTGGAGCGGGAGTTCCTGACGCGCATTTTTCCGGTTCTCACGCCGATCGCCGTAGACCCCGCGCATCCGTTTCCGTTCATCCCAAATCTCGGGTTCGTGCTGGGCGTGGAACTTGTCCACGACGGCAAGAACAAAACCATGCACGCGCTGTTGCCCATCCCCGCGCAGTTGCCGCGGTTCATTCGATTGCCGGGTGGCGAGGGCAGTGGCGAGGGTGCCAGCGAAATCCGCTTCATCCGCATCGAAACGATGATCGCCCGTTTCATCGGCCGCCTGTTTCCCGGCTACAAGCCGCGTGGCCAGGGGGCGTTTCGTGTGTTGCGCGACAGTGATCTGGAAGTGCAGGAAGAGGCCGAGGATCTCGTCCGCTCGTTTGAAAGTGCGCTGAAACGGCGCCGGCGCGGCCACGTGATCCGGCTCGAGATCGACGGCGCGATGCCCGAGCGTTTGATGAAGTTCGTGATCGACGAATTGGAGGTCAAGGGCGATGACATCTTCACCAAGGAAGGCCTGCTGGGCTTGACCGACACCGCACAGCTGATCGTCTCCGATAGACCAGACCTGACGTTCAAGGCGTTCAACATCCGCTTCCCCGAGCGTATCCGTGAATTCAACGGCGACTGCTTTGCGGCGGTCGGCAAGAAAGACATCGTCGTCCATCATCCCTACGAGAGTTTCGATGTGGTGCTGCAGTTCCTGCGGCAGGCGGTGGCCGATCCGAACGTGATGGCCATCAAGTGGACGCTGTATCGCACGAGCAAGGACAGCCCCATCGTACTGGCGCTCAAGGAAGCGGCCGAGATGGGCAAGTCGGTGACGGCCGTGGTGGAGTTGCGCGCGCGGTTCGACGAAGCGGCCAACATCCGATGGGCTCGCGATCTGGAAAGCGCGGGCGTGCATGTCGTGTACGGTTTCATCGAGCTCAAGACGCACGCGAAGCTCGGACTGGTGGTCCGCAAGGAGGGCACCGAGCTTGCCACCTATTGCCACATCGGCACCGGCAACTATCACCCGCACACGGCGAAGGTTTATACTGATCTGTCGTTTTTCACGGCCGACGCGGCGGTGGGCCGCGACGTCACGCGCGTGTTCAACTTCGTGACGGGGTATGCTGAACCCGCGGATCTCGAAGTGCTGTCGGCGAGCCCGCGTGGCATTCGCGCCCGCATGCTCGCAAACATTCGCGCCGAGATCGACCACAGCCATGCCGGCAAGCCTGCCGCCATCTGGCTCAAAATGAATTCGCTGGTCGATGCCGAAATCATCGAAGCCCTCTATGCGGCGAGCCAGGCAGGCGTCGAAATCGATCTGGTCGTGCGCGGCATCTGCTGCTTGCGGCCCGGCGTTCCCGGCATGAGCGAGCGCATTCGCGTCAAGAGTATCGTCGGGCGGTTTCTCGAGCACGGGCGAATTTATTGCTTCGCGAACGGACATGGCTTGCCGTCGAGTGGGGCGCTGGTCTACATCAGCTCGGCCGACATGATGCCGCGTAACCTGGATCGCCGGGTCGAGGTCATGGTGCCGATCAAGAACCCGACCGTGCACGCGCAAATCCTGGATCAGATCATGGTCGCCAATCTGACCGACAATCAGCAGAGCTGGCGCATTCAAGCCGATGGCGGCTCTACGCGAGTATCGATCAGCGGCAGCGAGAAACCGTTCAATGCGCATCAGTATTTCATGACCAACCCCAGCCTCTCCGGTCGCGGAAAATCGCTCAAGGAAAGTTTCCCGCCGCGATTCCAGCTGCCGGGCAAGAGCTGAGCGTGAGGCCGCCCGACGTGCGCTCGACGCCGACCACCCGCGCGGACGGCGACCCTGGTCGCGCCGCCGAAATGCGGCCTGCCGGGGCGGTTCTGCAACCGATCGGGGTTGTCGATATCGGTTCGAACTCCGTGCGGCTTGTCGTCTACGAGGGCGCTGTGCGGGCGCCGACGCCACTTTTCAACGAGAAAGTGCTGGCGGGCCTCGGTCGCTCGATAGCATCGACGGGTGCGCTCGATACCGCGTCGATCGAGAGCGCGTTGATTGGCCTTGCCCGCTACCGCGCGATCCTCGATGTGCTCGGCGTGTCGAGCGTGCACGCCATCGCCACTGCGGCTTGCCGGGAGGCAAGCAACGGGGCAGCGTTTCTGGCGCGTGCCGAGACAGCGCTGGGTGCGCCGATCGAGGTGTTGACCGGCGTGCAGGAAGCCGAGTTGGCCGCCAACGGCATCTTGATGGGCTTTGAAGCGCCGAACGGGGTGACTGGCGACCTTGGCGGAGGCTCGCTCGAACTCATCGACATGGACGGCCGGACATTGAAGCGTGCGACGACGCTGCCGCTGGGATCATTGCGCCTGATCGATGCCACCGGCGGCAAGATCGACAAGGCCATGGCTTTCACCGATGCGGAAATTGCCCGCGCGGGTTGGGCTGGAGGTGGTACGGGCCGGCCGTTCTATGCGGTGGGCGGCACATGGCGAGCGCTCGCCAAGCTGCACATGGCGAACCAGGACTACCCGTTGCACATGATGCAGGGATACGCGCTCGATGCCGACACCGCGATCGCGTTCTGCGAGCAAATCCGCAAGGGCAAGCGGATCGCCGGCATGGCAACCGTGTCGAAGTCGCGGCGTGACGTGCTGCCGTTCGGCGCTTTGGTGTTGGAGCGCATTCTGCGGCAGCTGAAGTCGAGCAACGTCGTCTTCTCGGTGTACGGTATCCGCGAGGGCTTGGTCTACAAGCTGCTGTCGCCCGCCGAACGGGATCTCGATCCGCTACTCGCGTTCGCCACCGAGTACGCGCGGTTGCGCTCGAGATCGCTCGAGCATTCGATCGAGCTGTGCGGGTGGACCGATGCGTTGTTCGCCGCCGGCGGGCCATCTGAAACTGCGGGCGAGCGTCGACTTCGTCACGCCGCCTGTCTGCTGTCGGATGTCGCGTGGCGCGCTCATCCCGACTATCGTGGCGAGCAGAGCCTGGCCGGCATGGCGCATGCCGCGATGGCGGGGATCGATCATCCCGGACGAATTTTTCTCGCGATGGCCAGTTTCTTCCGGCATGCCGGTCCGAGTGGAAAAGCCGACGAAGTGGCCGATTTGTCGCGCAAACTTACGCCGCTGTTGTCGCAGCGCCTGCTCGAACGGGCCAAGATCGTCGGCGCTGCCGTGCGGGCGGCCCACATGTTGTCGATCGGGCGGCCGGGCATCATCGTCGAGGCGCCCCTCCATATCGAGAAAGATCGCTTGGTTTGGACGTTGCCGCAGCGCTACGCGGCCCTCGACGGGGAACGTTTGCAGCGGCGGTTTGCCACGCTGGCTGGATTGATCGGCAAGACAGCCGAAATTGCGCCGCGGCGCTGACGGAAATTTTTGGGCCGGTCGACACAACCGCAGTCGGATTGGTGTATACGTGGCCCAACCTTCAACATGGTGCGCAAGGACCCATCAAGGACCATGGCGGACGATCCCTATCAGGTACTTGGTGTTGCGCGCGGGGCCTCCGACGAGGAGATCAGGCGCGCGTACCGGAAACTCGCCAAAGAGTTCCACCCCGATCTCAACCCGCAGACACGGGCGACGGCGGAAGCCAAGATAAAAACAATCAACGCGGCGTTCTCGATCCTGGGCGATGCGGAGAAGCGCCGGCAGTTCGATGCCGGGCTCATCGACGGCAACGGAGAGGCCCGTCAGCGCGCGCCACGAACGCACGCGAGTGCCGCCAGAGGCGGTCCAGCCGGCGACGATTTCGGCTTTGGTGATATTTTCTCCGATTTGTTCGGCCGTGGGCGGACAGGCCCGGGCGGCGGTGGCGGCATGCGTGGCGCAGACGTTCGCTATACGCTGGAGGTCGAGTTTCTGGAGGCAGCCACAGGCACCCGCAAGCGCGTGACGATGCCCGACGGTGGGGCGCTCGATCTCGTCGTTCCCGAAGGCGTCACTGACGGTCAGGTGCTGCGGCTCAAGGGCAAAGGCGGCACCGGTCCTCGCGGCGTCGAAGCTGGCGATGCGCTGGTCGAGATCAAAGTGCGTAGTCACGACTATTTTCGCCGCACCGGCGACGACGTACTGCTGACGGTCCCGATCACGCTCGACGAAGCGGTGCTGGGGGGCAAGATCGAGGTCGAGACCATTACCGGTCGCGTTCAACTGACGCTGCCGAAGGGTACCAGCTCAGGCCGTGCCTTCCGAATGAAGGGACGCGGCATCCGTCCCTCGGCGGGGAGCACCCCTGGCGATCAGATCGTCACCGTGTCGATCGTGCTGCCGAATGAGATTGACGATCAGCTCGCCTATTTCATGACCGAATGGAAGCGGACGCACAGCTACGATCCCGGCCGCAAAAGCTGACGCTGAGGGCCGCCTCACGTTTACCAAATCCGCCGGAAATTCGGGTCAACACAATTTCAGCGTGTATATTGAAAACCATCGGCGTCGCAGTCGGCGTCGAACAGAAAGCGTGAGTTAGCCATGAAGTGCCCGGGTCGATCGATTGTTCAAGTGCTTGTGGCGCTTTCCCTGATGGCGTCCTTGTCCGGCCTGGCGCACGCGGGGGCGGCGCTCGACGCGATCAAGTCGCGCGGGGAACTGCGGGTTGGCACCACCGGCGACTACAAGCCCTTCACCTGGAAAGAGACTGACGGCACCCAGTGGGGAGTCGACATCGCGATGGCCGCCGATCTCGCCCAATCGCTCGGCGTAAAACTCGTACTGGTGCCTACGGTGTGGGCGCAACTGCTCGACGATCAACTCGCCGGCAAGTTCGACATCGCCATGGGTGGCGTCACGATCACGCCGCCGCGCGCCGAAAAGCTCTATTTTTCAAAGACCACGTTCGTCGATGGCAAGCGCCCGATCACGCGGTGCACCGATAAGGACAAGTTCAAAAGCGTCGACGCCATCAACCAGCCGGACGTGCGAGTCATCGTCAATCCGGGCGCTCAAAACGAGAAATTCGCCCGCGAAAATTTCGGCAAGGCACAACTGACCGTGCACAAAGACAACGCGTCCGTCTTTGCCGAGATTGCCGCCGGCCGTGCCGACGTGATGGTAACCGACGGCATCGAGGTGGATCATACGTCCCACACGATGCCCGTACTATGTCCGGCAGCGGTGCCCCAGCCTTTCACGCGGCTCGAGAAAGCTTACATGCTACCGCGCGACGACGATCTGAAACAGATCGTCGATACGTGGCTGGACGCCGCGCAGAAATCCGGCCGCTGGCAGCAGTTGCTGGACGCGGCACTCGCGCATCGGTGACGGCATCGCCTGAGACCTCAGTCGGCGGCCGTGCAGACAGCTTCGATATTGGCGCCGTCGGGGTCTAAAACGAAGGCGGCGTAATATGTGGGGCTGTAGTTCGGGCGTAACCCGGGTGCACCATTGTCGCGCCCGCCAGCCCGTAATGCCGCTGCGTGGAAGGCGTCCACCGCTGCCCGGCTTGTTGCTTCCAACGCCACATGCGTGCCTTCTCCCGGGCGCTCGTTGTCGGCGATCCAGAAGAAGCCGGGCTGGCCTTCGATACCGAAGCCGATCGCGGTGCCGCCCGATGCGGTCTTGTCGGGTGCGATTTCCATCGTGACCTTAACCCCTAGTGGCGCGAAGGCCGCTTCGTAAAACGCGCGCGATCGAGCAATGTCGCTAACCGCGATGCCGATATGGCTCAACATGATGCGCTCCTTCGTCAACCAAACAGATGCGCCTTCAACGCGGCTCGCGCGCCGTAGGTTCAACGCGCATCGCCGTCCCATTTAGACCGCGCGCGGGGACCGGTCCGGCGCGTTGAAATAGCTTCACCAGCCTAGAGATGACGTAAGTCTATGACTTGCCATACACTGCGCCGCGTGCTGCACAACAGCGGCAGGGGCCTCGAGGGGGATCTCGATCATCTGAATGCTGCGATGAGCCGGTTCGGCCGTGTCGCGTGCAGTCTGATGCCCGACCTGCTGTGTGCCTGCGGTTCGGTTGTGTTCGGTTGAGGAAGTTCAATGTCGTTCAATGTCGTCGCCGCCGTCATGCAGGTGCTGTCGCCGGAACTGGTCACCAAGATTGCGGCATCGCTCGGGATCGATCGCGCAGCGGGTTTGAAAGCGGTCAGCGCCGCCGTGCCGGCCATCCTCGGCATGTTCGCCAAGACAGTTTCGACACCCGATGCGGCCCGCAGTTTGACGACGCTCGTTCGAGCGCAACAGCCGGATATTCTAGCCAAATATGCTGCGATCTTCGGTGGGCCGCAGGAAGGCGCATTGGTCGACGCGGGGACGAAATTACTGATCGGAGGGATCGGCGCTGAGCCGACTGAAGCGCTGTCGCGTGCGCTGGGGCTGCATGCAGGCCTGACTACGAAGCTGGCGCAAAACCTGCTCGGCGCGATTTCGCCGCTCGTGGCTGCAACACTGGCCCGCTATCAAGCGGACACCGGAATGGGTGCCGACGGGCTTGCAAAACTTCTCGAGCAGCAGAAATCGATCTTCGTCCAGGGTGCTCCGGCAGCATTCGCAGCACTGTTCGGCGATGCGGCTGTGCCCGCGACATCAGCGACATCGGCTCCGTCTGTGCCACCGGCTAACGCTGCGCCGGACGCGCGTAGCGTGCGATCGGAGTCGGCTGGTTTGGCAGGTGGCGCTGCCGCCGCACTCGCGCACCTTCCGTCGGCCGGCGGAAGTGTGCTCGGCCGTGCGCCCAATGCCACGCGAGACACGGCAAGGGAAGGTAGCGCCACAACGGCGGGCGCGACGGCAGGAAGTCCGATGATCGCTGCCAAACCCGTGGGTGTCGCTGCAGCCGCCGCTATTGCATCGCCCCCCAATGTAGCCGCAGTGCCATCGACGGTGATCCCGGCTATCGCGAGTGCAGCGCTGGAAAAGCCGGCGGCCGTTGCGACGCCGGCAGCGGTCAAGCCTGCACCCGTCACCCCTGTCCCTGCTGCGGCGACACCGCCACCAGCAAGTCATGCGCCGGGTCGAGCGCCGGATGCCGCTGCGGCAAGCAAGCCGGCAGCATCGTCGCCCCTGCCATCAGCTGCTGTCGTTGCCGCCGATGTGCCGCCAGCGCGAGGCAAGCCGGTGATCGCGACTGTCGAGCCAAGCCGACCCGCCGTCGGCGCACGGCCGATGACTGCCACTGCCACAACCGAGGCACCCAACCCTGCAGCCGTTGCCCGTCCAGCGGCCGTCTCCGTCACGACCCCTATGCCGCCGATGCCGCCGCCATACAATCCGCCGGCAGCGCGCCGGGCCTTGCCTTTGGTCGCCTGGCTGTTCCCGCTTGTCCTGTTGATTGCGGGTGGCGCGTGGTGGCTGAACGACCGCACGGACAAAGCGCGGGTGGCAGGCATCGCCGAGCAAACGCGCAGCGTTGCCGACGCCAAGATCGCGGCGGAAAAAATCGCCCTCATGAAAGCCGAAACCGACGCCATCGCTGCTGCGAAGGCTGCCGCAGATCGTGCCGCGCGCCAGAAGGCAGAAGCCGACGCGGCCGCTGCCACAAAGCTCGCGGCCGAGGCGGAAGCGCGGCAAGCCGAAGCGCGCCGTCAAGCCGACGCCACGGCTGCAGCGGCCAAGGCTACGGAGGACGCCGAGCGCCGCCGTCGTGCCGACGCGGAAGCCGCCAGCAAAGCTGCAGCCGAAGCCGCCGCCAGCAAGGTCGTCACCGCAACGACGTCAGCCGACGCGGACGCTGCCGCCAAGCGGGCCGCCGATGCTGCAACCGCCGAGGCTGCACGTCGCGCCGAAGCCGATGCGCTCGCCGCCAAGCGCGCTGCCGACGAAGCCGCCGTCAAGTTGGCCGCCGAGGCTGAACTCCGCCGCAAGATCGACGCCGAAGCGGTGGCTGCCCGACAAGCAGCCGCTGCTGCGATGGCTGAGGCGAAAGCCAAGGGAGAGTTGCAGATCTGTCAACAAACGGTGCGCGACGCGTCCAACTCCGCGCGCGTGCAGTTCGAGTTTGCGAGCGACACGCTGCGGTCGGACGGAGTAGCCGTGCTCACCCGTATCGCTGCTGCGTTGAAAAGCTGCCCGGCGGTTCGTGTTCGCGTCGAGGGGCATACCGACTCTGACGGCGACCTCGGACGCAATCAGCGTTTGTCTGAAAATCGCGCCAGGTCTGTCACCGAGTTCCTGATGGGAACTGGCATCGCGAGCGACCGGCTCGTCGCGATGGGTTACGGTCAGACACGGCCTGTCGCCTCCAACGACAACGAACGCAATCGTGCGCGCAATCGCCGGATCGACTTCGTCATCCTCGACTGAGCGTCAGGCGAAGGTGCGCGCATCCACTTGACGGCTGGCCCGGTCGTCCATCTAATCCCGGATGAGCGTACCGGCAGCGGGTCGCCGAACACATCCGAGGATACTTTCCCATGAGCATGATCTTTACGCGCCGTGATGCACTGCAGGGCATGCTGGCGCTCTTGGCGCTGTCGGGCGCGTCCGGCCGCGCGATGGCACAGGCTAAATTCTTCCGCATCGGCACGGGCGGTACGGGCGGCACCTATTATCCGGTCGGCGGTCTGATCGGCAACGCCATCTCGTCGGATACCTTGAACGCCAGTGCCGTCGCCACCAACGGCTCGGTTGCCAACGTCAACGGCATCGTGGGTGGATCGATGGAATCCGGTTTCACACAAGCCGACGTCGCATCGTGGGCCTACACCGGCACCGGCATCTATGAAGGCAAGCCAAAGGTCGAAGAGTTGCGCGCCATCGCCAACCTTTATCCAGAGACGGTGCATATCGTCGTCAAGAAGGGTGCCGGCATCAAAACCATCGCCGACCTCAAGGGCAAGCGGGTGTCGCTCGACGAGCCGGGCTCGGGCACGCTGGTCAACGCGAAGGCGCTGCTCGGCGCGTATGGCGTCACCGAAAAGGACATCAAGCCCGAATATCTCAAGCAGCAGCAGTCGTCGGACAAATTCAAGGACGGCACCCTCGACGCCTTCTTCCAGACGACCGGTTATCCGCAGGGCACGCTGACCGAACTTGCGTCGACGAACGGCTTCGAGTTGTTGGCGATCGATGGCGCGGAAGCGGAAAAGCTGCGCGCGCAGTTCAAGTTCTTCGCCGCCGACGAAATTCCTGCCGGGACCTATAAGGACGTGCCTGGCGTCAAGACGCTCTCGGTCGGCGCACAGTGGGTGACGTCAGCCAAAATGGATGCCGAACTGGTCTATCAGGTGACGAAAGCTCTATGGAGCGACAAGACCCGCGGTATCCTCGATGCCGGTCACGCCAAGGGCAAGGCCATTCAGAAAGCCACTGCTCTCGCCGGGCTCGGCGTGCCACTCCATCCCGGCGCCGAAAAATTCTACAAGGAAGCCGGCCTGATCAAGTAAGCCTGACGCGTGAGTTACGGCGCTGTGGAGCGCCGTCGTCGTTGAT
>JANLYD010000383.1:0-12949 GCA_031365465.1 Hyphomicrobiaceae bacterium
GCCACCAGTTGGCAAAGTTTCAGGCACATTGCCCTGCCGTTGGCGCGTCCGGGCATTGTGGTGGGCGGCATCCTGGCGTTCATATTCTCGTGGAACAATTTCATCTTTTCCGTGGTGCTGGGCGGGAAAAACACCCGCACGCTACCGTCGGCGGTTTACAATATGCTGACGTTCGAACAACTTTCGTGGGGTCCGCTGGCGGCGGCTGCGCTGCTGGTGACATTGCCGGTGCTGTTGGTGACGGTGATCGCACAACGCGAGATCGTCGCGGGGCTGTCGGCGGGCGGACTGAAGGACGGCTGATTGTAAGTGGCTTAATTTCAGGCGATCGAGTTTAGCGGCATACGAGCTGCAAAGAGGCCTACGCATGAGCAAACCACGCTTCGGGCTGAGCTGTGCGATCTCGACGCCGTTCGATGAAAACGGCGCCATCGACATGCCGCGTTTAATTGCTCACGCCAAGCGCTGCCGCGCGGACGGATCGGACAGCGTAACGCTGTTCGGCACGACGGGCGAAGGCTTCTCGGTCAGCCTCGAGGAGCGCGTGCGGGCCATCGGTGCGTTCAAATCGGCGGGATTCGACATGGGGCGCGAAGTGGGCGTCGGCATCATGGCATCGTCGGTGGGGGACGCGGCGCAGCAATGCCGGCAAGCGCTCAAAGCGGGGTGCCGGCATCTGCTGGTGGCACCACCGTTCTATGCCAAGGGGCTCAGCGACGACGGCATCTTCGCGTGGCACGCAGACCTGTTCGCAAGTCTGGGCGACGCGGCGCGCGACATGATTCTCTATCACCTGCCGAGCGTAACGGCGGTGCCGCTGTCGCTGGACGTCATCGGGCGGCTGAAAATCGCGTTTCCCAAAGTGATCAAGGGCGTGAAGGATTCGGGCGGCAACTTGAGCCATTCCGAAGCGCTGGTGGCCAAGCACGGCGAGTTGGCGATCCTGATCGGCGACGAACGGCATCTGGCGACAATCGTGCGCAAAGGTGGCCAAGGCGCGATCTGCGGCATGGCCAATCTCGAAGCCAAGCGCATGCGTGCGCTGGCCTACGACGGTCGCGACGACGACAAGATCAACGCGCTGGTGGATGTCATCGTGAATTATCCAGTGCTGGCGGCCATCAAGACGATGATCGCGCATCGTACCAAGGATCGCGCGTGGCTGCGCATGCGCGCGCCGCTGGACAAGTTGGACGACGCACGCGCGGTCCGGTTGGCGCAGAAGTGCGATGCGGCGTTGGGGTGAAGTGTGTTTGGTAGTTGGTAGATCGTGGGTATTACAATCCGCTTGAACGACCAACCAACACAAACTTAAAACTACAGTCGCTCACTCTAACTCTCCAGCCGCTGGCGCTGCGATGGTGGTTCCCGCCCACGCGCCGAGGCCGCATTTGTTGATGGCGATGACGGCTTGTGTGCGGCTGTCGACGCCGAGCTTCTGCAGAATTGCCGACACGTGCGCCTTGATCGTCGCCTCGGAGACCCCGAGTTTGAAAGCGATCTGTTTATTGAGCAGTCCTTCGCCGAGCATGCCGAGCACGCGCAACTGCTGCGGCGTCAGCGTGGAGAGCCGCGCAAGTACCTGGCGCACCGCTTCGTCGCCAGTGCCGCCGGGAAGATCTTCCGGTACTGATACATTGCCTGCAAGCACCGTGGCGATCGCCTGGCGGATCTTCTCGACCGGCTGCGACTTGGCGACGAAGCCGGACGCACCGCAATCAAGACAGCGGCGTATCGTCAAGGCATCGTCGGTGGCCGACACGATGATGACCGGCAAGGCAGGATATTCCGCTTTGAGCGACATCAAGCCAGCCAATCCTTGAACGCCAGGCATCGCCAGATCGAGGCAGACGGCATCCGGTTCGGTGCCATGCGCAAGCAGTGGCACCAGCGCTTCGTAGGAGCCGGCTTCCTCGATGCGCGCGCCTTTGAAGGCGACGGTGAGAACCTGCGCCAAGGCACCGCGAAACAGCGGATGATCATCTACGATGATGAACCGCAGAGCCTGTGCGGCGGACCCTGCCTGCGCTGCCATCGATTGTGCCATGTTCTGCTTGCCGCCTCCCACATTCGTCAGACTTTTGTTTTACAGCGATTTTTACCGGCGATAGTGCTTTTTCTCATGTGCACTGAGCTTTTATGTTTACAAAGCTAACTGTGTTTGCTGGGCCGTTCCGGTTTGGTGTGATCGCGGAACGACCGCTTGCAGGCGGCGCTCCCAGAGAAGTTAGCCGCAATTTCGACCTTTGCCTATGATCGGTCGGCGTGGTGGGTGATCGATGACTTGCACAGCATGGCTGGCGGCGTGCCGCGCGCACGTGCGGGCGTATTGGTGGCAACAAACCAAAGGCGGAGGATGGATGTTCGACTGGTCAGAGCGCAAACGCTATTGGCGCGATACCAAGTGGCAGATGCTGGCGACCTTGGCACCCTTTCTGATAGCCATTCTGGCACTGCCGCTATACGCCGAAGCGCTCAATGCACGCCCGGTTCTTGGAATGCCGCTGGGGTATTTCGTCGTGTGCCACGGACTGTTGGTGATCGCCGCGATCGTGATGGCGAGTTTCGTCAATCGGCAGGATGCGATCGACCATTGGCATGGCGCGAATGAAGATCCGTAAGCGCCTATTGTCATTGTCTCCGGATCAATTGCCGGGAATCACCTGCAATGAGTAGTGCACATTCGCTCATGACCACTCGGCGTCGAACCGGGACCTACATCGCGATTTTCGCGAGTAGTTACGTCTGTTTTTTTCTC
This sequence comes from Hyphomicrobiaceae bacterium, assembly GCA_031365465.1. Classification (GTDB taxonomy): domain Bacteria; phylum Pseudomonadota; class Alphaproteobacteria; order Rhizobiales; family Hyphomicrobiaceae; genus JABFRJ01. The sequence goes on from JANLYD010000383.1 coordinate 2,759, forward strand.
GGCGCGCTGCTTGCCGAGCAACTCGGCGTGTCCAGATCTATGCTGTCGAAGCTTTTGTTTGCAGCGCCGCTCGGACTCTATCTGATCGTGGCGCTGATCATGCAGGCCGACGACGGGCGGGATTTTTACACCGCAGGCCGACGCATATCGCCGTACTATTCCGGCCTCGCGCTGGCCATGAGCGCGATCGGCGGCATCGGCGTGATCTGCTTGACGGGCGCGCTGTTTCGAATTGGCATCGATGCGCTGGTATTGCCGATCGGCTATATCACGGGGTTGGTTTTCGTCGGCGTGTTGCTGTTTCCGTTTCTGCGCAAATGCGGCGCTTATACGGTGCCTAGTTTTCTCGGGCTGCGGCTCGACAGCCGGATCGTACGCATGGTTGCGGCACTGATCATGGTGGTGCCGACGCTGTTGCTGCTGGCGGCGGAACTGCGCGTCGGAGCGATGGTGGCGACGTGGATGACGGGGCAGTCCGAATGGCTGATGGTCATTGCAGTCTCTGGGGTTGCGACCTCTGCGGTGGTGTTCGGCGGGATGCGCGGCGCGACGTGGACCTCAGTTGTGCAAGCCATTGCCGCGCTGCTCGCCATGATCGTGCCGGCGACCATCGTCTCGCTGTTGATCTCCAACCTGCCATTTCCGCAAATGATGCACGGCAATTTGTTGCGCGCCTTCAATCGGGCCGAGATGGCGCAAGCGTTTGCGCCGCTGCGTGCGGGCGTGCTGTCGTTTCAGATGCCCGGAAGTGCACTCGAGGCGTTCACGGGGCCATATCTGCAATCCTTCGGCCATGTCAGCGCATTCACGCTGCCCTTTGCGGTTCTGATCATCGCCACAGGAATTGCCGGGATGCCCGCGGTTCTCAATCGCGCGGGAACCGCTGCCTCGGTTTACGGGGCACGGACAACGATGGGATGGGCGGTTCTCAACGCCGCTTTCATCTTGATGACGCTGGCTTCAGTGGCCGGATTCATGCGCGGCTACATCACCGAACAGATCGTCAATGCGCCAGGTGATCGTCTGCCGCTGTGGTTCCAGACATTGCAGCAATTGGGCTTTGCCGCTGTCGGCAAGACGCGCGAGGCCGTCGCCTTGAGCGGGATTCAAATGCGGCGCGACGTGGCGTTTCTGGCTTTGCCGATGGCTGCGGGCTTGCCGTCGCCGCTGGTTGCGCTGGCAGCGTCGGGCGCGTTGGCCGCATGTCTCGCAGGTGCGTCGGCGCACATTCTGGCGTTGGGTGGAATGATATCGGAAGACTTGTTTCACGGCGGCCGTCGCGAGGCACCGGACGATCGCCTGCGACTTTGGTCGGCGCGCGTTGCAGTCGGCGTGGCGGGCGGCATGGGAGTGACGGTTGCGTGGATGGTATCGGATCCGCTGGCGGTCGCGTTGGCGGCATTTGCGATCTCGGCCAGCACCATCTTTCCAGTGCTGGTGCTGTCCATTTTGTGGCGGAAGGTGTCGCGAACCGGTGCTGTAGCGGGCATGTTGACGGGCGGCGTCGTAACGGTCGGCCTCATGGTGATGTCGCTCACTGGCGTCATCGGCGGTGCGCCGCTGCTTGCCGCAGCGATTGGTGGTCCGGCAAATGTTCTCGTGATCGTGCTGTTGTCGCAGGCGGCCCCCTTGACCAGTCGCCGCTCGTTGGAGGTCGTGCGCGATATCCGCGTTCCCGGCGGCGAGGCGATTTACGATCGGGAAATGCGACTGCTGCGACGCAAGCGCGCGACACCGGGCTTGTGAAACGCACAGGGGTCGCCGCGGTTTTAGCTGAAATGGCGAGTGACCCTTTGCTGTGCTCGGTCGATCTTCCTGACGGAAAAGTCGCATACGCTTTTCCTGGAAGGTGCCGGAGATTTCGTGCGTAGTGAGGGCGGCGCCGCTGACACTTGCGCTGCGCCCGCATCGACCGCTAACGATAGAATTCGAACGCCGCTAGTTGTAAGTCGCCAGCGAGGAACGGCATGGCCGGACGCGAAGTGTTGGGTTTGTATCCGCCGATCGAACCGTTCCGATCCGGCCGCTTGGCTGTTCCGGGTGGCCACGAAATCTATTACGAACAATCCGGCAATCCCAAAGGGCGTCCGGTGATCGTCATACATGGCGGTCCCGGCGGCGGCTCCAATGCGACGATGCGGCGGTTTCACGATCCCTCGCGCTATCACATCATCCTGTTCGACCAACGCGGCTGTGGACGCTCGATCCCGCATGCAAGCCTCGAGAACAACACCACCTGGCATCTCGTCGCCGACATGGAACGGCTGCGCACCCACATCGGCATCGAGCGGTGGCAACTGTTCGGTGGCTCCTGGGGTTCGACCTTGGCCATCGCGTACGCCGAGACGCATCCGGAGCGCGTTACCGACATGGTGCTGCGCGGCATCTTCCTACTGCGGCCAGCCGAGATCCGCTGGTTCTATCAAGACGGCGCCAACTGGATTTTTCCTGATGCATTTGCTCAGTTCGAAAGCCTGATCCCGCCCGCTGAACGCGGCGACATGATCGCTGCGTATCATCGCCGATTGACCCACGACGACCGCAAAGTGCAGATCGAAGCCGCCCGCGCGTGGTCCGTATTCGAAGGCTCCACACTGTCGCTGATCCAGGATCCCGAACGGTTGAAGTTGTTCGCCGCCGATACCTACGCGATCGCCTTCGCGCGCATCGAGTGCCACTATTTCGTCAACGGCGGATTTCTCGATCAGCCAAACCAACTGCTCGCCAACGCCAGCAAGCTACGCCGCATTCCCGGCATCATCGTGCACGGCCGCTACGACGTGGTGACGCCGCTCAAGAACGCGTTCGATCTGAAGGCCGTATGGCCGGATGCGGAACTGCGCATCGTGCCTGACGCTGGACACGCGATGACTGAACCCGGCATCACGCATGAACTCGTGTCCGCGACCCGGCGCTACAGCGCGCGCGCGGATTGAAACGGTTTCCGTTACATGCCCAACACGTCGAGCATCGAGTAGAGGCCGGGCGGTTTGCCTTTGCCCCATAGTGCCGCGCGCACTGCGCCGCGCGCAAACAACGAGCGATCGTCGGCCTTGTGGGTGATCTCGATCCGTTCGCCATCGGCGGCGAAGATGACGGTGTGATCGCCGACGACGGTGCCACCGCGCAACGCCGCAAAGCCGATCTCGCCAGCGGTTCGCGCGCCCGTGTGTCCGTCGCGCCCTCGGGCTGCAACGTCGCCTAGCTTGACGCCGCGCCCGGTCGCTGCCGCTTGACCGAGCATCAGCGCGGTACCAGACGGCGCATCGACCTTCATCCGGTGATGCATCTCGACAATCTCGATATCGAAATCCGGAAGTGCTGCGGCAATCTTGCTCGTCAACGCCGTCAACAGATTGACGCCGACGCTCATGTTGCCGGATTTGACGATCGTCGCGTGGCGCGCGGCGGCAGCCATTGCCGCGTCGTCGGCGGCACTCATGCCGGTGGTGCCACATACGTGCACGATGCGCGCATTGGCGGCCAAGCCGGCAAATTCGACCGATGCTTCAGGAATGGTAAAATCCAGCACGGCGTCGACTTTAGCGAAGGTTTCCAGCGCCTGATCGGTGATGATCACGCCCAGCTTGCCAAGCCCCGACAGCAACCCAGCGTCTTGCCCGACGGCAATGGAGCCTTTGCGCTCGATGGCACCAGCGAGCGTCGCGCCGTCCATGGCATGGACCGCTTTGATCAGCTCACGTCCCATGCGTCCAGCCGCACCAACGACTGCAATCTTCATTTCGAAGTCCTTTGCTCGCGACTGAGCCGTCAGCAACGGCAGCAGCAGACCGGTTCCAGCGCTCTGTCACCAACCCTGACGATCGGTGCCAATCCGGTGCACATCGTGCAGCGCACCTCGTCCAAGATGACGACCGTAAAGCCGTTGCGATCAATGCGCAAACAGCACCGGTATTTCGGCGCGCGCCAAGATGTGGCTGGTCGCGCCGCCAAATATCATCTGCCGCAGCCGGCTTTGGGTGTATGCGCCTTTCAACAACAGGTCGGCACCGTACGCCTTGGCTTCCGCAAGTATGGTTTCACCCGGGCCCCGCCCTTTCGGATCGACCGATTTTTCGGTCGCGGTAATGCCGTGCGCGGCCAAGTGACCGGCAGCGTCACGAGCGCTCGGCCCCGACACGCTGTTGCCCTCGACGAACAGGAACTGCACGCGTTTGGCTTTGACCAGAATTGGCATGGCGAGAGCGATCGCACGAGCGGTTTCGGTCGAGCGGTTCCAGTGGATCAGCACGGAGTCACCGATGGTTGCGGGCGCGACCGGCGGCGCCATCATTACCGGACGGCCACTGTCGAACAACGCGGCCTCGAATGCCGTAACGCGTCCGCCTTTCGGACCCGGGCGTGGCAACACGGTCAGATCATAGAGCCGTCCGAGACTGCCGAGTTCGCCGTCGTCGACCGTGCCGCCGCCACGCCAGCGAAAATTTTTCGACGACATCGCCCCTTGCTCGAACAGATTGCGCGCCTCACGAATATATTTGGTCTCGTCCCAATCGGCGGGCGGCAATGTGACGGCGACGATCGGATCGGGCGCCACAACTTCGGCAAAAGCGGGTCTGAGCGCGACGCCTTCAACGCTGGCTCCGAAACGTTCTGCGATCAGACGGGCGCATGTCACCGTTGACACAGAGGGCATCGCAGGGTCGGTGGGAACCAAGATGATTTTCATGGCAAGATCCACTCCACTGTTCGGTAGGCTACATCTTAGCCTGAAGCGCGGGGAGTGTCAGCCGTCTTCCGCTGGCGGCACGGACGGGCGACGATAAACTACTCCCGTTTGCACAATATGAGGACCTGTTCGATGCCGATCCACGCTGCAACGCCGGCGTTTACCTTCGATGAAAACCTCGCCATGGAACGCGCCGCCGCACGCGCTTGGCCGGCGCTCAACACCGTCGATGTCGACGGGTGGGTCTGGCGTTGTTCCGGCGGCGGCACGCGGCGCGCCAACTCCGTGTTGCCGTTGGCGTTTTCCGGTAGATCGGTCGATGCCGCTATCGATGCGGTCGAAGCCAGATATCGCGCGCGAAAATTACGCTGCTATTTCCAGGTCAGTTCGATCAGTCAGCCGGCGAGCCTCGACGACGATCTGCAGCGGCGCGGTTACACCTACGAAGAACCCGTGCTGTTGCTTGCAAAACGTTTGCCGCCGACGCATCCGACAGCGTTTCCTCCGTCCGTTGTCGTCACGCAGGTGCCGACCGAAGACTGGCTCGCGGTCTATGGCGCAACCATCGATGCGGTTCGGCGCGCCGCCACGCCGGCGACGTTGGCGCGGGTTCCCGACGAACGCGCATTTTTGCTCGCGCGTCGGGACGGACGTCCGACTGCGTCGGCGCTAGGCGTCGTCTCGCCCGATCACGTTGCGATCGTCGAGTGCGTCGCAACCGACGCCAGGCATCGCCGCACGGGTGCCGCTCGCGACGTGATGGCGGCACTCGAGGCATGGGCTGCGAGCCGAGGCGCAACCACCGTCGCGCTGCAAGTCGTGGAAACGAACGCACCCGCGCGCGCGCTTTACGAAGGCGGCGGCTATCAACTTGCCGGCCGCTATCATTACCGTTGGCGCGACGTGTGACCCTCAACCGCTTATTTGGCGGCGCTGACGGTTGGTTTCCAATCTTCGGCGTGCATGGAAATGCTGACGCGCCGGAAGCCCAGTTGCTGCTGCGAATACCACGGCAGCGTTCGCGTAAACACCACGGGCGCGGGATCTGTGTGCTTGAACAGCCAGTCCAAGGGCGAGGCATTCGGCGCGGTCGCAGTGGCGAGCTTCAGTGTGAACCGAAAGCTTCCGGCATCTTGCGCGATATGGGGAAGCGGATTGCCCTGCGGATAAAACCGGATGGTTTCCGATGCGCTGGCGCGGCCCGCAACGCTGATGGGCGCGAACGATTTGTTGGGCGTGTCGACATTTTTCGCATGCTCGCCCAGGAACGCGCTGTAGTAGAGTTTCGATTTCACCTCGTCACCTTTGGCGGTCAGGTTCTCGACCTGGAGTTCCATGGCGAGCACCGTGCCGGATCGGGCGCCATCGTTGTTGATCGTAATCGGGATCGCGAACACTTCGGTGTCGCCGCCACCGTCGTGGGCGTACTGCAAAACGGGCGGCACGAAGATCGTCAACCGGGGCTGCTTGATGACCGTCTCATATAAGCTCACGCCGGAAAACGCGAACGCGAAGGCCGAGACCACCGTCGCGAGCCGATTGCCGCGCGTGGCAAGCCGTCCGATGCTCGGAAATCCAGCTATGCCGGTCAGTCCGGCCTCCGTCGGCGTGGTCATTGCCCGTTCCCCCAGAACTACAGTTGAGCCTGCATTCCGGGTAAAGCGTATTTGCGTCGAAGGCGTGACCGCGCGGGGATCAGTTGACCACTTCGAGTGCGACCCGGACGATGCCGCGTCCGGTCATGTCGATCTCGGTTGCAGCCGCTTGCGACAGGTCGATGACGCGACCGCCCTTGAACGGCCCGCGATCGTTGATGCGCACGATGGTGCTTTTGCCGTTGGTGACATTGGTGACACGCACCCGCGTGCCGAAGGGCAGAGTTTTGTGCGCGGCTGTCATTCCCTGCGGATTGAAGCGTTCGCCAGACGACGTCATTTGTCCCTGCCAATAGAACGACGCGAGGCCACCCATCTCGTGCGCGTATCCGGTCAGCGGCCTTGCCGACGGCTGCTGCGGCACGATTGCCGGGCCTATCGAAGCGACGCGGACGCCGCTGTCGGCCCTGGCCGGAAGCACGACCGTTCGCCACGCACGCAGTTCGACTTTGGGTGCCGATCGCGCGGCGCCATGCATCGGCGCTGCCGGCGCAGCAGTTCGCGTTGGTGCCGGCGCGGTGTCGGCGACGGTGGGCCTGAACTGGTTCACATACCAGCTGTCCTGCGCAACGGCACCGTGGGGCGAAAGCGCGAGAGCGGCAATCGCCAAAAGCGTCTTGAGTGAGTGCACATCGAGCCTTTCGCGGCGACGGATGTTATGTGGATGACGCTGATTCGGGGCGTCAACAAGGCTCCGCGATGGCAGTATCGCAGCAGGACGCGCGACGATAGGGTGAGCCTGAGCGTCGTCCCCACCTGTCTCGCGCGAGCACCAACCATGCAACTTCTCGGACACGGCTTTTATTGGCAGGATCTCACCGTCGGCGCGCGCTATCGAACTTATGGCCGCACCATTGCCGAGCACGACATCACCGCGTTCTGCAACGTGGTCGGATTTGTCGAGCCGCTGTTCACCGACGCGGAATATCGCAGGAAGCATTCGGCAATGCAGGGTTTCGCTGCCCCGGCAGCGCTGGTTTATGCTGTCGCTGAAGGGTTGGCGTTGGCCGGTACAGGTCACGGTACGGGCTTGGCGTTTCTGCACACCGAACTCGACGTCAAAGGGCCCGTGCTCGGCGGCGACACGATCTCGGTGCAGATCGAGATCACCGAGCAGCGCGCGAGTTCGAAAGGCCGCGGCCTCGTCCGCTCGCGCAACACGGTCGTCAATCAGCGCGGCGAAACGGTGATGATCTACACGCCGCTGCGGCTGATGGCAGGCCGTCCCGATGCGACCGTCGCGGTCTGACGGTCACACCAGTTTGCCGCGCGCCGCCACCGGGTACACATCGACGATTTCGTTGCCGCGCACGGCGATGAGTTGATCGACCATGTTGACGACGACACACACGTGATTGGGGATCACCCGCACGACATCGCCGACGCTTGGCCGCGCATTGCACTTCGACAGATCGAGGAAACCGTGCTCCTCGGCGAAGCCTTTGATCCTGGCTTCGGGATGTTCAAGGATCAACCCGTAACCTTCGAGACCGCCTTGATCGGCCGTCAGGGTTTTCGATCCGGCATCCAGAATGCCACGCTCGGGACCGGCGCGGCTGACGACCGTCGTGAAGACCGACAGCGCGCAATCGGCCAACGTGGCGACTCCCGCCTTCACCTGCATGCGATCGTTGAAAATATAAGTGCCCGCGCGATGCTCCGTTGCGCCGTCCAGCTTGCCGACATTGACCAGATTCGGCGATCCACCGGTGGATACCAACTTGGGGTCCAGACCGAGTGGCGACAACGCACCTTTGACGTCATCAAGGAACGCCTGCGTTTCCGCCCACGACGTTTCCGTCGGATAAAAAAGCAGCCCACGGAATTCAAGCCCGGGTGTGTCAGCGATCAACTTGGCCAACGCGATGGCTTCGCGCGCCGTTTCGACGCCCGCGCGCTTGCGTCCGGTATCGCATTCCACAGCGACCCCGATGGTCGCTTCTGCCTGCGCCGCAGCTTCCGCATATGCCGCAATCGTCACCGGGTTGTCGGCACATACCGTCAAATCGAGTGTGCGGCGTAGCGCTGCCAAACGGCCCGAGCGCGCCGCCCCGATCAAGTTGTAGCTGACGAGAATGTCGGAGATCCCTGCTGCCGCCATCACGTCGGCTTCGCCGAGCTTCTGGCACGTGATGCCGCGCGCGCCTGCCGCGATCTGCGCTTTGGCCAGCCCCGGCACCTTGTGCGTCTTGATGTGCGGGCGATTGGCCACTCCGGCAGCGTCGCAGATGCCTTGCACACGGGCGATATTGCGATCGACCACATCGAGATCGATCACCACCGCAGGGGTGCCAAATTCCTGTGCGATCCGCGTTTTCAGAGTTGCAAGTGACAAGGCGGCTCTCCCCGGCGTTGGAATCTCAGATGAATTGATCGTCTGTTGCTGAACGTATCGCCTTGTCGCTCGCGATCAAACATGATTTCAAGCCCGCATGTCACACCCTGCGCCCTACGATCCCGAGCTTCGCGGCGATACGCCCCTGACGCGCAAACTGATCGCCCGCATTCGCGCGGACGGACCGATCAGCGTGGACGACTATATGAATGCCTGCCTGAATGATCCCGAGTTCGGTTATTACCGCACGCAAACGGCGATCGGCGGCACCGGCGATTTCATCACCGCGCCGGAAATCAGCCAGGTTTTCGGCGAACTGATCGGCTTGTGGTGCGCCGTCGTGTGGCAGCAGATGGGGTCGCCCGCTGCGGTCAATCTCGTCGAACTCGGCGGTGGACGCGGCACGCTGCTTTCAGACGCCCTGCGCGCAACACGTGGCGTTCCGGGCTTTCGCGACGCCGTTTGCGTCCACATTCTCGATCGCAACCCGGTCTTGATTGCGCAGCAGCGCGCGACGTTGTCGCCGACCGGCGCGCGTGTGACGTGGCACGATGACTTCGCATCACTGCCCGATACGGCGCCGTCGATCTGGCTGGCGAACGAGTTCCTCGACACGCTGCCGGTGCGTCAACAGTTGTGCATCGATGGGCGCTGGCGAGACCGTAGCATCGGCATCGACGCGGCCGGCCGTTTGGCATTCGAAGAACCCGGCGGCGCGAACGACGCGATCCGCGAGACGCAGGATATTCGACCGATCGTCGAGGCCTTCCGCGCGCGCGCTACAGGCCACGCCTGCGCCGCACTTTTCCTCGACTACGGATATGTCGGCGGGGCACAAACCGACACACTCCAAGCGGTTCGCGATCACCGGCCCGAGCACGTGCTGACATCGCCGGGCGAAGCCGATCTCTCGTGCCATGTCGACTTTGCAGCGTTCGCTGCGCAAACGATCGCGACCGCAGATCTCGCCGTCGATGGGCCAGTCACGCAGGCGGCGTTTCTCGGCGAACTCGGCATCATGGAGCGTGCATCTAGGCTGATGGCCGCCAATCCCGCCCATGCGAACATGCTCGAAATGAGCGTCGCGCGTCTGATGGCGCCGCAGGGCATGGGAACGCGCTTCAAAGTCATCGCCTTGCGCAGTGCGGGACTGCCGGCGTTGCCGGGCTTTTCCGACGCGCCATAACTGCCTGCGCTCAGCGCTTTTCCTGCGCTTTGCGAAGTGCAGCGGCGAGAGCGCTTTCGCCGCCGACGGGATTGCTGACGGGCCGGAAACCGCCGGCCGGTTTCGGTGCTACCGACGTCGGCGCGCTTTTGCCATACGCGCCTGCAACGGTGCCTTGGCCGACGCTGCCGCTCTTCATCGTCAGCGCAATCCGCTTGCGCGCCGCATCCACGTCCTTGACGCGCACGTGCACGACGTCGCCGGCTTTGACGATCTCGCGCGGGTCTTTGACGAACGTGTCTGCAAGTTCGGAGATGTGCACCAACCCGTCCTGATGCACGCCCAC
>JANLYD010000326.1:0-2538 GCA_031365465.1 Hyphomicrobiaceae bacterium
CATCCGACCAGGAGCTTCGCCGACCGGGCGGCGTGGACGGCACATCTGGACGCGCTCGGCATCACCAAGCTTGTCGTGCATCCCGATCCGGTGCGCATCGCCACCGAGGGCGCGCTGTGGGGCTCGATCGCGGCCCAGGGCCTGCTGCACGGCACGGTGATCGTCTCCGACGGCGCCGGTCAGTTCGATGTCGGCCGCCACGCGCTGTGCTGGGTGCACGCGGAACGCCTGGTGCACAAGCTCGACGCCTTCACCGAGGATCGGCGCGTGGCCAAAGAGGCGATCCGGGATCGCATCTGGAAACTCTATGCCGATCTGAAAGCCTATGCCCTGACGCCAACCTCGATCGTGAAAGCGGAACTGGAAACGCGCTTCGACGTGATATTCACCAGCAAAACCGGCTTCACGATGCTCGACCGGTTGCTGAAACGGCTGCATGCGCTGAAGGCCGATCTGCTGATGGTTCTGGATCGGCCCGACATCCCGCTGCACACCAACGGCTCGGAAAACGACATCCGCTGCCACGTCACGCGGCGCAAAGTCTCCGGCGGCACGCGCTCGGACATCGGCCGCGACTGTCGCGACGCCTTCCTCGGCTTGATGAAAACCTGCGCCAAGCAGGCGATCCGCTTCTGGGACTATCTCGGCTGCCGCCTCGGCGTCGACGGCGCCGTCAGCGTGCCGATGTTGCCCAACCTGATCCGGTCGGGATAGGGCCTGAACGCCGACCCGGCTAGCCCGCGCATCAAGCACACCGGCAGCCTTGCTGCCCGGCATTTCGCCCCTGTTACCATCACGCGACAAAACCATTTGAAAGATCACATAATTTTAGCGCCGCCGGCCGCAAGGATCTTCTCGTGAGCGCTCAGGCTGCTCCACTGCAGCGCACTGTTTTTGTGGGAGAGGTGTGGGAGAGCTTCGGTTCGATTACTGGAGCATCCGCCGTGCCAAAGAACGCTGGCCGAAGAACGCTGGCCAAAGAACGCTGGCCAAAGAACGCTGGATCGAGCCGCCTTACGCCGCTGCAGATCAAGAATTTCAGGGGACCCGGCGTTCTCGAAGACGGCGCCGGCCTGCGCTTCGTTGCCAACGCCGCAGGATCTCGCTGGTGGGCTCTCCGCATCATGATCGCCGGCGTCCGGAAAGACTATGGACTTGGCAGCCCAGCGACCGTCACATTGGCCGTAGCCCGCGACCGCGCCATCGATCTGCGGCGCGCCCTCAAGAATGGCGTGCCGCTGCCAAACTGGAATGTCCCGGAGGCGCCAGCCAAGGGGCCTGCCGTAGTCGATCCTGCCCGGCCAACGTTCGAGCAGGCGTTTGAGGTCTACTTCAAATTCAAGGAGCGCCGCCTCAGCAACTTGAAGCACGTGGCACAATGGCGCTCGACAATGCGCGACTACGTATTTCCACACATCAAAGACCGCCCGGTCGCCGACGTCACACCCCGCGAGGTCGTCGCCTTGTTGGAACCGATCTGGGAAACGCTGCCGGAGACCGCGCGCCGGGTTCTGCAGCGCCTGCGCAACGTATTCGACGCTGCGATCGTACAAGGTGATCGCATTGCCGCCAATCCGACTACGGGTGTATCTGACGTTCTCGGGCGCGAACGTGCTGAAAAGCGCCACCACGCGGCTCTACCCTTTGTTGAGGTCCCAGCGTTCATTCATACGCTACGTGAGCGCAAAGCCACCGTCTCAACACGTCTCTGCTTCGAGTTTCTGATCTTGACTGCGGCGCGCTCAGGTGAGGCACGGCTCGCCACGTGGTCGGAAATCAATTTCGAAAAGAGGCTCTGGACTGTGCCGAAGGAACGCATGAAGGCGCGGCGCGAACACGTTGTACCGCTCAGTGAACAGGCACTTGTTACCTTGCACAGTGCTCGACAAGCCGAGCCGACCAGCGTGTTTCTATTTCCGAGCCCTTCCGGCAGACCCCTGTCCGACATGACGCTGACCAAGCTATTGCGGGATATGAACTTCAGCAAGGATGAAGCCACCGCGCACGGTATGCGTTCCGCCTTCAAAGACTGGTGCGCGGTTATCGCCAAAGTGCCCGACGAAGTTTCCGAAGCCGCACTCGCCCACGCCGACAAGGACAAAGTTCGCGCCGCCTACCGGCGCACCAATTACCTTGATGCACGCGTGGACTTGATGGCGATGTGGGGGAAATTTTGCTTGCCGCAAGGTTCGTGATCAAACTTTTGTTCTGACTGGACTTCCGTCGCACGCTGAATCTAGACGCCTCTTGGGAGGCGTCTAGCGCAACTCGTCACTCCAGATGATGGGCTTGGCTTTGACGACAACAACCCTTCACTGCTGCCCGGCTGATGGCCCGACTTGGATGGTGCAGGCGTGTTTGGCTTTTGCGCGGTCGCTAGCGGCGACACAACGCGCGAAGGCCTCCTAGTTCGCCGCCAGGATCTGCGCCCTTAGGGACTTTTTTCGCTGCGCTCAAGAACCCTACAGGTGTCGTACTGCACAATGCAACGCATCGCAAAACAGTTTGTAAACTGAGGTTTGTCTCATTGGGTTTCAC
>JANLYD010000432.1:0-20091 GCA_031365465.1 Hyphomicrobiaceae bacterium
CGAAGCGAACTCTTTCTGGCGCCGCTCGCTCTCTTCCTGCTCGGTCAAGATGTCGATATCCCAACCGGTGAGTTGCGAGGCCAAGCGCACGTTTTGACCGCGGCGACCGATGGCCAGCGACAATTGCGATTCAGGCACCACCACTTCGATGCGGTTGGTATCTTCGTCGAGCACGACCTTGCTGACTTCAGCGGGCGCGAGCGCGTTGACGATGAACTCGGCGGCATCCGGTTTCCACTGGATGATATCGACTTTCTCGCCCTGCAACTCGGCAACGACCGCCTGCACGCGCTGGCCACGCATACCCACGCACGCGCCGACAGGATCGATCGACTGATCCTTCGAAATCACGGCAATCTTGGCGCGGCTGCCAGGATCGCGGGCAACCGATTTGATCTGCACGATGCCGTCGTAGATCTCCGGCACTTCCTGCGCGAACAGTTTAGCCATGAATTCGGGTTTGGCGCGCGACAGGAAAATCTGCGGGCCGCGCTGCGTGCGCTCGACCGTGTAGATGTAGGCGCGGATACGGTCGCCGAGACGCACATTTTCACGCGGGATCATCTCGTCGCGGCGAATGATGCCTTCGCCCCGGCCAAGGTCGACGATGACGTTGCCGTATTCGGCACGTTTGACGGTGCCGTTGGCGATTTCGCCGACGCGATCCTTGTATTCGACGAATTGGCGGTCACGCTCGGCTTCGCGCACCTTCTGCACGATGACTTGCTTGGCGTTCTGCGCGGCGACGCGACCAAAATCCAGCGGCGGCAGTGTCTCGACGATCATGTCGCCGACCTTCGCTTCACTTTTCCGCTTCTGGGCATCCGCGAGCGACACTTCGGTGCTGTCGTTTTCGACCTTGTCGACGACGGTCAGCACACGCGTCAGCTTGGTTTCGCCGGACTTGGTGTCGATGATGCAGCGGATGTCGTTTTCCGCGCCATAGCGTGATTTCGCAGCTTTTTGGATAGCGTCTTCCATGGCCTGGATGACGATCTTGCGATCAATCGATTTCTCGCGGGCAACCGAATCGGCGATCTGCAGCAATTCGAGGCGATTGTAGGCGATAGCGGCCTGGGCCATGCGTCGAAGTCCTCTTCCGTATCAAATTCCGTATCAAACTTAAGTGGCAGCCAACCTGCCCGATGCCACGGCCGCGCGGCAGTTAACGGTCCGTCGGCGGGTCTTATGCTGCGTGTTCTAGCCTAATGTTCGATTTCCGTATCGTCCAATCCGTCGACGTCGAGCGATCCGTCCATGGGACCGTCCGATGCGCCGCGAGCTTCGCGTGCCTTCTTGGCCCGCCGCAAGGACTCGCGGATCAAGTCGTCGGTCATTACGAGGCGAGCCTCTTTTATCAGCCCGATGGGAAACCCGACCGTTTCGCGGATCGGCTTACGGTTGTCGTCCATGACCTCGATGTCGATCCGCACTTCGCCGTCCTCAAAGCCGTCGATGAGGCCGCGGAAGCGCTTGCGGCCGGACACCGGCTCGTTCAATTCGATCTTGGCTTCGTAACCGGCCCAGTCGTCGAAATCGATGGGGCGCACCATTGGCCGGTCGATGCCGGGAGACGAAATTTCCAGTCGATACGCGTCCGAAATCGGGTCCATGACGTCGAGTACAGGCGAAAGTTGCTTGGAGACGCGCTCGCAGTCGTTGGCGGTCATCGTGCCATCGGGGCGCTCCGCCATGATCTGCAACGTATCACCGGAAACCGCGACCCGGACGAGCCGGTACCCGAGGTCGGTCAACACCGGGCCGACAGTCGCAGCGATCTCGGCGGCGACGCCGAACTCGCGCAGAAACCGGTCGTCCGAATAGGGCTGTGGTGCGTCGGCAGGCGTGTCGGGTGCGGGGGGTAGGGTCGGCATAGGGCCTATGGTCAAAAGATCGTCGTTGCGAAAGGTGGCGCGGGGCAACATGGATCAAGCATCGCAAAACGGCGGCAACGATGCCTCGGCTGATCTGCTACCGGCCACCCCCAAAACAAAAAGAGCGGATCCGAAGGATCCACTCCCAGAGTTGAGATGATCATGAGCACTTCTTATTTAGCTTCGCCAAGCGATGTTTGCAAGCACTATCACACGATTTCGTGACCGTGCGGTGATCACAACTGTTTACACGACAATTTCGGCGAGTTTATCGAGATCGGTATTGGCGCCGCAAAGTAAAATCCCGACCCGTTCTCCAGCGTCCGGAATGTAGACGCCCGATTGCCAAGCCGCGAATGCGGCAGCGCCGCCCGGCTCCGAGGCGATGCGCAGGTGATGCCATAGCGTCCGTTGGGCAGCGATAATTGCGGCATCCTCGACCAGCACGACCTGGTCGACACAGGCTTCGGCGATGGTAAACGCCAAATTCCCCGCCCGTTTGGCGCCGAGGCTGTCTGCCGCGACCGAAGCAACCGCAACGTCGACGGGTTTATGGGCGGCCAGTGCCGAGTGAAGTGCGGTTGACCCAGTCGGCTCGACGCCCACGACTTTGACGCTGCCACGCCACCACGCGGCCATGCCCGCAATCAGCCCCCCGCCACCGACCGCGACCAGCACCGTGTCGAGTTCGGCGTCCGTTTGCGCATCCCATTCCAAGGCGACCGTGCCCTGGCCGGCGATGGTTTCCGGCGTGTCGAACGCGTGGATCGAGAGTGCGCCGCTCTGAGCGATGAACGCGTTGCAGGCGGCGAGCGCGTCGTCGTAGCGAGCCCCACCCACGCGCAACGTGGCACCCGTGGCGCGGATGGCAGCGATTTTCGCAGGCGCGGCAATTTCAGGCACGAAGATGGTTGCCGGCACGCCGTGGTTTTTCGCGGCCAGCGCGACGGCCAAGCCATGATTGCCGCCGGAAGCCGCAGCAACGCCCGCCGGCGGGACCGTGTGCGAGAGGATGGAATTGAAGGCGCCGCGCGGTTTGAACGAACCGCCATGCTGGAGGAACTCCAGCTTCAACTGCACATTCGGCACATAGTCCAGCACCGGTGTGCGGCGAATGAACGGGCGGATGCGCGTCGCCGCAGCTTCGATATGAGAGGGTCTGACAGGCAGCATAGATACAGCTTTTCGATGAGTGCGTTTCAGATGCGTTCAAACAACAGGTAGCTGCTCCGGCGGCCTTCGCGCACGGCCTTGGCCTCATACCGCGTTTGTGGCCAATCGGCTGGGCGAATGCGCCAATCATCGGCCTTGGTGGCGGTCCAGCGCAAGTGCGGTTCGTGCTGTGCCGCCATCAGCATTGTGCGTGCATAATCGGCGATGTCCGTGCCGAGGCGCAGTTGACCGCCGGGCTCCAGCACGCGGGCGAGCGCTGCCAAAAGTGTCCCGTTCACAAGTCGCCGCTTTTGATGCTTGGTTTTAGGCCACGGATCGGGAAACAGCACGAAAGCGCGCGCGATCGACGCCGCCGGCAGCCAGCGGAGCACGTCTCGGGCGTCGTCGGCATGCACACGGATGTTATCGATCTGCTCGGTCTCCACCGCACTCAGAACCTTGATGACACCGTCGCGGAAGGGTTCGCATCCGACGTGTCCGACGTCGGGATTGTGGCGGGCCTGCCAAACCAGATGTTCGCCGCCGCCGAAGCCGATCTCGAGCCAGGTCTTGCCGACCGGACGCAAAAAGAGATCGGTGAGAACAGGCGGGGCGGGTGTGGACAGATCGAGTTGCAGTTTCGGAAGTGTTTTCGCCCAAAGCTCGGCTTGGCGAGTGCTGAGCGGCCGGCCTACGCGACGGCCGAACGACCGCAGTTCAAGGCTGCCGAGAAGGTTATCGTCGGGAGGCGGGTCGCCATTGGCGGGGTCGCTGGGGAGCTTGGGCATCGTATGACCGAAGGAAGAATGCGTGCAAAACACAACGGCCGCCCGGGGGCGGCCGTCATGGGATTTTATCGGCTGACGCGAGGTGACATCAAGCGCGATGCAGCGCGCAGATCTTGTTGCCGGTAGGATCGCGCAGATAAGCAAGATACAGCTTGCCCGTCGCGCCTTCGCGCCAGCCAGGAGGATCTTCGCAAGTCACGCCGCCGTTGGCCAAGCCAGCCTTGTGCCATGCCTGTGCCTGCTCCGGGCTTTCGCATGCGAAGCCGACGGTGCCACCGTTTGCGAACGTGGCAGCGCGGCCATCGATGGGTTTCGACAGCGAGAACACGCCGGTTTTCGTGCGGTAGAAAACGCGGCCTTTCGGATCGGTGAAGCCAGCCGGCACGCCCAGAGTGCCGAGCACCGCATCATAGAACTTCTTCGAGCCTTCGATGTTGTCGGTGCCGACCATGATATGTGAGAACATTGTTTCCCCCGAAAGTTTCTGAGATTTGGCTCGACGTGTCAGCCGACCGCCTTCTTGATCTTATCGGCCAGATCGATTTTTTCCCAGGAGAAACCACCATCGGCTTCTGGTGCGCGGCCGAAATGGCCGTAAGCGGCGGTACGCTTATAGATCGGCTTGTTGAGCTGCAGCATGCGGCGGATGTTGGTTGGGCGCATCGGGAACAACTCGGCGAGAACCTCCTCGAGGCGGGCATCGAGTTCCGGGCCATGTTTGCTGGTGCCTTGCGTATCGACCAGCAGAGACATCGGCTCGGGACGGCCGATCGCGTAGGCGACCTGGATCATGCAGCGCTCGGCGAGACCGGAGGCAACCACGTTCTTGGCGAGATAGCGGGCGGCGTAGGCAGCCGAGCGATCGACCTTGGTCGGATCTTTACCTGAAAAGGCGCCGCCGCCGTGCGGAGCATAACCGCCGTACGTATCGACGATGATCTTCCGGCCGGTGAGGCCGCAGTCACCATCGGGGCCACCGACCACGAAGTTACCCGTCGGGTTGACGAGGAAATCTGCGCCGCTCTTCGGCATCCAGCCCTTCGGGAGCGCCGAGGTGACGGCATCGCCGATCATTTCGCGCACGAGTTCGGGGGTGTAGTCGCGGCCCTTGCCGTTGGCCTTCTGATGCTGCGTGGAGACCACGACTTTGGTCGCGCCGACAGCTTTCCCGTTCTCGTATTGGATCGTCACTTGGCTCTTGGCATCGGGCAGTAGATCACCCAGCTTGCCGGAGCGGCGCTGCTCGGAAAGAACCTTGAGAATTTTGTGCGAGAAGTAAACCGGCGCGGGCATGAACGAGTTTTTCTCGTAAGCTTCGCTATCGGTACACGCAAAGCCGAACATCATGCCTTGGTCGCCGGCGCCTTCTTCACCCTGCTTTTCATCGACACCCATGGCGATGTCGGCAGACTGCCCGTGCAGCAGAACCTCGACGTCGGCACCGTGGTATGAGAAGCCGACCTGATCGTAGCCGATATCTTTGATGACGCTGCGTGCGATGTCGGTGATCAAACCCCGGTCGACGACCCACTCGTTTTGGCCGACGAACTGATGGCTTGCGAATTTACGGAAAAACGGTGCCTGGCCGCGGCCTTCGCCGGCGATCACGACCTTGTTCGTCGTCACCAGCGTTTCGCAGCCGAGGCGGGTGTTGACGGCGCTGTTGTCGGAGATGCCGAGTTTGGCATCGTTCTCCAGGAAAGCGTCCAGGATCGCGTCCGAAATCTGGTCGGCGACTTTGTCGGGATGGCCTTCGGAAACAGATTCACTGGTAAAGAGGTAAGACTTACGCGTCACGGCCGTCCTCGCGATCGTTAGGAAACAATTCGCGGGGTTCTTGCAAGGAAAAGAGAGGCTGGTCAAGCGCGCGTCGCGGTTTGTGCGCTTGTCGAATGCCGCTCCATTCCAAGTTTGATTTTTATTCGGACTGACAGTCCAACGTCACATTAATGCGGGGTTCAGATAGGGCGAAAAGTCACTCGAGCGCGGTAGCGCTTATCCGAGCTTGATTTCCTTGTCGTCGCCAGCCAGCGAACGGACGAGATCGACGATCGAACGGCGGACCTTGATATCGTGGATGCGTACGAAGGCCTTGTTCAGTTCCAAGCCATCGCGCGTATTCAAGAATTCGACGATGTAGCTTTCGCCGCTGCGGTCGGCAAAACCAGCCCCATGACCGGATGCGGCCTGTTCCAGTGTGCCCGGCGCTTCTTCGTAAAAGAATTGAATCGGAACTTGCAGAACCTGCGACAGATCGAACAGCCGGCTGGCGCCGATGCGGTTGACCCCTTTTTCATACTTCTGGACCTGCTGGAATGTCAGGCCAAGCCGCTCTCCGAGTTTCTCTTGGCTCATGCCCAACAGCATGCGGCGGAAACGCACCCGGCTGCCGACGTGAATGTCGACGGGGTTGGGGCGGCGAGAGCCTTTTTCTTCGTGCTCTTCTTCTGTGTGAAGCGGGTCAGCGTGAGCCATGAGGTTCCATCGCATAATTGTGTTGAGAAGCTGTAGATCGGGGGGTGTGCAGCTTCCAATAGCGAATTCCTACGGGCGGTTGTCTAAAGCGTCAACCGCTGACGGGCAGATTGTATGGTCCGAACAAAGAAAACAGTAAATCTTGGTGGTTTTTCAATGTCCGACCGCCTCAGGATGGCGCGTTTTGTGTCGGCGGAGCAGCCAAGTCATCCCTGCTGCGATCATCAACCAGAACAGCAGGTTGCCGACTTTTGCATACAATGGCGGCGGCAGCGCGGCCGGCGGAGAAACGTCGAGTGAACCAACGGCATTGAGTTCCAGCCGCCCGAGTTCGCGGCCTTTGCCGTCCAGCAGCGACGAAATGCCATTGCTCGAAGCGCGGATCATCGGAACTCCCATCTCGACCGCTCGGATACGGGCCTGATGGTAATGCTGGCGTGGGCCGGTGGTCGTGCCAAACCAACCGTCGTTGGTGATGGTCAGCACCAAGTCTGGTCGGCTGCCGGGCTGCGAGGCCGATTGCGGAAAAATCACCTCGTAGCAAATCATCGGCAGGACCTGACCCAGGCCGGTCAACGCCAGCGGCACACGCGGACCGGTTCCCGCAGCAAATCCCCCTCTTTGCCGCGTAAGCTGCTGCAGACCGATCGCCTCCAGAAACCATTGCGCGGGAAGGTACTCGCCGAACGGCACGAGATGCAGCTTGTCGTAGTGTGCGACGAGTTGAGCCGAACCGTCAGCGCTGCCGGTGAAAACCAGCAGACTGTTGAAGACATGACGGGCTGCGGTCACCGGATCGGTTTCGAGCCGCAATGCGCCCGCGATGAGCTGGACGCCTTGCGGCAACATATGCCCGATCGCCTCGAGTGCTACCGGCTGCGCCAATGGCAAAAACGGCATGGCCGCTTCTGGCCAGACGATTGCCGTCAGGCCGTCGGCATTGTCGACGGTGCCGTTCGGTGCGGTGATCGACATCGCGAGATGCCGATCGAAAATCCGGCGGGTATTTTCGGGCTGGAGCCGCTCCCGTTGGGGGATGGAGGGCTGAACGATGCGGATTTTAGGTCCGGCGGGTCCAACTGCCCTCGCCGGGTTCGGCGGGTCTGAAAGCCGGACGGCTCCAAACGCGTACATCGCCAACAGCGGCACGATGGCTAACGCGAACGCAACGCTTCGCCGGTGCGGGTGTCGGCTGACAATGGCGAACGGTCCGGCGAAGATGACGACGGCGATGACGGTCAGGCCGTAAATGCCGAAGACAGCCGCATTCTGCATCAACGGCAGCGGCCATGTCACCGCCGTGCCGAGGACGTTCCAAGGAAACCCCGTGAGAATGTGGCCGCGCAGCCATTCCGTAAGCCCGAAGCCAATTGCCAACGCGACCATCCGCTCGACGGAATCGAGGCCGCGCAAAAGATGCGTCGAAGCCGTGGCCATCGCGGTAAAAAATGCCAAACCCGCCGGCAACAACGTAACGGCGAACGGGAGCAGCCAAGCGAACACTTCGGCTTCGACCAGGAAGGCTTCGCCGATCCAGAACAAGCCTGCCACGTGGTAACCAAAGCCGAACCACCACCCCATTTCGGCCGCGCGGCCAGCGGCCCATCGGCGCCACGGCGACCATCGAGAGGAACCGCTGTCAACTGCGGCCGCTGTGTCAGCCGTGATGCACAACAGCGGCAACGTCAGCCACAGCACCGGCCAGCAATGGAACGGCGGCATGGCCAGCACCGACATAATGCCTGCCGCGAACGCAACCCAGCGTCGTCGCCACACCGGCATCCCAGCGACGCGATCGTAAATGTCGGCGGCACTGAAGGGCCGTGCCGCGCCGATGGTCGCCGCTACGACAGTCGGCTTCGTCACGGTGTCGGCGGCGCGCTGTCGGCCGCAGCCGTATTGACCTTGCGAGAACGATGGACGCGCAGTCGTTTGACCCGCCGCGCGTCGGCGTCGAGAACCTCGAATTCGATTCCCGCCGGATGCGTCACGAGTTCGCCGCGTGCCGGAACGTGGCCGACCAGCGCAAACACCAAGCCGCCCAGCGTGTCGATTTCTTCTTCCTGGTCTGCGGACAGCAATTTCAGTTGAAGCCGTTCCTCTAACTCTCGCACAGGCGTGCGGGCTGCAGCCGTGAAGCCCTGATTGGCGTCGACCACTATATTGGCTGCTTCCACCTCGTCGTGCTCGTCTTCGATCTCGCCGACGATCTGCTCGACGAGATCCTCGATGGTGACCAAGCCGTCGGTGCCGCCATATTCGTCGACGACCAATGCCATGTGGATGCGCGTCGTTTGCATGCGGATGAGCAGGTTGGTCGCCGGCATCGATGCGGGGACGAACAGCACCGGCCGGCGCAGCTTGGTCGACGAAACGGACTTCGACAAATCAGCGTTGCCGAGATCGATGGCCGGAGGGGCTCCGTCTGCCTTTCCGCTTGTGGTTGCGGGCGGCGGGGCGGTGGAGGCGCCACCTTCGCTGGGAGAGCGGCCGATCGCATCGCCCATCAGCCAATGCAGCAGATCCTTGATGTGGATCATGCCGCGTGGATCATCGAGGGTTTCGCGAAAGACGGGGATGCGGCTGACGCCCGCGTCGTCGAACTTCTGCAACAACGTGCGGACGGTTTCGCTTTCGTCGAGCGCGATGATGTCGGAGCGCGGAACCATCACGTCGTCCACCCGCAGCGTGCCGAAGCGCAATGTCCGTTGCAACATCTCGCGTTCGGCCGCCGAAAATGTCGTCCCGTCGAGCGATTCCTTCAGCGCATCTTCGATGGTCTCGCGCGCCGACGCTGCCTGCGACAGACCCAACCGGGCGCGAAGCGCACTCAGCCAGCGGCCGTTGGAAGCCGCCGGAGGAAGCGCGCGTTGCAAAATTTCGTCACGGGTTTTCGGGGCAATGGTCATGGGCAGGTCGGGGCGGGTCCGGGCTGTGCGGGGGACGGTGCATAAGGGTCGGCAACGCCGAGTGTGGCGAGTACGCGGGTCTCGATCGTTTCCATCAGTTCGGCGTCGGCATCGGTCTGATGGTCGTAGCCCAACAAATGGAGCAGACCGTGGATCGTGAGATGTTGCACGTGATGCGCCACGGAGATCGATTGCGCCTGCGCTTCGCGTTCGACGATTTCACGCGCCACGATGATGTCGCCGAGATAAGGCGCGCTGCCGGGCTCGGTCGCTGCGGGATCGGCCGGAAACGACAGCACGTTGGTGGGCACGGGCTTTTGCCTGAAGTTGCCGTTCAACGCGGCGACGCGCGCATCGTCACTGAGGACGATGGTGGCAGCGGCCGCCGCCGGGGCAACGGCCGGCTTGATGTCGCGCAAGGCAACGACCGCCGCAAGCACGGATTGCTCGATGTTTTGATGCACGCACCATCGGTCGTCTTCGATGGCGACTTCGGCGTCGAGGGTGCGTATCGCTGCACTGGACGGCTCTGGCGGGGGAGGGCGTGTCACGGTCAACTCCGTGGCCCGGAAGTCCGGGTCTTTTCTGATGCGGCGACGGCTGCGGCTGCTTCGTAGGCCTTGACGATGCGGCCGACAAGATCGCGGCGTACGACGTCCTGGGCGAGAAAGCGGATGGTTTCGATTCCCTTGACCATACCCAGCAACCCGACGGCCTCTTCCAGCCCGGACTTTTGGCCGCTCGGCAGATCGATCTGTGTGGGGTCGCCCGTGACGATCATTTTCGAGCCTTCGCCAAGGCGCGTCAGAAACATCTTCATCTGCATCGGCGTGGTGTTTTGCGCTTCATCCAGGATCACGACGGCATTGGCCAAGGTGCGGCCGCGCATGAAAGCCAACGGCGCAATTTCGATCACCCCTTCGACAAGGGCTTTCTCCACCTTCTCGGGCGGCAGAACATCGTAAAGTGCATCGTAGAGCGGACGCAGGTAAGGGTCGACCTTCTCTTTCATGTCGCCGGGCAGAAAGCCCAGACGCTCACCAGCCTCGACGGCCGGCCGCGACAGGATAATGCGCTCGACAAGATTTTTTTCCAGGCACTGCGCAGCAAAAGCGACCGCCAGATAGGTTTTTCCTGTGCCGGCCGGACCAAGTCCGAACACCAGGTCGGTGCTTTCGAGTGCGCGGATATAGTTGCTTTGCATCGCCGTACGCGCGGTGACGATTTTTTTGCGCGTGCGGATCTGCGCCATGCCTTCGTTGGCGGGGGCGGATCGCGAATGGCGGATCATGCCCTCCACGTCACCTGCGGTGAATTCTTCGCCGCGCACCGCGCGTCCATAAAGCGCTTCAAGCACTTGCTTGGCCGTCGTGCAGGCCTGCGCCGCGCCTGAGACCGAGATGATGTTGCCGTGCGCGACGGCTTTGACGCCGAGCAATTGCTCGATGAGCGCCATGTGGGCGTCGTGTTCACCAAGCACCAAGGGCACGATGCGATTGTCTTCGAGAGTGACTACAACACGGCTGACCGCAGGCGTTGCCGCACCCGATGTCGCAAAGGACGGCGGTGCATCGCTACGGGCACCGGAGACCGGGGCACTGCTACGCGGGGGTTTCCCGCTTTTTTCGGCCAAAGCTGTGTTCTCCGCTTTAACGACGCCGTTCGGCATGTCGGATGGTGTTTACAGCACCGGGGGCGGTGGCGCAAACGCGCCGGACGACGATCAGCATAATCTCACGAGCTCGGTCATGACCTCTTACGTGGACCTGGGATTGCGGCGATACTCTTGTCTTTGGACACGTCACAAGGAAAGCCGACATGGATTTGCGACTTAAAGGCCAGCGCGTATTGGTTACTGGTGGCTCGAAGGGCATCGGCGCTGCATGTGCCAAGGTGTTCTTGCAGGAGGGCTGCAGCGTGACGATCGTGTCGCGCGATGCGACGAAACTGGACGCGATGCGAGCCGAATTGGCAGCCTTTGGGCCGGTCGATGCGATGGCCGCCGATCTATCGCTCCCAGCCGAGCGAGAGCGCGTTGCTGCGGCGTATGCCACCACCGATATTCTCGTCAACAACGCCGGTGCCATTCCCGGCGGAGGCCTGCTCGATCTCAGCATGGAGCGCTGGGCCGAGGCGTGGAGCCTGAAGGTGATGGGATATGTGCACATGACCCAGATGATGCTGGGGCGTATGAAAGAGCGGAAGGCGGGCACGATCGTCAACATCATCGGGACTGCCGGCCGCAGCCCGCGTTACGACTATATCTGCGGCGCCACTGGCAACGCGGCCTTGATGGCGTTCACCGGCGCGGTCGGCGGCAAGTCTGTCGATTGGGGTGTGCGCGTTTTCGGTGTGAGCCCTGCGGCAACGCGGACCGATCGGATCATCAGCCTGTCGAAGTCCCGCGCAAAAACGGCGTTGGGCGATGAAACACGGTGGGAGGAAATGCTGACAGGGCTGCCGCTCGACCGGCTGATCGAGAGCGAAGAAATAGCCAATGCAGCAGCGTTTCTGGCGTCGCCCGCGTGCGGCTATGTCAGCGGGACCGTGCTGGATGTCGACGGTGGCGGACATTATCGCGGGAAATGAGAGCGGACGCGGTTCGACGGCGGCGAGCCTATTCGCTCTGGATCCATTTGGAGACGCCGCCGCCGATCGCCGCGCCAAGCAGGGGTGCCACCCAGAATACCCAGAGGTTCGCAATGGCGGGACCACCGGCCAGGATTGCGGTGGCGGTCGAGCGCGCCGGATTGAGCGACGCGTTCGAAACGGGGATCGCGATCAAATAGCAGAGCGTCATGGCGAGCCCGATGGCGATCGGGGCAAACCCTGCCGCCGCACGTTTCGACGTGGCGCCCATGAACACCACCATGAACAGGGCCGAAAGGACGGTCTCCAACGCAAAGACGGCGGTGATGGTGAATTGTCCGGGGCCGCCAAATGAGTTGGAAATGGCGGGGAATGTGCTCCACTTCACCGTGCCGGCCGGGGCTCCGGCCAATATGGCTGAGATAAGCAGGGCCGCCGCCACGCCGCCTAGAACCTGAGCGAAAATGTAGCCGATTGCTTCGCCGCTGTTGAACCGGCCGCCGGCGATCAAGCCGATCGTGACAGCGGGATTGAAGTGCCCGCCGGAGATGTGGCCGATCGCATAGGCCATCGCCAGAACGGAAAATCCTGCGGCCAATGCGACGGCCAGCAGGCCGCCGCCGGCGGGTGCTGAAAACAGCTGGGCTCCGCACACCGCGACAATCAACATGAACGTGCCGATAAATTCGGCCGCGAGCGCTTTTTTGCTCATGACATCCTCCCCAGGGATGAAGCCGCCGGTCCAGGTGGCATCGGCACCGAGTATGCCACAACGGAGAGCCGCCAGCGCACCAAAGCCGCAAAACAATCTTTTTTGGCCGTCATGTCGCCTAGAGAGTGTCGCATTTCAGGCGAGAATGCCGCTGTGGGGTTTATCGACAACGAAGACGGCAACCGTGCCTGAGCAGCGATTGCCGGGGCGGCACCTGCAGCTTTCGAAATTCCGAGGTACGGTTGTGTTTGTACGGACTGTTTTGTGCGCGTTTGCAATGACTGCCGCACTCGGTGGCGTGGCGGTCGGTCAGTCGGCAGGTCCAGCCGCGAGGCTGGGTGCGCCCGTCACGACCGAGCCGGCTCCGAAGGCCGTCGCGAATCAAGCGCCCAAGATACCGGCCAAGGCACTGTCCAAACCACTCCCCAAGACAGCCAAAGGGGCCAAACCCGACAACGCCGACTTTCGCACGATCGAATTGATCGGCCGCTACATCAATACCTATCGCAGCCACCCCGAGCCGCAGCGGTTGCCGGACCTGTTCCGCGCGATGCTCGATCTCAACATGCTGGCCGATTCTGAGACGTCTGGTTTGTACCTGGGTTTTGTGGGCGGCGTGCTGGCATCGGATCCGGCCAATATCCAGGCGACCATCGTCAAGATGTTTCCCCTGCCGCAAGTTCACCACGCCGCCGTCATCAAAGCCATCGCCTATTCCGGCACTCCGGAGTGGCAGGCGATCTTGCGACAGAACGCCGAACGGATGCCGGGCCGGGTAGTGTTGATCGACCGCTTCGTGACGGGGACGATGGAGCCCTACGAGAAGATGAAGCTGGATGCCGGGCCGGTGCCACTGGACGTGCTGTGGGGCAATTATTTCGCGACTGGTGCCTATGAGCCGGTGCTGCGCATGATCTCGGTGCTGCAGTGGTCGAAGGACGTCAACGACGTCGAGAAGCTGACGATCGGGTCGATGGTGAAGTGGACGCTGGCAACCAATGCCAGCACGGACGTAGAACTGTTGCGGCTGCTCAAAACGGCGATGAAGACGGAACCGGCCGCCAACCAGAAGATACTCACTGAGGTGATCCTTGCGGCCGAAACGGGCGAAGTTTCCAAAATCCGCAAGGAAGCATTGATGGCCATCGAGCAGCTCAAGATCAAAGGCCCGGAAAAAACGCGCACCACCGCATGGTGGGGCCAAGCCGGGCAAATCGCCTTGTCGTTCGGTTGTATTGCGGCCAGTGCGCTAGGCGCACCGGCGGTCATCGGCATCCCCTGCGTGATCGGCGGCGCGGCGTCGACTGCGGCGATCAAGATGATGACGCCGTAGTGACGGCCGGCCTCAACCCGCGATGGTCGCCAGTTCTTCGAGAATTGCCGAACCCATGTCCGCTGTGCCGACCTTGCGCATGTTCGGCTGCATGATGTCGCTCGTGCGGAAGCCGCGTGCCAGCGTGCCGGCGATGGCTTTGTCGATCATGTCTGCCTCTTTCGGCATGTCGCACGAATAGCGCAACGCCATCCCGTAGCTGGCGATGGCCGCAATCGGATTAGCGAGGCCCTGACCGGCGATATCGGGCGCAGAACCGTGCACCGGCTCATACAGGGCATTGCGTTTGCCGGTCTTGGGATCGGGTGCACCCAACGAGGCCGAAGGCAGCATGCCGATCGAGCCGGTCAACATGGCCGCTTCGTCAGACAACATGTCGCCAAACAGATTATCGGTGACGATCACGTCGAACTGCTTGGGATTGCGGACGAGCTGCATGGCGCAGGCATCGGCCAGAATGTGCTCGAGTTTGATGTCGGTCGCTTCCTTGGCATGCAGCGCAGTCACCACCTGGTTCCACAACAGGCCCGTCACCATCACGTTGCGCTTCTCGGCGGAGTGCACCTTGCCCCCACGCTTGCGAGCCAGATCGAAGGCCACGCGGGCAATGCGCTCGATTTCGGCGGTCGTGTAGACGGTGGTGTCGACACCGCGGCGTTGGCCGTTCTCGAGCGCGACGATTTCCTTGGGTTCGCCGAAATAGGTGCCGCCGGTCAATTCGCGCAGGATCAGGATGTCGAGCCCTTCGACCAACTCGCGCTTCAGCGACGACGCCTCGGCCAGTGCCGGATAGCAGATGGCCGGACGCAGATTGGCGAACAGATCGAGATCTTTGCGCAGCCGCAGTAAACCGGCTTCGGGCCGATGTTCATACGCAACCTTGTCCCACTTCGGCCCGCCGACCGCGCCGAACAGGATGGCGTCGACCTTTTGCGCCTTGGCGACGGTTTCATCGGTGACGGCGACGCCGTGCTTGTCGTAGGCGCAGCCGCCCACCAGCGCGGTTTCGGTGGTGAACGAGGCTTTGCCACGCTTGCCGAAGAACGCCACCACGCGTTCGACCTGAGCCATGACTTCCGGACCGATGCCGTCGCCGGGGAGAAGGAGCAGAGAGTGTGTGGTCATGGAGCCGGGTGCCGTTGTCAGAAGGTTGAACCGGACGCACTGCTAACCGCTGGCGACCATCGATGCAATTGTCTTATCGAGGCGACGACGACCTCGACGCACCCTAGCGAGCCGCCACGAGGAATTTTGTTAAATCTGTTTGTGTCACGTTAGCGGTGACAATAACCGGATGCCATCATGCCGCAAATCGACGAGCGCCGTAGCCGCCGCCGCCTTCTGAAATCCGCAACGATCTGCTTCAATGCGCGCCATTCCACCTTGCCGTGCACGGTCCGCGACATGTCGGAGGGCGGTGCGAGGTTGCTCGCGCAAGGCTCCATAAATGTGCCTGACACCTTCGAACTCCACATCGATCTGGATGGGATCTGGGTCGCGTGCGAGGTCGTCTGGCGACGGCAATCTGAGGTAGGCGTCCGGTTTACCTCCGCCATCGAAGTCCACGCCCCCACGCGCAAACAGGTGGTCTCGTGTCCGGAGCGGGCCGCAAAGCCGTCGTTGCGACGTGTTCAGAAGCAGCAGTCAGGTCGATGAGAGGCTTCTAGTTGAAACCGCTGACGCGCCGAGGCGGAACCGGCGCTCAAAATACAGTTACGACTTGTTGGCGAGCAACAGCAAGCGGGACCAGTCGTCCAACTGCATGCGGGTCAGTAGCGAGTACGAGCCTTTATCGACGCGGAAGACGCTCGCTTCGCCTTCCTTGACCTCGTACCATTCCTTGCCGAACGCCTGGGCAATATTCGCACGGTGCGTGATTATCAGCCGGTTTTGCCCCGGTGCCAAAGTCGTCACGACCAATTGGCGCAGGAACGCCGCACGCCGTTTCTGTTCGTTGGGAGAGGCGACGAGCGACCCCTCGGTCAGTTCCGTGACGGGACGCGCCGCCTTGAAGCCAGCCAGGATCGCGGTTTGATAGCAGCGATTGAACTTGCTGGTGAGCACCTCGCCGAAAGATATGCCGAGTTGCCGCCATGTATCCCCCACGACGCGCGCCGATTGCCGGCCCTGCTCGGTCAACGGCTGCTGCAACTTGACGTTTCGGAAGTTGAGCGGATCTGTGTCGGCCTTGTCTGGGTCAGCCGAGGGGTGACGCATCACGATCACGTGCCCTCCGGTGCGCAGCGATTTCAGGAGTTCGGCGTCGATCGGTTTCACCTGCGCGCGGACCGTCGCAGGCAACACCATCAGCAATAGCCATAAAGCTGGAAAAAACGGCCCGCGCATCGCGATCATCGATCCTTGTCGTCCTGTTCGGGTGACGCAGTCAGAGCGGTGCTCTGGCTGATTGCCTTGAAATAGAAGCGGCATCGCGGCGCAGTGAAGCTGTTTCTCTTGTGGCTGAAAATGTGTCTTTTTGTCGAGTGCCGATCGCGTTGCAGGCGTCGGCTCGAGGGAATATGAAAACGCATGACAACCTCCGCCCAGCAGCCACCCTTCGAACCGCCCCAACCGCTCGATTGGACCAGCCCAGACCGCATCATCGCTGCCGCGCGCGCCGGCGACCGGCGGGCAACAAGTGCGTTGGTGACCGAATTGGAAAAGGCGTCCGCTCGGATGCCGGCCGTCATCGCGGCGCTGAAGCCAAGCCTGGGCCATGCCCTCGTCGTCGGCTTCACGGGACCTCCCGGTGCCGGCAAGTCGACGCTGGTGGCCGCCTACGTCACGGCTTTGCGTCGCGACGGTCTGACGGTCGGTGTCATCGCAGTAGACCCCTCGAGCCCCGTTTCGGGCGGGGCGATCCTCGGCGACCGGTTGCGGATGACCGCCAGTCTTGCCGACGATGGTGTCTTCATGCGCTCGTTGGCGTCCGGCGGACATTTAGGCGGACTGTGCCCGGCCGCCGTCCGCATCATCGATGCGCTGGACGGCGCCGGCCGGGACGTCGTGGTGCTGGAAACCGTCGGCACCGGCCAGAGCGAGATGGATGTCGCCGAAATTGCCGACGTACGCGTAGTGCTCAGCGCACCCGGCCTCGGCGACGACATTCAGGCCATGAAGTCGGGCCTGTTGGAGATCGCCGACGTGCTCGTGGTCAACAAAGCGGATCGCCCCGGCGCCGAGGAGACCATGTATCAACTGGCCGGAGCGCTGCATCTGCGCACGACGTCGCCGGTGCCGGCAGTGCTGAAAACCTGCGCAATCGATGCAGCAGGCGTGCCTGAACTGGCGGCCGAGATCGCACGCATAGGGACATTGAAACGGGCTGAACCCGCCATCGAGCGCCGCCGTCGCCGGGCGCGATTTCTGATTGCGCGAGCGGCAGCCGATCTGATCGCCGAACGCATCCGAGCTGACCGGAACCACCGTCTGGCTGCTCTGACCGACGCCGTGCTGGCCGGCAAAATGCACGCGCGCGAAGCGGCGGTGGATTTGATGCGACACGGCTGACGCTGGTGAATGTTGCCTAGCGCGGATGCGCGCGTCGATTGCAATGGCACCCGACCCGACGCATGGTGCGGGGCCTGACGATCCGCCCGTGGAGCGCCAGCGTCGACAACAATAATCGGAGGAAATCCTATGCGCAGACATTTTACCGTAATCGCTGCGGCGGTGAGCCTGAGCTTGGTCGCAATTGTCGCCGCCGAAGCGCAGCAAGCACCGGCAGCGGTCACGCAGGGCGCATCCAACATCAAACGCACACCGCTGCAGAAGTTCGACGTTCCCGGCACGAACATGGAAACCGTCATGGCGATGGCGGAAATCGTGCCGAGCGTCATGATCGGACGCCATATGCACCCCGGCATCGAGTCGGCCTACCTGCTCGAGGGCGAAGTCGTGCTGATGGTCGATGGGCAACCCGACAAAACGCTGAAGGCGGGCGACTCCTGGCAAATTCCCGTGGGCGTTCCCCACGATGGCAAGACCGGTGCCGCCGGCGCAAAGCTTGTCGTCACCTATGTGGTCGAAAAGGGCAAACCGCTGGCAACGCCGGTCGCGGCAAAGTAAATCTGCACGGTTGCGTCATCCATCGGATGGGGTGACGCGTAACTCGAAGGCGACTGCCATTCGTCGCCTGCACCCTGGGAGCGATGCGAACGCGTCGAAGCTGAATGAAACGGATATTCGCCGCGCTCTCTGCCGTGCCGATGCTGTTTGCGGCATCTGAAATTCGGGCAGCCGGCAGCCAGGTCGGCAACGCCTACGACTACACGTTCGACGCCATCGACAGCACGCCGCTGCCGATGGCGACGTTCCGAGGCAAAGTCGTGCTGGTCGTGAACACCGCGTCGTTCTGCGGCTTCACGAAGCAATATGCGGGTCTGGAAGCTGTCTACGAGAAATATAAGGACCGCGGATTGGTCGTGCTTGGCGTGCCGTCGAACGATTTCGGCGATCAGGAACCGGGTACGAACGCGGAGATCGCCACCTTCTGCCAAGGCGCGTTCAACGTAACTTTCCCGCTGACCGACAAGTACGCGGTGAAAGGCGAGGCCGCGCATCCGTTCTACAAGTGGGCCACCACGACGCTGGGCAATGCGGCGGCGCCGAAGTGGAATTTCCACAAATATCTGGTCGGCGCCGATGGCGCGTTGATCGCCAGTTTCGCGACCACTGTCGAGCCGGAAGCGCCGAAACTCATCGCGGCCATCGAGGCGGCATTGGCAGCCGTCCCAAAAGCAGGCGGCTGACGGAACTACGCGTTGTCAGCCAAGTCCTGAACTAATTGGCAAGCTGCTTGTCGATATTGGCACTGGCGCGATCGAGGTCGCGCAGAAACTCCCGGCGTGCCTCCTCGCTGAGCCCCTGGGCTTCGGCGCGTTTCTGTCTCACCAGAAGGCGATGCTGTTCGTCCAGGATGGCCAGATAGCCAACGCCATGCAGACGGCCTGTGCGGCGACCTTCAGAAATCCGCTGATCCATCTCGGCGCGGCGCGCTGCGATTTCGGCCACGGCGTCTGTTGCGGGCGTCCGCGCGACGCTGACGGTTGGGGTATTGCCGTGGCGAACCAGCGCGATACCACCGATCACGGGCAGCAGAACGATCGCACCCACCATCGCTTGGCGAAAAAGACTGCGCATGACGTTTGCCCCGCACTCCAATAAAATCAAGGCCTAGGCACGTATCGATACACGTGGCGTGCCAAGCCGAATGCCATCGCAAGCGGCTTGCCCATCATATAGGTGCAATTTGTGACCAGACCGTGCTGTCGACGCGGTCAGGTCCTCGCGGCAAGTGTCGCGCGGTTGCGCCTGCACCCGGTCAGGTCAAGGCGTGGACCTTGAACTGGAGGCCGCCTTTGGGCGTGAGGGTCACGGTGGCGTTGATGCCGGGCGGTTCGACGCCGACATACTCCGGGCGGAATTTACGCAGCAGGATCGACAACGCGAGCGTGTTTTCGACCTGGCTCATGGCCCCGCCGATGCAGGACCGCTTGCCCCCCCCAAACGGGATGTACGTATAGGGTTTACGCTTCTTGGCGGCATCACCCATGAAGCGTTCCGGCTTGAAGCTTTCGGGGTCTTCCCAGTATTTGGCGCTGTGATGGGTGCCGTAAGCGAACAGCACGACGCGGTCGCCGACGCGGATTTCCTTGCCGCCGATCTCGTCGGCCTTTGTGGCGACGCGGATCAGGCCCCAGATCGGCGGATAGAGCCGCATCGTTTCCTGGATGACGGCGCGGGTGTAAGCGAGCGCACCATAGTCGGCCGAAGTCGGCTCGCGGTCGCCATAGACCTGCTCGCCCTCCAACCGGATACGATCGGCCACTTCCGGATTTCGCGACGCCTGATACATCGCCCACGCCAGCGTCAACGCGGTCGTTTCGGTGCCGGCCCACAGGTATTGTTTGAGCTCGTCGATCGCCTGCTGGCGGTCGAATTCGGGGATGGTCGGATCGGCAACCGCCGCCTCGATCATAGTCAGCAGGGTGCGCTCGCGGGCTTCGCGCGGGTCCGCCGCCATCACTTCGGGGGGCACGCTGGCCCAAATCTCCATGGCTTTCGCAGTGTCTTCCTCGCCGACCTCGAACTCGTCGGCGCCGTGCACCTTCTTGAGGCGCACCTGCTTGTGGTTCATGACGTCGGTATAGGTTTTGACGCACTTGAACACGACGTGCGGGTTGAAGGGCATGTCGCGATCTAACAGCGCCTTGCAGATCATGTCGGCGGCAAGCGTCCACGTCTGCTCGACCATCTC
>JANLYD010000439.1:0-2943 GCA_031365465.1 Hyphomicrobiaceae bacterium
CCACCATCGCGCCGAGCGCGATTCCGGCAGCCAGCTTGCCAATGCGAAAACCAACCATGTACTTCCTCCCAAGACGGGTATTCCCGTCGCCATTTATTTTGTTGCTGTGGGCGCATTTAGAGCGACCGGGCAAACGCGCGATCGCTCGCGGTCTGCAACCGCGCAAACACTAGCCCAAGCGCACGACCAAAGACAAGGACAGGCGGAGGAGTGACGGTGCCGGCGACCAGTTTTGCCAATCTAGGCTACGTCGTCCCAGAGCAAGCCCAGCGAAAAGGTGTGCGCCTCGAAAGGGACGGCAGTCACCGGGTCACTGTCGGCGAACGTCGGGCCGATTTTGTAGGCGCCGTCGGACAGCACGAAAACTTCCAGCGTCTTTTCGATCGGGTCGACGTACCAGCAGTGCTTGACGCCGAACTCGGCATAAATAGGCAACTTTTCGAAGCGGTCGAGACGCTTGGTGGAGGGAGAAAGGATCTCACACAGCCAGTCGGGCGGCACGACGGAGTGAGCGGTAGTTTCATCGGACGGAAAACGCTCGACTGTCCAGCCTGAAATATCCGGGACGACGATATGCGGACCCAGATGCAACTCGTGTTCGGCGATGAACCGCCATCCGCCCGGACCGCTGCCGCCATTGTCGAACGAAGTATCGAGCGTGCCGCCCAGTTTGAAGGCGGCACGGCCGTGCCTACGAGCGGGGCGAGGATGGGCGTGCAGCGCGCCATGCACAATCTCCCCGACCATGTGGGCTGGCAATGCGTTCAAGTCGTCGTAAACATCGCGCGATAAGCGCTTGCTTTGCGCCATCTACTTCACCGTTTCAGCAACGATCTTCGCCAACAGAGCGTCGACCTCGGCGGCGGCTTTTTGAGCGGCGGCATTCTGGCTGGCTGGCACCGTCGGTCGCCGATAGCCGACCACGATCTCGCCAGGCTTCGCCTTCGTTTCATAGGCGAACACCACGAACGGACAGAACGCCATGTTGGCGGGGTCGGCTTCCATCATGGCGCGGGAATATTTGGCCGAGCAGAACGAAATGAATTCAGCCCGGCTATAGACCGTTTCGACTGCGCCCACGTCGGCGGCGGTGCGACCGAGCATGGCGGCGACGTTGCCTTCCGATTGGACCGCGACTCCGGTCGCGATGACCGCGTTGCCGAGTTCGAAGCGGACGTCGTCGAAGGTACCCTGTTTGGTGCGCGAAACGATTTCCTGTGCAGCCACCGGCAAGGCGGAGTTGACGCATATCAGCACGATCAACCCAAACCCGCTAAGCAGGGGGCACCAACCTGAACTGACCCAACCCCGGACGTCGTCCCGGAATTTGGACAGCACTTTGCTGGCCGAATATCCGGGATCTCCAGCGGCCATGATTGCGTCCGATCTCGCGCCGGGCGCCACACCAACTCGCAAAGATCCCCGATATTCATCGCGTGAAGAACACGACGAATTCCAGCAAGACATCGTGGAGATGTTCCTCGGGGAGCGCATGATTGACGGCATCTTTCGACCTCGAACTTGGACCGCCTGTCAGAAGCAGAAGGCGCTGACGGCGTCGCGCAAATCGAAAATGATGGAGCTCCCGCGCACGGCGATCAGGTAGAGCGACAGCGCCACCACGCACCCGACGACAGCCAGCAACCACGACCGGATGCGCGGCGGCAAAAGCGCATCCGGGTGGGTCTGTTCGGTCGAGGTCGACGGATCGGTCATGCGCGCATAACGCTCCGAAGTTTTGCGACGATCAAGCCGCTGCTGCCAGCCTCACGACTGGCCGCTCGCGGATCGGCAAATGGATGAGTGCTGCTGCCAGCGCAAGCGCAATCGATATCCACCACATCAGATCATAAGACTTGGTTATGTCATAGGTGTAACCGGCGATCCACAGGCCCGTAAACGATCCCAGCTGATGCGACAGGAACACGAAGCCGAACAGCATCGACATCCACTGTGTGCCGAAAAAGAGACCGACCAGCCCGGACGTCAGCGGCACGGTCGACAGCCAGAACAGCCACAGCAGCGCCGAGAACAGCACCACCGACAGCGGCGTCAACGGCAGGAACAGCAGACCCAGGAACGGGAACATGCGCATGAAATAGATATAGCTGAGCCCGACCCGCTTTTCCACCCAGCGGCCGGACTGCCCGGCCATGTAGGTGCCGAATATGTTGGCGATGCCGACAGCCATCAACGCGTAGACCCCAACCCAAGACGGCAAGCCCTTGTCCGACACGAACGCTGGCAGATGCACGCCGTAGAACGCGAGATGGAACCCGCAGACGAAGAACCCGAGCGTCAACAGCCAGTAACTCGGCAACGCCGCCGCTTCGCGCACGGCGTCCATCATCGTTTGCGATTTCACGTTGGCCGCAAGCGCCGCTGGCCGTCCTGAGATCGGCACCGCCAGCGGCAGCATCAGGGTGCCGATGCCGGCGAGGATGGCAAGGCTGGTCTTCCAGCCGGTGTATTCGATCAGGACATGCGTGAGCGGAAAAGCGATTAATTGGCCGATGCCGGCGGCCATGCCGAGCGAAGCGATTGCCGCGAGACGTTTCTCGGGCGAAACGGCGCGCCCAACGGCCCCGACGAGCGCCGAGACGCTGGTTCCGGCAACGCCCAAGCCCGTCAAAACGCCACTGAGGTAGAGCCAGCCCGGAGACGTCGCCGACATCATGGCCAGCAGCCCCGAGATGGTGCAGAGCGCGCAGAAAAAGACGACACGGCCTGCGCCCAGCTTATCCGCCACGCCACCGGCAAAAATCGCAGCGATGCCCCAGACCAGATTGGCCCACGCCATGGCGTTTGAAAAAGGCTCGCGTCCGATGCCGAGTTCGATCGTGACGGGTTTGAGATATAGTCCCATCACCTGCCGCAATCCCATTGCCATCGCGACGATCGTGCCGGCGGCCAGAATGACGATCCAAGCCGGCCGGACCTTTG
>JANLYD010000470.1:0-6357 GCA_031365465.1 Hyphomicrobiaceae bacterium
GTCGCGCATGCTCTCGAGAGCGGCTAGGAGTGCGGTCACGTCGCCGGCAAGATCGCCGTCTTGCAGGGGGCGCACCAGATCGTCGATCGCTACATCCAGATCGCGCTGCCGACCCACCTTCGAGGCCAGATGCTTGAGTGCTCGCCGTATCGCTTCGAGTTTGCCATCGGCATCGAAGTTGCGAAAAATGTGCGCAGCCACGAGCACTTGCCGGAGCGCCACACGCAGCGCATGCACATTTTTCGGCGTCGGTTCCTCGAGCGCGCCAGCCCAGCAGGCGAACAGTTTATCGATCGCCTGCGTCGTGATCGTGACGCCTGCTTCTGCTAACGGTTGGTGCCGCCGCAGAGGGCTGACCGGAAGTGGTTTGGACACCCTTGCGCGGCTCACTCGAGTGCTTTTGCGTGCGGTGCCGGTGCGCTGCAAATTTTGCGGACGAGGGGCTCGGTTCGAGCTTTGACGCGGCATGGGGGATGCACTCACGCAACAGGCGGTCGGATGCGCATTTATGGGCCGTTTTGGCGCAAAGCACAATTCTTGCCGGCGAACCGGACGTCCAGAGCGGCTATACCGGGCTTCCTGCGCGGTTTATTTTGCCAAAATGCCCAGTCCGACGGCCGTCAGCAAAAAGGCACCTAGGGCCGCGCGGTAGATCACGAACGGCCACGCGGAGAATTGCTCCATCACGCGCATCAGCCCCCAGATTGCGACGAATGCCGACAGGCTGGCGACCACGAGGCCGACCCCGAGAATAGACCAACCCTCGACGCCCATCGCTGCATGCCGCAATTCCCACAGTTCTTTGAGGCCCGCCAGAGTAATGGCCGGCAAGCCCAGCAGAAACGAGTAGCGGGCGGCTTCGGCACGGGTGAAGCCGAGAAAGAGCGCAGCCGTGAGCGACGACCCGGAACGCGATACGCCAGGGATCAGCGCGCCGGCCTGTGCGCACCCGACCGCGATCGCATCCCACCACGTCGCCTGATCGACGACACGCCGATGCCGCGCCAACACTTCAGCGAGCGCAAGCAGCACGGCCATGACGATGCACGACCAGCCGATCACGTTCAGGCTGCGCAGCGGCGAGCCACAGGCATTCAGGATCGGCGCGAGCGTCAACCCGAGGATGCCGATAGGGATCGTCGCCAACACGATGGCGACGGCGAATTTGAAGTCCTTGTCGGCAAAGTCGCGGCGGACGACTGCGCCGAGCGAGCCGACGACGAGTTGGCGCACGTCGGCCCAAAAATAACTGACAACCGCCGCCAATGCCGCCAACTGCATCGCAGCGGAGAATGCCGAGCCCGGGTCCTGCCAGCCCAAAAGTGCCGGCACGATGCGCATGTGCGCCGTCGACGAAATCGGCAACAGTTCGGTTACGCCTTGCACGACACCGAGAACGGCGACCTTGCCGTACCCGAGCGTGACAAAGCCGATATCAAGTCCGTTGCTGCAACCGGAAGCCATGACGCTCGATCCCCTCGTCGGTCATAAGACGAGCGGTGCTTAGCACCGCCGCCTCATGCACCGCAATGCGGGGAACGCGATCTCGCGAGGCGTGTGGCTGGGAACCACACGCGGTCGATTACGAGCACATGTGCCAAGCACTGACCACGCGCCAAGCACTGACACGCGGGGCCACGAATGGACACACGGCACCGCAAACGACCGAGCGCGATCGACAACGACGTCACAACCGCTGCCAATGTCAGCACAACGGAGGCGTCACTGCCGGATGCGTCACGAGCGGAGGCGTCACGAGCGGAGGCGTCAGTGGCGCGTATCGCTCAGCCGAGCGATTTGATCTTTCAATTTGAGTTTTTCACTTTTGAGACGTCTCAATCGGACGTCGTCGCGCGCGGGACGCGACATCTCCTGCTCTATCCTACGCTCCAGAAGCCTATGCTTCTCGGACAACTCAGCCAGATGTGCGTTGAGCGCCATCGTGCCCTCCGTTTGCGTTGAAGAGAGCACCAGATTGCCACGCTTGCGTGATTTGTCAAACGCATTTCGGTTGAAAACACCAATAAACATTGGCGTAACGGAGATTCTGAAGCGGTTCGAACGTGAAATAATCGCCCCGCGAGCGCGGCTGCGCGCAACGGCCGAAGGGTTCAGCGCCAATCGCCGGTGTCGGTGCGCGCGATCCAGGTCGCGTCGCCCTGCTGCTCGCGCTCGAATTTGAGAAAATCGTAATAACCGCAGCGATTTTTGACCGGGTATTCGCGGCACGTCGACGGGCGCGCCGCATAAACGGTGCATCGACGTTCGGTCGTATCGAAGAACTTACAGATGCGACCGAAATGCTCGTCGTTCTTACGCCGGAGGCAAAACTTGCGCCCGTGGGCCTGTTTGGTAAATCGTTCCTTGGCCGTATCGAAATCGACGTCGAAGTGCTTGGCCAACCGCTCGACATCGCGCCGGTTAATGGGAATCACCGGATACGAACAGCAAAAACCCGGGCATTTCGTGCAATTGTAAGTGGCCATGGGCAAGTCCCTCGAGAGCGTTCTCGCCCATATCAGAGTCTACTCCGGCGCGCACGTGTTCCCGCATGGGTCCAAGTCTTGCCCGCACGGGGCATCTGTGATTTGACGCGGCACGCAACCGAACAAGGACGAGTACGACCAATGACGATGCCCTCGCCGGAAACTCGGAGCAGCCGTTCGTGGTCAGTGGTCGCGGGTGTTGCGGTGCTCGCAGTCGTGGCCGCCGGCTGGAGCTGGCGCGATGTGCCGGGCGATGCTTGGGCGGCGTGGTCTGGTCAGCGCCCGCTGGCGCATGTCAAAAGCTGGCACTATCAACTCGACAAGGTCGACGTCGATGCGATGGGCCGGCGCGATGTCGACATGCTCGTCACCGACTATGCGCGCGAGGGCGGCAAAATTCCGCTCGCGGCAGCCGACGTCGCGAAGCTGAAGACCAAACCGGACGGCACGCGCCGCGTCGTCATTTCGTATTTGTCGATCGGTGAAGCCGAGGAATTCCGCTTCTATTGGGATCCGGCATGGAAAACCGCCAAGCCCGCGTGGCTCGAGCGTGAGAACTGCGCGTGGCCAAAGGCCTGGATGGTTCGGTTCTGGGATCCCGGTTGGCGCGACTTGATCGTCACCGGCCCAAACTCCTATCTGAAGCGCATCATCGAGGCCGGCTTCGAGGGTGTCTATCTGGATCGCGTCGACATGTGGGAGCACACGCTCGCTCTCAATCCCGGCGCCAAGTCGGCCATGATCGATTTCGTGGCCGTGCTCGCTGCCGAAGCGCGCAAGCTGAAGCCCGGCTTCATCGTCATCGGACAGAACGCCGAAAGCCTGCTGGACGACCGCCGCTACCGGCGTACCGTCGATGCGGTGGCGAAGGAAGAGCTGTTTTATTCGCGCTCGACCACGGGCGTCCGTAACGAGCCGCGCGACGTTGCTGTTTCCATGCGCCATCTCGATCAGCTGCGCTGGCAATGGAAGCCGGTTTTCCCAGTCGAGTACCTTCAGAAGGCGGACGAGATCGCAGCGCTGCGCGCGGAAGCGACCAAGCGCGGGCTGGTACCGGTGTTTCCGACGCGGGCGCTGGACGGAGGCGATCCAACGGCACCGGTCGCGCTGGAGAAGGAAGCCGGCACGCCGGAGTTCATCAAGGACAAGTGCCCCGACGGCACGTCGTGGTAGCCGCAGTTTCGCGCCAATTGCCGCTGTTGGCATCACGCGCGGCCGTGCTAGGACACCCGATAAGCTTTGGACGGAGTGAGTAATGGCTGCCCTGTATAAATCTGTCGCGCAACTGGCGCTCGGTGCCGCATTGTTGGTGGCCGCTTTCACGGGGGCTCAGGCGCAGGCTCGCGACAACCCGTTCAAGAACGCGAAGACCTGGGCGTTTCAGCTGAAAAACCTCGGCCCCGAGGAGCAAGCCAAGCTTGCGGCGTCCCCTTACGACGTCATCGTCATCGACAGCGAGGACTACCCGGGCGGCGTCGAGCGTCCGCTGAAGCCCGCCGAAATCGAAGCCATGAAGAAAAAGCCAGATGGGTCGAAGCGGCTGGTCATCGCGTACTTCAGCGTGGGTGAAGCCGAGAGCTACCGTTATTATTGGCAAAAAGAATGGACCAAGCGCAAACCCGCCTGGGTCGGCAAGGAAAACAAGGAGTGGAAGGAGAACTTCCTCGTCAAGTACTGGGAACCGACCTGGCAGAACATCATCTTCGGGCGTCCCGAAGCCTTCGCCGATCGCGTGCTCGCACAGGGTTTCGACGGCTTCTACATCGACCGCGCGGATGCCTATTACTATTTCGGCGACAACGCCGACGTGCGCCAGAAGATGCGCGATTTCATCATCAAGCTGACGAACTACATGCGCGCCAAGAAGCCGGATGTGGCGATCCTCGTGCAGAACGCCGAAGAGTTGCTCGACAACAAAGCCTACGTCGAAGCCATCGACGGCATCGCCAAGGAAGATCTGCTGTTCGGCATTTCGCACAAGGAAGAGCGCAACAAGGCTGACGATGTCGCGGAAAGTTCTGCCTTGCTCAAAAGCGCGCAGGCGAGCGGGAAGAAGATCTTCGTCATCGAGTACCTGACGCGGGCCGGTTAC
Source organism: Hyphomicrobiaceae bacterium (assembly GCA_031365465.1). Lineage (GTDB taxonomy): Bacteria > Pseudomonadota > Alphaproteobacteria > Rhizobiales > Hyphomicrobiaceae > JABFRJ01. The sequence continues at coordinate 4,579 of JANLYD010000470.1, forward strand.
ATCGCAGAAGCCAAGAAGCGCCTCGATGAGTTGGGCTTCGTCATGTACACCGGCCCGCGCGGGCTCGGCGCCATGGTCGATCCGAATACCATCGCCAACGGCGTTGCCGCTGCTGCCGCCGTACCCGCTACGCCCGTCGTTGCCGCGACGCCGCTAGCTGCCGCCGCCGCCGCGATCAAAGCCAAGGCAAAGGCCGTACTGAAAAAGAAATGATCACTCGATGGCGGTCAGTTTGTAACCGGCTTCCTTGAAGAGCTCGACGAGGCCGCTGTCGCCGGGCAGATGCATCGCGCCGACCGCGATGAAGATGCCGCCCGTCTGCAGGTGCAGCATCGTGCGGTCGCGCATGCGAATGTTGCGCGCGGTGAAAACGTTGTCGCGATAAGCCGTCAACGCTTTCGCGTCGGCACCGTTGCGTGCGGCCAACTCGGCATGCAGCGGCCACAGCGCGCCGACATCGTGCGCCAGGTAGAGTTGGATCAGCGCCTCCGTTTTGTCGTCGAGCTTGTCGTAGCCTGCCAGTTGCGCCTTCAACAGCGACACCTGGGCGTCGTTTTCCAACGCCGCGAACGCGCTCAGCTGCATCTCGGTGCTTTCAAGCCCAAACGATCCGACACCACGGTTTTCAGCCTGCCGTGCCAGTTCGCGATCCGGCGTCAGCTTGCCGTGCTTGAGCCGCTGCATTTCACAATCCGACGCGGTCGTCATCAGCATGGCGACCCACGGCCGCACGCGCGGAACCCACTCTTTGGGCAGCCCCGCGCGCGCGAGCATCAGCGTGGCCCGCGTTGCGTCCGGTTTGCCGAGCACTGTTTCGAGCTTTGCGTCGGCGCTGAGAGCGGTGCGCATGACGGTCAGCGCTTCCTGCGTGCGCTCGGGGGACGTTTCGTCGACCTCGAGGGCGATGCGCGCGGCGAAGCTCAATGCCTCCTCGACAGGCGCGCTCATCTTCAGCAGCCGTTCGTCGGTAACCCCGAGGGTGCCGAACAGGTATGAGGCGGGGCGATCAGGAAATTCGTCGCTCTCGATTTTCCACAGCACCGACTTGCCGTTTTTCTCGGCGTTGGCTGCGGCCCGCACGCGTGCGTAAGCGGGCGCATCCTTGGCCTGCATTTCTTCCAGCACATTGCGGCCGATACAGCCGGTCTGGTCGGCATGCGCAGCGATGCTGGGCAACGTGCACGCCAGCATCCACGAGAGGGCCCTGATCAACGAAACATGACGCGACATGATGGATACGCTTTCGAATGGAGAACATGGCTGAGCGGGCATTGCGGCGTGTGAGTTGGGTCAGGCACGCGGGTGATATAATTCGTGGGCTTTGAGCAGGCGCTCGCGATCGACTTCGGTGTAAAGCTGAGTGGTCGACAAACTGGCGTGGCCCAGCAGTTCCTGGATCTGGCGGAGATCGGCACCGGAGGCGAGCAGATGGGTTGCGAACGAATGGCGTAGCGCATGCGGGGTCGCGGTGTCGGGCAGGCCCAGTTCGGCGCGCAGGCGCTCCATCGTCAATTGAATGAGGCGCGGGTTGAGTGGGCCGCCTTTCGCACCGCGAAACATCGGTTCGTCGTCGTCGAGCGCGAATGGGCACAGTGCGAGATAGCGGGCCACCGCCGCTTGCGTCACCGGCAGGATCGGCACCATGCGCTGCTTGCCGCCTTTACCCGTGATCACCAACACATCGCGTCCGGGCAGCGGTGCTGCGCGCAGCGTCAATCCGCGGGCTTCCGACAGCCGCAGACCCGCGCCGTAAAGCAGCAAGAGCACGGCCATGTCGCG
>JANLYD010000482.1:0-3105 GCA_031365465.1 Hyphomicrobiaceae bacterium
CAATTCCAGGATCTTGTCTGTCGCGCACTTGGCCGTCTCGATGCGGCGCTGCGTCAACCGTTCTGCCGGCATTCGTCCTCTCTGCCGTTACGACCAGCCCAAATGAACATGCGTCACTGGTACGATACTGGTACGATGGAAACAAGGATTGTATGAAATGTTCTGAAACGGCATGAGACCTAAATTATGAGAAAAGATATATAACACATTGAATTTACAGTATTTAAGTTTGTTTCATGTCGTTTCACAAAACCTCAGCAAACATCAGTACAGGCAGACTCTGACTCTGCCTGTCTAGGTTCGAATCCTAGTTCCCCAACCAATCTCGGACGCGAGTTCCAGGGGCAAATGCCTGGGCCAAAATCGCCTGCTTCTCTTCCTGCGTCCACGCCCGGCGGCGATCGTTCCCTGTCACAAGTTGAATTTGCGGCACTCTGACTCCTGCGATTGCTCTTGGTGACGCTCTTACGAGCGGTCTTAAGACACGCACTCAGAGCAGTAGCTATGCAACCACAGGCTGGCTATTTCCGAAAGGCGGCCGTCACCGGAAGCTTACGAAATTTTGGGGGCAGGTTGCGTTTCTTCTGCTCATCGGCGTCATCGTGGTGGCATAGCGCCGGTTCTCTGCGGCCATTGCGCGGGGTGACCTCGCGGTGTCATGCCTCGCAGGCGTCAGGTTCGCTGTCCTGTTCATTTATCTCGTCGATGACATCGTCCGCGAGACGTTCGTACGCATCGCCGTCCTCGGCCAAGTCGGATACGGTATTCCAAATTTCAGTGACAGGCTGCTTCCGATTGCTCGTGAGAGTGTCCTGGTTCTTTTGATCGCTGCCGCCTATTGGTGATCTGGCGACTGTGGCAGGCGACGCGGTCGCCGGGCCCGTGACGCGGGCAGAGCGCCAATTCGCAAATTTCTTTGATTTCGCAAATTTCGAGTTCTGTGGTATGATCGTGACCAAAGGAGGCTCCCATGCCCAGAACCGATCTCGACCCCACAGCGGCACCCGAAGGCGAAGCGCTGATCGCTGATGCCGTATCGCGAGCACTCGAAAGCCATGATGCCGGCGCCCGCACGGGCATGCGCCTGCAGATCATCGAAGCTGGCCATGAGGTGACGACGCTCGACGTGCCGCCATCGGCCGCAGCGCTGATCCGAACCCTGCTACGGGAAATGGCGGACGGCAAGGCGGTCGCCGTGGTCGCTGACGATGCCGAGATTACGACCCAGCAAGCCGCTGACTTGCTCCACGTCTCACGGCCGTTCGTCGTAGGCTTGGTCGACAAGGGTGACTTGCCCGCTCGCAATGTCGGCAAGCAGCGGCGACTCATGCTCAAGGATGTCCTCGTCTACAAGCGCGACAACGAGGCCAAGCGGCGCGAAGTGCTGCGCGAGTTGACCGCGCTCGATCAGGAGCTTGGACTGCGGTGACGGTGCTCACCGCCTTCCTGGATGCCAACGTGCTGTTTCCGGCAGCGACGCGCAGCGTGCTGCTCGAACTGGCGCGCAAGAAGACCTATCGCCTGCTCTGGTCCGATCGTGTGCACGACGAGTGGATGCGGAATCTCGCCGCCCGATTTCCTCAAATTCAGCCCGCGAAAATCGCCCGCATGCGGACGCTCATGGAAGGCTACGTCAACGACGCGACCGTGACCGGATATGAGCCGCTGATGGCGACACTGGTTTTGCCCGATCCCGATGACCGCCACGTGCTGGCCGCCGCCATACACGGCGGGGCCAGCATCATCGTCACGTCGAACCTGCGGGACTTCCCGAACTCTGCCCTGGCCGCTCGCGGCATTACCGCAATGACGGCCGACAGCTTTGCACTGCACCTTCTGGCGCATGATCGTGACGGCGTGCTCGAAGCGCTGGAAGCCGACCGGGCTGATATGCGCAATCCGCCGCTGACGGCAGAGGCCTACCTGGACGCGCTCGCCAACAGCGGGTTGACAGCGTTTGCCGATGCCGTGCGGCCATCGGCGGATCAAATCTGATCCTTGAAAGCGGAAGCGCGCTCACGCGCTGACCTCGAACGGAATGGCCCCGCTGCATCGCATGCTGCATGCCCCCGCAACCATCCAATTCAAGCAACTGGCTTTGATGTGGGGCTCGACCTGTGATTGACCTGCCCACAGACGTCGAAGCCAGCCATCTCCGGAGGCCTTGGGTTACGCCTGCAACGCTGCCATCCAGGCGGTGATTTCTGAGGCGCGCCACGCGACGCAGCGCGTCGACAGTTTGACCGGTGGTGGGAGACGGCCGCTGTCGACGTAGCGGTAGATCGTGGCGCGGGAGATCCCGATTAAGCGGATGAGTTCGGGGAGGCGGAGCAAGCGCTCGCTGGGGCCGCTGCTTGGCAGCTGGTTCGATTGCGGCGGTGGCGCGGCAAACGCCGGTGGCAGAGCGTTGTAGCGGGTGTCATGCTTTATTGCGGATTGGCGCATCGACATGTGGATCTCCTTGCTTCGGTTCGGGTTGACGCACGGGGGCGTTCGCCTGCCGGAGGCAGAGCGCGTGTTGATGGATGAGGCGTGTCCCGATCGGGAGGCGATCTGCTGGGCGGGCGGTGTCGTGCCGATCGGTGATTTGAACGTATAGCAATTTGCTGAGGCGTTGAAGGACGCTGTTTTTGGCGTGCGTTGCGCCATGAAACGTCAGGAACTGCCATGAAGCGTCACGAACTCCCACAAGGCGACAGGAGGTGTCACGATCGTCGAACGATCTTGTCCGTACCGTGATATTTGGAGCACGGAATATATCGAACCGGTCCGTGATCGTGTGGTATTGGGCCGGAGTCTCCGGGGCGGGATATTATGTTGAACCTGATCCGGCTCTTGTGAACCGAGCCCCTGGTCGGGTCTCGGCCCTGCGGGCTTCGATCCGGGGTAGCGCCGCGGAGACCGTTTCCGGCGCCAGAGAAAGCGTCTTGATCGCCAATAGCGTTGAGGCGATCACGCTGCGCGAGCTGGCGGCCGGTTCAGCAAAGGGGCCGATCCGGTACCGAAGATTATGTGACAAAAACGCTATCGAAATGAACCAATGAATGTGGTATCGTCACAAATGTCCAAGCTGGGAATATCACAAGGTGATCGGGCGTTGACGCT
>JANLYD010000484.1:0-4759 GCA_031365465.1 Hyphomicrobiaceae bacterium
AACGATCGTGACGGCAAGATGCAGCTCGAGAGCCTCGCGCAATCGGGGTTCGATCCGATGTCGCGCACCTGTCGCTTCATGCTGACGGAAGAAGCCCATCACATGTTCGTCGGCGAGACCGGCGTCAGCCGCGCGATCGAACGCACGTGCGAGGCGATGAAGGCTGCGGGCATCGAAGACCCCTACGACATCAACAAAGTGCGCGCACTCGGCGTGATCGACCTGCCGACCATTCAGAAAAAAGCGAACCTGCACTTCTCGCTGTCCCTGGATTTGTTCGGGTCGGAGATTTCGACCAACGCTGCCAACTTCTACAGCGGCGGTCTCAAAGGCCGTTACATGGAAACCAAGATCGAGGACGATCACGCGCTGACATCAGCCACCTATCCGGTGCTGAAATTCGTCGACGGGCAATTGCGGATGGTGGACGAGCCGGCATTGACGGCGCTGAACATGCGGCTGCGCGACGACTACGTGAAGGATTGCCAGGGTGGCGTGAACCGCTGGAACAAAGTGATCGAAAAGGCCGGCATCAAGTTCGCGCTGACGCTGCCGTCAGTGGCGTTCCATCGCCACATCGGCGAGTTCAAGAACGTGAACGTATCGCCGGACGGTAAAGTCTTGACAGAGGCCGAGTGGGCTAAAATGCGCGAGCAGTGGGTGCCGAGTTCCGACGACGGCGCTTTCGTGGAGAGTCTGATGCAGCCATGCTGGGAGCGTGGCAAGTATGCGGGCTGGATCGCGCCGCCGAAAGTCGGCATCGACAACAAGGGCGGCGACTTCGAGTATGTGAAAATCCACAAGGCGTGACCTGATCAGATGCCGGAAGCCTATCGATTTCCGGCATCGTTTGTTTGTGATTTGATCAAATGCAGGAACGGTAACCGGGGGACGGATATGCTGCGTCATCATCGCTACGATGCACTCGTCAAGGCAAGTCGGCTTGCCGCTGCGTTGGCTTTGACACTGACCTTCGGCGAACGAACTCCAGCTTCGGCACAGACAATGCTCGGCGCGAATCCGGCCGCGGCGTGTACGGAGTTGACGGGTGCGTCGGTTTCGGCTTCGGCGATCGGAATCGCAAGCGGGGCGGCGCGGATCGAGCAAGCAGTCTTTGTGCCGGCTCAGCCCTTACAGGTTGCCGAGAAAGCCCCGACGCCTGCCGGGCGCATTTCGCCAGCTATACCGGACTCCTGCAAACTGTTGGGAGCGATCGACCCGATCGACCCGACGGCGCCGCCGATCAAATTCCAGATCAACCTGCCGGCGCAGTGGAACGGGCGCGCGGTGCAATACGGCGGTGGTGGTTTCAACGGCACGGTGGTGACCGGATTGGCGCTGGTGCCTGCGGCACGGTTCGACAAGCCGGCACCGCTGGCGCAAGGCTATGTGACGTATGGCACGGACTCCGGTCACGGCACGGCACCGGCGATCCAGGCATTTGCGCTCAACGACGAAGCGTTCGCCAACTTCGCCCATGCGTCGTACAAAAAGGTGCGCGATGTGATGGCGGCGCTGGTGAAGCGGGCCTATGGACGCCCGCCTGACAAAGTCTACTACTTCGGCAGTTCCGAAGGTGGGCGCGAGGGCATGACGATGGCACAGCGTTATCCCGCCGACTACGACGGCATCTTCGCGCGGGTTCCGGTTATCAACTGGACTGGGCTTATTCACGCCAGCGCCCGCAACGGCTTGGTGACGATGGGCGACGCGTGGCTCGATGCGCCGCAAGTCAAGCTGGTGGCCGACGCGGTGCTCGCGGCCTGCGACGCCGAAGATGGCACGACCGACGGGATCGTGTCGGATCCGATGAGCTGCCGGACAAAATTCGATCCCACCAAATTGGCCTGCAGTGCGGGCCAAGCGACGAGTCAATGCTTGAACGCGGCGCAAGTGAAGGCGGTGCAGACGCTCCACGCGCCCTACAAATTTTCGTTCGCGCTCGCCAACGGCATGACCGAATATCCGGGCTGGGGCGTGTCGGGTGAAAATACGGCGGCATATGGCCCAACGGGCGGCTGGCGCGCGTGGTGGCTCGGCACGTCGGCACCTGCCACCCCGCCGGTTCAATCCAACGGCATCGTGTGGTTTTTCGGCAGCGGCGCGATGCGCTATGTATTTGCGCGAGACCCAAACTTCGAAGTCATGGCCTACAAACCCGAGATGTTTGCCGAGCGTGTGAAAGCCGTGTCGGAATTGATGGATTCGACGAACCCGGATCTTTCCGCATTCAAGGCTCGCGGCGGTAAATTGATCATGCTCGAACACATGGCCGACTATGCGCAAAGTCCCTATGCGGGGATCAATTATTACGAGTCGGTCGTGAAAAAATTCGGCAAAGGCGATGCCGACGGATTCATCCGATTGTACACGGCGCCCGGCGTCGACCATGTCGGCAGCGGCGCACCGGCCAACGTCGATATGCTGTCTGCACTGACGGACTGGGTCGAGAAGGGCAAAGCACCTACGGGTCTCGAACTGGCCGAGCAGGCGCTGGAGCCGCCGTTCGCTGTTACGCGTGCGCGGCCGCTGTGCGAGTGGCCGGCGTGGCCACGTTTCAAATCCGGCGACGTCGCGCACGCCGCCAGCTTCGAGTGCCGACCATAAAGCCGTGCTGGAACGAGAGTATTAAATGACCACAATGGAAGCGACCGCCGTCAAGAAGCAGCATCTCATCGATCCCGAGATCTGCATCCGGTGCAACACGTGCGAGGCGACGTGTCCGGTCGGCGCGGTGACGCACGACGACACGAACTACGTGGTGGATCCCGAGAAGTGCAATTTCTGCATGGATTGCATTTCGCCGTGCCCGACGGGGTCGATCGACAATTGGCGGACCGTGGCGCCGGGGCGGCTTTACTCGCTGACGGAGCAATACGGCTGGACTGAATTGCCCAAGCAGGACGCGTTGAGCGCGAGCGAGACGGCGGCGGCCGAGGCGATGGAGGCCGAAGTCGGCGCGCTGCTGGCGGATGCGCACAAGGGCTCTGGTGGCAAGGCGGTGGCGCCGTCGAGCGCTGCGAAAGCGAGTGTCAATCTGCACAGCCGAGCGAAGCCGATGGTGGCGGTCGTGCAAGGCAACTTCCGCATCACGGCAGCAGCAGCGGACAGCGACATTCGGCATATCGTGCTGGGATTCGGCGATCAACCGTTTCCGGTGCTGGAGGGGCAGTCGATCGGCGTCGTCGTGCCGGGTGTGCGCGCGGACGGGAAACCGCACGATATCCGATTGTACTCAATTGCATCGGCACGGGATGGCGAGAAACGCAACGGCAACAATCTTTCTCTGACGATCAAGCGGGCGGCGGGCGGCGTTGGCTCGAACTACATGTGCGACCTGAAAGTCGGCGAAAAGGTCAACATAACGGGGCCATTCGGGTCGACCTTCCTGATGCCGAACGACACCAAGGCCAACATTATAATGATCTGCACGGGCACGGGGTCGGCGCCGTTCCGCGCTTTCACCGAGCGACGGCGGCGGGCCGTGGAAGGCGCTGCCGGCAAGCTGGTGATGTACATGGGCGCGCGCACGCCGGAGGAACTGCCGTATTTCGGGCCGTTGCAGAAAGTGCCGGAAACGCTGCTTGAAAAGCATCTGGTTTTTTCGCGGTTGCCGGGACAAGCCAAAGAGTATGTGCAGGATCGCATGCGCAAGCATGGTCCGGCGCTGGCACACCTGATGCGGAGCCAGACCACGCACGTGTTCATCTGCGGGTTGCGCGGCATGGAGGCGGGAGTCGACGAAGCGCTGGCCGACATCTGCCGGGCGGAGGGGCTTGACTGGAGCGCACTCAAGCCCGACATGCGCGGCAGCGGCCGATATCACGTCGAGACTTATTAAGGCACTCGCCGCCAAGGCCATCGGTCGCTCACGGTCGTCGCAGACGACCTTGCCGCGACGTGTCGCTTCGCGTGCGGGACCATACGTGGGAGCGGCTCGATTGTTGCTCACGCGGTCGCGTCGATTTTCAGGAGATCACCATGGCTGAAGCCAAACCCGTCCGCATCCAGACGCAGGGCATCCATCACATCACGTTCATGGGTGCCGACCGGCAGACGTCGGTCGACTTCTGGGAGGGCGTGCTGGGTATGCCGCTGGTGTTCGAACAGCCCAACCTCGACGACGAGACGCAGAACCATCTGTATTTCGATCCCGGTGACGGACGGCTCATCACGGTTTTTACGAGCGAACAGTGGAAGAAAGATTCGCGGCCGACGCCGTTGAAGGCAGGGAGCCTGCACCATCTCGCGTTCATCGTGTCGCGCGCCACATACACGCAGGCGGCGGCGAGGCTGAAAATCCGGGGTTTCGACTCATCGGGAGAGATCGATCGCGGCTTCATGGACAGCCTATATTTCCGCGATCCGCTCGGCCACATCTTCGAGCTGGCCTGCTACAAGTTCGATCCGCCGCACGGCTTCACACATGCCGATGTGCTGGCGCGGGCGCACAAGATCCGGCTGGCGGCGGGCGCGAAAAATATTTCCGATCCGCATCTGGCCGACGCAATCGGGGAGATGAGCGGGCTGCGTGGGGTGTGATCAATCGAGCTTGGTCAGGTGAGTTCGCACAGCCCCTATGCGACCCGGCTACCTACGGCCACGCTCACGCCGCGAAGCATGTCGGCAACGCTCATGGCTTTTTTGCCTGCCCGCTGCACGATGAGCGGCTGGATCGCACCTCTGCCGCAGGCAAGCGACAGCTGAGTATCGAGCACCGTTCCCGGTTCGCCATTGAAGTTCGTCACCGCGCTGCGGA
>JANLYD010000485.1:0-1581 GCA_031365465.1 Hyphomicrobiaceae bacterium
GCGTCATCGACTCGCCCTTATTGACGCAGAAAGATCGCTTTGGACAAGCTGGCATTCTTACGCCGCACCGGCATGACAATCATCGGTCGCCGTCGTATGTCTGCCGAATTGCGCCCGCGAGACCGGGCATGTGATCAGGACCGAGATTTGCGCACGCCGTACATATCGTCGAACACACGCAGCGTTGACCGACGTTTGCGGGGCGGCGGCCGTTGGCTCTGGCCTACGGCGGGAGCGATGCTGGCGTTCGGATGTTCCCTGACGTCATCGACAAGCGCTGTGCAGGCGCAGCGCATCGAAAATCAGATCGCCGTGTTCGCCGCGCTCGACAAAGTGACGGCGCGGATTTCCAAGCTCGAGATCAAGCTCGGTGAAACCGTCAAATTCGGCGCGCTCAAGGTGACGCCGCGGCTCTGCTATTCCCGGCCACCGGACCAGCCGCCGAAAACCACGACGTTCGTGGAAGTGCAGGAAATCCAACTCGACGGCACTGAAAAGAAGTTGTTCTCGGGCTGGATGTTTGCCGAAAGCCCCGGTCTCGATGCGGTCGAGCATGCGGTCTACGACGTCTGGCTGACCGAATGCTCGGGGCCCAAGGTCGCACCGGGTCGCGCGCCCGCCGGTCAAGTGGCCGCAAAGCAAGGACCACCGGGGACCGCGAAAAGCGGCGCGGATGCTCTCGCATTGCCGCCGCCGGGGCCCGCGGACGAGGATTTCCGCCGTCGCCGGCCGCCGCGCTGAGGGTCGACGAAGGTGGGGTATTATCGTGCGTTGTGATCTGAGACCTGTGTCGTGACGCAGATTGTGTCGTGCACGGCTAAATCATAAAATCGGGCGAGGTCGCGTACTGATCGTCCGAGGGCCGGGGACGTTGCGATTAGGGGATTGCGATGAGCAAGAACGACGACGAATTCGCGCGCGACAGCAGCGACCTGTCACCAAGCAAGCTGACGCTCTTTCTGCTGCCCCTGTTGATCATCGTCGGGGTAGGGTTGTGGTACGCGCTGCAGCTCATCCAGCCGCCGCCGCAAAAGGTGGTCGTGTTCTCGACCGGCGGGGAAGGTGGCGGGTATCATGCGTTCGGCAAGCAGTATCAACAGTATTTGGGCAGCGCCGGCATTAGGGTGGAGCTGCAGACGTCGGCCGGGTCGGTGCAGAACCTGCAGCGTCTGCAAGATCCGAAGTCGACGGTGAGCGTATCGCTGTTGCAAGGTGGGATCATCGACAAGGCGAGCAGCACCGGCCTGGTTTCGATCGGACGCATGTTCTATGAACCGCTGTGGATTTTCTACAAGAGCGGCGACACGCTCGATCGCATCGCCCAGCTGAAAGGCATGAAGATCGCGGTGGGACCGGAGGGCAGCGGGACGCGCAAATTGGCGACGACGTTACTGACGGCCGCCAACATCTCCGATCAGAACGCGACGTTGTTGCCGATCTCCGGCGCACCTGCGGTGCAGGCATTGAAAGACGGGACTGCGGATGCGGTGTTGCTGACTTTTGCACCGGAAGCGCCGCTCATTCAGGGGTTGCTGCGCGACCAATCCATCAAGCTGATGAGCCTGTCGCAAGCCAACGCGT
>JANLYD010000013.1:0-1509 GCA_031365465.1 Hyphomicrobiaceae bacterium
TGCGGCGATGCGCCGGTGTGGCCCGGCGACGTGATCGTCGGTGACGGCGATGGCGTGGTGGTCATTCCAGCCCATCTGGCCGTCGAGATCGCCGACGAGGCCGTGGAGATGACTGCGTTCGAGGACTTCGTCACCGAAAAAGTGCAGGGGGGCCAATCGATCCTCGGGCTCTATCCGGCCACTGACGAGATGACCAAAGTGGCGTTCGCGGCATGGCGGAAAGCCAACAAGCGCTGAGGCGTCGAACTGTCGAAGCCACCCACCGCTTTCCCGGCCGCAGCGCCCGTTCGGCGCGGAGAGCCGGGATCTTTACAAGGTGACAGTGAGCGCAATAATCGACCAATTGCGCCCTCTTTCGGCTGGTAAAGATCCCGGATATTTGATCATCGCAAAGAGCGCTTCTCAAATTCCGGGAAAGCGGTGGGGTCGGATGGGATCGCAGTCGTGACTACACGCCTGTGTGCATGCCAGTGGCGCGAGGGGTAGGATGACAATGGTGGATCTGGCGGCGACGGGGTTAGATTCGATCCGGATCACCAAACCCATGTGCAGCACTCTCCAACGGACAACAGGCCGCAACGCATGAGTTCATTCGGTCCAATCGTGCCCGTGCTGCGCATCTTCGACGAGCGCAAGGCGAGGGAGTTCTACCTCGACTTCCTCGGCTTCAAGCTGGATTTCGAACATCGGTTCGGCGCGAATTTCCCGTTGTACATGGGGATTTCCATGAGCGGCTGCATCCTGCACCTCTCCGAGCACCACGGTGACGCCTGCCCCGGTGCGAAAGTTCGGATCGGCTGCGACGACGCCGGGAGCTTCGCTGCACGATTGTCGGCGAAGGATTACGCCTACGCTAGGCCAGGCGCTCCAGAACGCACACCCTGGGATACGCTGGAGTTGACGGTCACCGATCCATTCGGCAACCGGCTGACATTCGTTCAAGAAGCCCCGCCCGTGACCGGTCTCGGCGACATGCCGACAGGCGCGAAGCGCCTTGAAATCCGAAATGGCGCGGATAGCCTTCCAATGCCGAATGGGGCGACGCGGCTGCATCTGATCGTCGGCGATCCGATTGCGCACGTGAAATCACCCGCCGGCATGACGCGTAACTTCATCGCGCGCGGGCGGAATGCGATGTGCGTGCCGATGCATGTCGCGCCGGCAGATCTGGATATGGTGATGGCGGCAGCGGGCCGCACGCAGAACATCGACGGCATCATCGTCACCGTGCCGCACAAGTTCGCCTGCGCCGCCTATTGCGCTGATCTTAGCCCACGCGCGCAAGTTTTAGGCGCGGTCAACATCATGCGCCGCACCGCGACGGGTGGCTGGTATGGCGATATGCTCGACGGTTTGGGCTTTGTCGCAGCGATCCGCGCACGCGGCGGCGAGCCTAAGGATAAACGCGCGCTGCTGATCGGCGCGGGCGGCGCTGGCTCAGCGATTGCGCTTGCGCTGCTCGATGCGGGTGTCGCTGCCCTTGCGATCCACGATGCCGACGCGGTGCGG
>JANLYD010000024.1:0-1526 GCA_031365465.1 Hyphomicrobiaceae bacterium
GGAAAATTCCAGGACGCCTTTGTCGCGGGCCTGCGCCGCAAGCTCGGCCTGTTCACGGCGCATCCGGACGATCTCGAACTCGGCCAGGATCTGTTCAATCGTATGGCCAAGGGCGGCGCCGACTTCACCCTGACGTTCCGGCATTTATGCGCAGCGGCTGAATCGGCGGACGGCGATACCGCCGTGCGCGCGTTGTTCGAAGACCCAACCGCCTACGACGAATGGGCCGTGCTATGGCGCGAACGCATGACCTACGAGGGCGGCGATATGGCACTGCGTGTCGGCTATATGCGCTCAGTGAACCCGGCGTTTATTCCGCGCAATCATCTGGTGGAAGAGGCGCTCGCCGCCGCCATCCAGCGCGCCGACTACGCGCCGTTCGAACAGTTGCTCACTGTGCTGTCCAAACCCTACGACGATCAGCCCGAATACGCCCGTTACACGCAGCCGCCCCGGCCCGACCAAGTCGTGCGGCAGACGTTTTGTGGGACGTGATTGGGTCCGAATTCGCCCGAACATACTTAATCGCAACAGTGGACCTAGAAGGCACTTTCCGCTGATTAACCAATGGTTTGGCTAGGCCACAAACTTTATTTCGACGTTTGCCCGCCCACGATCAAATTTGAGGCCTTGGCGGAGGCGTTAAACGGTCTCGCGAACCCGCAATGTGCATATTTTGCACCCAAAACCCACTCCCGGGCAAACTCCCGCGAGAATGCGCGCGGCTTCACCCGGGTTGCATCAGCAGCCACGTGCGCTATTCAGAATTCTCCGGCTGCTCCAACCAAATCGTCCGGTGCTCGACAGTTAACCCCGTCAGCTGTCCAACTCTTTCGATGTCCAACTGCCGATTGACCAAGCGCACGGTTCCACCGTTGCGCAGACGAAGCGCACCTGTCGTCAGCCATATCGCGTTGTTGCGCGGGTCCGTGACCCGGTCCAGGCCGATCGATGCGACGTCCGAAAACGCCATGCATCTCACGGTATCTCTGCGATGGACCTGCCTGATCTCGCATTTGACCCGGTCGAAGTCCATTGCGTCAGAAGATTTCAACATGTGCGCCAGTGCGGCAAGAAACAGTGCCAGCGCATATATCAACCCCATCGCGGCGCCCGCTGGTCCGGGACTGCGCAGATCCATGATCGCGTGCCAGATCAGCACACTTGCCATCATCATCAATCCTGGTACGCAAAGCCAACGCTGCAAAAACGGCTGGCTGTCGCGCAGTTCAATGATCCCATCGGCGCGATCGATCCGCTTACCTAGCATCCCACGTCTGTCAGCAGCCGTTGCGCTGCAGAAGCCAGGATATGCGGCAGCGTCAATGCACGCAGTAACGCGAGGAACATCTATGTTTCGAAGCTGCGAGCGCAGTGCATCCGCTACTCGCACTCCATCGAGCTCAAGCCCCCACCAGCTCCCGCCCGAACGCGTGTGTCTCCACGCGCGTCCCATCCACCGTGACGAAGCTTTGGGCGCGGACGGCGGTCCAGTGGTCGGTGCCGGTTTCGAGTGGTTCCGACGC
>JANLYD010000043.1:0-8975 GCA_031365465.1 Hyphomicrobiaceae bacterium
ACCTTGCCGAGTGGCAGGCGGGCCGGTTGGCCGAGCAAAAACGGATGGGCGTCAAGCGGCCGCAGATCTTCCACACCACTTTCCAGGCGCCGAAGCGACAGGCCCAGTTGCTCGATGGCGGGTCGCTTTATTGGGTGATCAAGGGTTTGATTTCGGTGCGGCAGCGGCTGGTGGGCTTCGGCGAAGGCCAGAAACCAGACGGGAAGCCGGCCTGTCTGCTGTTGCTGGATACTGAGTTGGTGCCTGTGCGGCCGGTGCCACGACGGGCCTTTCAGGGCTGGCGCTATCTTGACAGCGATGCGGCTCCCAAGGATCTCAAGTCCGGCGAGCGCAATTCGACCGCAGAAATGCCGGCCGCGATGCGCAAGGAATTGGCCGGACTCGGCCTGATCTGACGGGTGTGCCAAGTGCGCCGCCTGCAGATTAACCAGCGGCGGAGACGGTGACGCGCGATTTCACGGTTGATCTTGTGGGCTTGCCCCAGATATACCCTCGCATCGTTCGGCGGTTGGCGTGCTTGCGCGTCGTTGGGCGACTACGGCATTTGTCTGGCTGCGCGCACCGTGATCCGATTGCGGAAAGCGCGAGTGTGTCGGCTAAGATGTTGTAAAAGCGTCTAAAGCGGGCGTGGCGAAATTGGTAGACGCACTAGTTTTAGGTACTAGCGACTAACGTCGTGGGGGTTCAAGTCCCTCCGCCCGCACCAGTTTACGGCGCAGAACGGTTCTGCGCCGAAGGTTCAGTTTCAAACGTCGTTAGGTCTCCCCGATCATGCAAGTCACCGAAACAGCAGCCAACGGTCTCAAGCGCGAGCTCAAGGTGGTCATCGGCAAGGATGAGATCGAGAAGCGCTTTGCGACGCGTGTCGAGAATTTCAAAGGCCAGGTGCAGCTCAAGGGCTTCCGCAAGGGCAAGGTGCCTTCGGCGCACATCAAGAAGCTGTACGGCCGCTCGATCATGGGCGAAGTGCTGCAGGAAACGCTCGACGAGACCAGCCGGCAAGCCTTGCAGGATCGTAACGAACGGGCCGCTGCCGCTCCGAAAGTGGATCTGACCGAGGACAAGGCCGAGATCGAGAAGGTCATCGATGGGAAGGCAGACCTCGCCTACACGATGAAATTCGAGGTGTTGCCCGAGATCAAACTGAGCGACTTGTCGGTCTTGAGCCTCGAACGGGAAGTTGCCGAGGTCGAAGCCGCCGAGATCGACAAGGGCATCAAAGAGTTGCTCGATCGCGCGGTGTCTTACGAAGACGAAGAGGGACGGGTGGCTGCGGAAGGCGACCGGGTCACGATCGATTTCGTGGGGAGCATCGACGGCGTCGAGTTTCCGGGCGGCAAGGCCGAGGCAATGAATGTCGTCATCGGCGCCGGCGGGTTCATTCCAGGGTTCGAAGAAGGGCTGAAAGGCACCAAGGCCGGCGACGCCAAGCAGATCGACGCGGCGTTTCCGGAAGCCTATCCGGAAGCCACGTTGGCTGGCAAAACCGCGAACTTCGCAACGACCGTGAAGGCCGTCGGCAAGCCGATCGCAGCTGAGGCGAACGACGCGTTCGCGACCAAGCTGGGGATCGAAAATCTGGAGAAACTGCGAGAGCTGATCGGCGCGCAGATCCAACAGCAGCACGACCAGCTGTCGCGCGCGAAGATCAAACGGCAGTTGCTCGATCAACTCGACAAGTCGCACAGCTTCGAGTTGCCAGAGGCGTTGGTTACAGGTGAGTTCGACGGCATCTGGGAGCAGGTGCAGCAGGGGCTGGCGCAGTCGAAAAAGACGTTCGCCGACGAGGGCAAAACCGAGGATGGCGCGCGGGAGGAGTACAAGACAATCGCGGAGCGCCGCGTGCGTCTGGGGCTGGTCATCGGTGAGATCGGCGACAAGCAGAAGGTGACGGTCAACCAGGACGAGCTGCGACGCGCATTGATCGAGCGGGCTCGCGGCTATCCGGGCCAGGAAAAGATGGTCTACGAATACTACGAGAAAAATCCGGCTGCGCTGACCGAATTGCGCGCGCCGATTTTCGAGGAAAAAGTCGTCGACTACATTCTCACGCAGGCGAAAGTGGTGGACAAGAAGGTCAGCCGCGAGGAGTTGCTGAAGGGCGCCAACGACGACGAGAGCGTCGCCTGATCGCAACTTGCAAGTAGGCGGGGTTCGCCCCACGTTAGGTCGCAGTGCCAGCGCCATCTCAGTGTGTCGTCGCTGGTGCCGTCATCGAACACAACAAATAACGCCGGCTCCGTCGGGGATCCACGGCGCAACGAGGACATCATGAGCTTGATCAAAAGTGCTTTTTGGCCGGCCGTTATCGAGCAGACCAACCGCGGCGAACGCACCTATGACCTGCCGTCGCGGATGCTGCAGGAACGCATTATTTTTGTGATCGGTCCTGTCGAGGATCAGATGGCGTCGTCGATCTGCATGCAGTTGCTGTTCCTGGAGGCGCAGAACCCCGCCAAGGAAATCTCCATGTACATCAACTCGCCGGGCGGCGTGGTTACGGCCGGCATGGCGATTTATGATACGATGCAGTTCATCAAGTCACCGGTGGCAACGATGTGTATCGGGCAGGCTGCATCGATGGGATCGCTGCTGCTGGCAGCCGGCGAAAAGGGCAAACGCTATGCGCTGCCCAACGCGCGCATCATGGTGCATCAGCCTTCAGGCGGTTTCTCGGGGCAGGCGAGCGATATCGAACGTCACGCCATGGATATCGTCAAAATGAAGCGGCGGCTGAACGAGATTTATGTTCATCACACCGGCAAGCCGTACGAGGTCATCGATCGCACGCTCGACCGGGACCATTTCATGACGGCGGAAGAATCCAAGGATTTCGGTCTGATCGACAAGGTTATCAACAGCCGCGACGAGGCCGAAATCGGAGTTGGTAAAGCTGGTTAATCGACGGTTAGCAGCCGGGACCGGCATTCAGGTTCAAAGCAGGTTGCTTCGCGAGCCGAAATTGGGCAATACCGCGTCTTGAGGTTGAGTTTTTGAGCGTGCTTCAATCAACGGGTGGGGTCAGTTCGTAGTTTTTGCAGCTAGCGTGACAAATCGGCTTTATCTGAACCCGTTCGATGGCGCCACGCGGTAGCCACATAGCAGTGAGTACTTTGGCTTTCGGCTCGCCGCTAATCGGTTCTTGATCTTGGCTGCGGTAGCATGCTGAAATCAGGAGGGCGGGTTACAGGTCTGTTCCCGCCCTGTGTTCGGTGCTCGCGTTCGATGCTGCGCCGAGGAATGACGACAATGCAACGCGCTTGCTGCGCGCCGGTCGCCTGACGACAAGGGATTCGCCCTAGTAGTCAGGACCGCAACAAATCCCGGTGCTGCCGGGTATGAGGATCGGATGGCCGAGAAAAACACGCTGTATTGCTCCTTCTGCGGCAAGAGCCAGCACGAAGTCCGCAAGTTGATTGCCGGTCCGACGGTGTTCATCTGTGACGAGTGCGTCGAGCTTTGCATGGACATCATCCGCGAGGAAAACAAGAACACGCTCGTAAAGTCTCGCGATGGGGTGCCCTCGCCGACGGAGATCTGTTCGGTTCTCGACGGCTATGTGATCGGACAATTCCACGCCAAGCGCGTGTTGTCGGTGGCTGTCCATAACCATTACAAGCGGCTCAATCACGCCGCGAAGAACAATGACGTCGAGCTGGCGAAGTCCAACATTCTGCTGGTAGGCCCGACAGGCTGCGGCAAGACTTTGCTGGCACAGACCCTCGCGCGCATCCTCGACGTGCCCTTCACGATGGCCGACGCGACCACGTTGACCGAAGCGGGTTATGTCGGTGAAGACGTCGAGAATATCATTCTGAAGCTGTTGCAGGCGGCCGACTACAACGTCGAGCGCGCGCAGCGTGGCATCGTATATATCGACGAAATCGACAAGATCAGCCGCAAGTCGGACAACCCATCGATCACGCGGGATGTCTCGGGTGAAGGCGTGCAGCAGGCGCTGCTCAAGATCATGGAAGGCACTGTTGCGTCGGTGCCGCCACAGGGCGGGCGCAAGCATCCGCAGCAAGAGTTCTTGCAAGTCGATACGTCGAACATCTTGTTCATCTGCGGTGGCGCGTTCGCCGGTCTCGAGAAGATCATTTCACGGCGTGGACGCGGCAGTTCGATCGGGTTCGGTGCCAAGGTGACGGGTCCCGACGAGCGTCGTACGGGCGACATTCTCCGCAACGTCGAGCCGGAAGATTTGCTGAAATTCGGGCTTATTCCGGAGTTCATCGGTCGCCTGCCGGTCATTGCGACGCTGGAAGATCTCGACGAGCCGGCGTTGATGCAGATCTTGACGACGCCGAAGAATGCGCTCGTTAAGCAGTATCAGCGGCTGTTCGAGATGGAAGACGTGAAGCTGACGATCACGCAGGACGCGCTGAAGTCGGTGTCGCGTAAGGCCATCGAGCGAAAGACCGGCGCGCGCGGGTTGCGGTCCATCATGGAAGCGATCCTGCTGGATACGATGTTCGAGCTTCCAGGCTTGAAGGGTGTGGAAGAGGTGGTGGTGGGGCCGGAAGTCGTCGAAGGTGGCGCGCGGCCTTTGCGCATTTACTCCGATCGAGCGGAAGAAAAAGGCTCCAGCGCCTGAGCTGGACTTGTGGTGAAGCTTGATGCGGCGTCAAAGCGGCGCCGCTACAGCATCGACACCCTTCCGGCGCAAAATGGCCGGGTTCTGGTGGTGCATTCGGTTAGCGTCACGCTCCGGAATTAATCTCCAAGATTTCCCGTAAGTCGATGGATGGGCACTTGCAGTTGCGTGCTTCTGTGGACTGTCGGCACGAGCACTTGAACGGTGGTCGATAAAGCCCCAGATCATGCTGCGGGTTATTCGCCAAAGCAGTCGCAGGCAGCCGTTGCCGATGGAGTCTGTGGAGATGCGGAGAATGACGCCAATGTGAGTTCGGCGTGGAGTCAGATAGCTTCACGTTGGTCGACGCCGGTGAAAGCCGGCAAACGGCTACAGTCTTTCTGGATGTAGCCGGCGCAATGGAGATGGCACATGAGCGATGAACCAAAGACAAAAGACAAGGCTGCCAAGGACGTGTTCCCGGTGCTGCCGCTGCGCGATATTGTCGTTTTTCCGCATATGATCGTGCCGCTTTTCGTGGGTCGCGAAAAGTCGATCAATGCGCTCGAAGAAGTCATGCGTGCCGACAAACAGATCCTGCTTGCGGCGCAGAAGAACGCCGGTGACGACGATCCCGCGCAAGATGCCATTTTCCAGATCGGCACGTTGGCGTCGGTGTTGCAGTTGCTGAAACTTCCCGACGGCACGGTGAAAGTGCTGGTGGAAGGTGGCGCACGCGCGCGTATCAACAAGTTCACGAGCCGCACGGACTTCTTCGAAGCCGAAGTCGTACGGTTGCCAGAGAACACCGGTGCCAAGGACGAGATCGAAGCGTTGGCGCGTTCGGCTGTCAGTCAGTTCGAGAACTACGTCAAACTCAACAAGAAAATCTCGCCGGAAGTGCTGGGTACGGTCAGCCAGATCGAGGACTACTCGAAGCTGGCGGATACGATTGCCTCGCACTTGGCCATCAAGATTTCCGAGAAGCAGGATATCCTCGAAATCGGTACGGTTGCTGAGCGGCTGGAGCGAGTTTACACGCTGATGGAAAGCGAGATCTCGGTTCTGCAGGTCGAGAAGAAAATCCGTAGTCGCGTCAAGCGGCAGATGGAGAAGACGCAACGCGAGTACTATTTGAATGAGCAGATGAAGGCCATTCAGAAGGAGCTTGGCGACGGCGAAGAGCGCGACGACATCGTCGAGTTCGAGGAGAAAATCGAGAGCACCAAGCTCACCAAGGAAGCCAAGGACAAGGCGCTTGCAGAGCTCAAAAAGCTCAAGCAAATGAGCCCAATGTCGGCGGAAGCAACGGTCGTTCGCAACTATCTCGAATGGCTGCTGTCGATCCCGTGGGGCGTCAAGGGCAAGGTAAAGAAGGATCTGGCCGAGGCGCAGTTGGTTCTCGATACCGAGCACTACGGTCTCGAGAAGGTCAAAGAGCGCATCCTCGAATATCTCGCAGTGCAGACGCGCACCAACAAATTGAAGGGGCCGATCCTCTGCCTCGTCGGGCCTCCCGGCGTCGGTAAGACGTCGCTTGGCAAGTCGATCGCGAATGCCACGGGCCGCGAGTTCGTGCGCATGAGCCTCGGCGGCGTGCGTGACGAAGCGGAGATTCGCGGTCATCGCCGCACGTACATCGGTTCGATGCCCGGCAAGGTCATCCAGTCGATGAAGAAAGCGAAGCGTACCAATCCGCTGTTCTTGCTCGATGAGATCGACAAGATGGGCCAGGATTTCCGCGGCGATCCGGCTGCGGCGCTGTTGGAGGTTCTCGATCCGGAGCAAAATGCGACGTTCAACGACCATTATCTGGAGGTCGACTATGACCTGTCCAGCGTGATGTTCGTGACGACGGCCAACTCGCTGAACATTCCGCCGGCGTTGATGGACCGCATGGAGATCATCCGGCTCGCGGGTTACACCGAGAATGAAAAGGTGGAGATCGCCAAGCGGCATCTCATTCCTGGGCAGATGCAGGCGCATGGGCTGGAGAGTGCGGAATGGTCGGTTGACCATGCGGCGCTCGAGATCCTCATTCGCCGCTATACTCGGGAAGCGGGCGTGCGCAGTCTCGAGCGCGAGATCGCCAAGCTGGCGCGTAAGGCCGTCAAGGAATTGATGACCTCGTCGAAGAAGAGCGTGAAGGTCACGGCTGCGAATGTAGAGAGCTATCTCGGCGTGCCGAAATATCGGTATGGCGAGGCGGAACTCGAAGATCAGGTCGGTGTCGTCACTGGCTTGGCATGGACGGAAGTGGGCGGGGAAATCCTGACCATCGAAGGCGTGCTGATGCCAGGTAAAGGCAAGATGTCGGTGACCGGCAACCTGCGTGATGTCATGAAGGAATCGATCCAGGCTGCACAGGCTTACGTGCGGTCGCGGTCGCAGGAGTTCGGCATTCCGCCGCCAATCTTCGAAACGCGCGATATTCACGTGCACGTGCCGGAGGGAGCGACGCCAAAAGACGGACCTTCGGCCGGCGTTGCCATGGCGACGTCGATCATCTCGATCCTGACGGGTATCGCGGTGCGCAAGGATGTGGCGATGACAGGCGAAATCAGCCTGCGTGGCCGCGTGTTGCCGATCGGCGGCTTGAAGGAGAAGCTGTTGGCGGCGCTGCGTGCGGGCATCAAGACGGTTATTATCCCAGACGAGAATGTCAAAGATCTCGCCGACATTCCCGATGAAGTGAAGCAGAAGCTCGACATCAGGCCGGTTGCGCGTGTCGAGGATGCGTTGCGCGTCGCGTTGGTACGCATGCCGGAGGCGATTACGTGGGTCGAACCGCCCGCTGCCGTCGCCGCCAAAGACGACAAAGCCGGTGGCAGTCGTCCGATTGCGCATTAAGTCAGCGACGGGTTGACGTGCCGGTGACAAGCGAAGGGCCCTGCATCGCGGGGCCCTTTTGCATTACCTCATCGCGAGGTCACGCCGGAGCCGAAGAGCCAGAATTTCTGAATGCCGGTGGTGCTCTTCAGATTATATTTGCCGTCGTTCATGCCGTACTGCTGGCTCGATCTTCTCGCTGATGCGGGAGTTGCGGACGCAGTGACGGCCAGGGACAAGACGAGGACTGTTGCGGTCAAGATGGTCGATTTCATGAGTACACCTCAAAAATTTCCGGAACAAGATCGGTCGCCCAAAACGCTGGTCGCGACGGGGACAGATCATCAGTGAGGGTGTGCGCTCGCAATGCACGATTGATCACAGCATTGTCAGTGGACGTTACAAAGCAGGCCACGTGCAAACAGTTGAGTGATCGATGTCGTGAATATCTCGTCAAAAGCCCGTGTTTTCTGGGTTCACAAGCGTTTTTTGCGCTTGACGGGTGGGCATTTTGGGCGTTTTTCGCTAACGGAACTTCGGTCGTCGGGCCTGCTGCGGTGATCCGCCTATTCTGCCGCCGACCAAGATGCGTACGCTGCCCTGAAGGTTCACTTGATGTTGTCCCGTGTCGGTTCGGGTTCAAGTTGCCGGCAGCGTGAACGACAGGAGATGAGCCGTGCCTAGCTTGGCGTCGACCTGTTTCCCATCCCCCTCAACTGCAGGAGTGATTACGTGAGCAAGCAAGATTTGATCGATGCCGTCGCCGAGAAGTGCGACATGACCAAAGACAAGGCAAAAGATGCCGTCGAGGCGATGATCACGCAGATCGCGCATTCGATGAAGAGCGGCGGCGATATCCGCATTCCTGATTTCGGCACCTTCAAGGTCGCGAAGCGTAAAGCTCGTGAAGGCCGCAACCCCGCGACCGGCAAGACCATCCAGATCCCTGCCGCCAACGTGCCGAAGTTCACGCCGGCCAAGAAGCTGAAAGACCTGCTGAACTGATTGCCGAAGCCCACATTCTGCAACGTTTTACGGCGCGTCCCTATGGGGCGCGCCGTTGGCATTTGTGCTGCATGGCTAATCGTCGCGTGCTTACTTGCAGGCGCGCTGCTGTGCCTTGCAATAGGTGAGAGGCGCTGGATCGTTGCACTTCAAGTTTACGGCACCGACCGCGGTCGCATTCATGCCTTTGATGGAATTCTTGAGTGCGGCGTTGGCCATGAACGTTGCCAAATCTTTCGTGATCATCGTCGCTTCGCCGCCGGCCAGCACGCAGGATTTGCGGGTCGCGGCGTGGCTGTTGGCGGAGGCGAGAACGAGTGCCAGCGTCGCTATACCGAACATCGCCGCCAAACGCAGGGGGTGGCTAAACATGAGAGGTCTCCAGATTTGATTCCATTGACGCAAACCTTAGCGACGCTGCGTCGATGGTTGAACAGGTTCCATCACCGCCTCGACAGTTCCGCTCTGGTGGCGTGCCGGATCGACCACACTCATTGGGGACAGGCACCTGAACGGCGGGCCGATTGCTGAATATCAATCGCGGTCGTTTCCGCCGTTCAGGTGC